>DATGRZ010000378.1:0-18731 GCA_035303065.1 Ruania sp.
CGCAGTGGTGTCGGCCAGGTGCAGCAGCGGGATGTGCACGGCCGCCTGGACCTGGTCGGCGACCTTGTGCATCGTGTTCGCGCAGATCAGCAGCAGCTCGGCGCCGGCAGCCTGCAGCCCTGCGGCCGCGGAGGCGAGCACGGCGCCTGCCTCGGTCCACCGGCCGTGCCGTTGCAGCTCCTCGATCTCGGCGAAGTCCACCGAGGCGAGCAGCACACGTGCCGAGTGCATCCCGCCGAGCCGGTCGGCGATGAGCTCGTTGACCAGCTGGTAGTACTTCGCAGTGGACTGCCAGCTCATCCCGCCGAGCATCCCGATCAGCTGTGGTCGCCTCTGTCCCATCCGGCAATCCTGCCATCCGGCTGCCAGCCGAAGGTACGCCGGAGGGTGCGGTTCCACCGGTTCGCCGGCAGTCGCGGATCCAGCAGCGCCAGCCCGGCGCAGTACTTGCTCAGTGCCACCGGCCGGTGCCCCAGCCGCCAGAGGATGGCATCCACCTGGCCGGCGGCGCCGACCGTCTTGGACTCCACCAGCACCATCTCAGCCGGGCCGGTGAGTCGGCGGGAGTCGTCGCTGAAGGCCAGGTCCACGTCGCAGGTCATCCGGCTGCGGGTGTGGGTGTCCACGATCGTGGTGCGCGAGTACCGGGTGACCAGGGAGGTCTGCAGTCGGTCGGCCAGCGGCTGGCTGCCGACTGCTGTGCCGACCAGTGCCCGGGCGCTGTGGTCCAGGTCGTACCGCTGGGCGGCGGCGTAGGGGTGGCGGTCCTTGACCGTCTCCCCGCGGCCACCCTCGGTCTTGATCTCCAGTGCGCACTGCCCGGAGTTCAGGTAGGTGCGGGTGCGGACCTTGAACCGACGGCGCCGGCCCCGGGCGTGGGCGTGGTAGGCGAGCAGCTCGGGGGTATCGAAGTACACCGACTCGTAGTCGAACGTGCGCCTGCCCTCGATGTCGAGCACCGCCAGGGTGCCGTCCAGCTCCCGGGTGAGGGCCAGGAAGTCTGCTGCCGGTACCAGGTACTTGCGGTCGGTGCGGGTCTGCAGGTCCGCCGCGGCGGTGACCTCGGCGAGGTCCAGGGTGGGCATCAGCCCCACTGCGCGGTCCACCGCCTCCCGGGCCGAGGTGAGCGTGCTGGTCGTCATCGCCGTCCACCTGCGTAGCTGTTCGAGGGGTCCACCGCCGGTGCGGTCGGGTTGCTCACCGCTGGGCCGACGCGGTCGGCCATCGGGCGGGCCGGGCTGGGCCAGCTTGGCGCCGGCTGGCCGGCAGCCGCTCCGGCCGGCCACTGCTGCCACTGGTCGGTCGCAGCAGCCGGCGTCGCTGCGGTGGCCTCCTGCTCCGGGCGCCGCCGGAACCGCACGTCCACCACAGTCACGTCGCGGACGAAGTCGACCTCCTCGACGATCAGGTGCTTCACGTCCACGTCCAGCCGCTGCTCGATCAGCGCGCGCAGCTCGGACTCAGCCGGGACGGCACGGTCCAGGGTGAGCAGCTGTCGGCGGGCGCGCGGCAGGACCCGCGGGTGGTCGACGGTCAGCATCGCCACCACGAGCAGCGCGGACAGCGCAGGGGTGACCCACAGCGGCCCGGGGTGCAGCCCGGCGAGCAGGCCGAGTGCCAGGGCCACGAAGTAGTAGGCGATCTCCTCCTGGGTGATCGAGTCCGACCGCAGCCGGATGATCGACAGGATGCCGAACAGGCCCAGACCCAGTCCCGCACCCACCGGTGCCGAGGAGAGCATCATCGTCACCGCCAGCACGCCGATGTTCAGCGCGACGTAGGCGAGCACCAGGTCACGGCGCTGGTGTCGCCGGAAGTAGGCCGCGACAACGAGCGTGATGGCGACCACGTCTGCCAGGAGCGGCAAGGCGATGTTCCACATGACGTCCTCTTTCTCTTTCTGGGTATGACCCCAGAGTCTGCGTGGCCGTCATGATGTGGCGGTGAGAGGTCGATGAGAGAACGCTCATCTGCACCGACAGGCGCTGCTGCTCGGTTGCGGGTGCGTCCGTGCTGGGCAGACGAGGACGCCCGGACCCGCGGTGGGTCCGGGCGTCCCGGCGAGGTACTGCCTGGTCAGTCCACGGTCACGGTCAGCGGCTGGCTCTCGGTGCTGCCGAGGTCGTTGCTGAAGGTGATCACGTAGGTCCAGGTCCCGCTGTCCCGTCCGGTGAGGGGCACCTCGACGTGCTGCGCGTCCGGGGTATTCTCCTCGAGCTCGCCGGTGGCGATCTCCTCGCCGTCCTCGGTCAGCGCCCACGACGTGGCGTTGGTGCCCCACCACAGGTCGGCGGCGATCGTGTAGTCACCGTCGCCGTCCCAGTTGTCGTGGGAGAGGACCGGTTCGGCCGGTGCAGCCGCGTCCACGACGACCGTGTGCGGGTCGCACTCGGTGACCCCGCCTGCGTTCTCCAGCTCGCAGGTGTAGGTGTACTCGCCGTCGGTGCGCCCCTCGATCGGGACGGTCACCTCCTGGGCACGCGGTGTGTCGTCGGTCAGCGGCACCTCGGTGACCAGCTCACCGTCCTCGAACAGGCGGAAGGACGTGCCGTTCTGCCCCCACCACAGGTTGGCGGTGATGGTGAACGAACCGCCACGCAGACCGTCCTCGGCGTTGTCGTCGCTGAGCACCGGCTGGTCCGGTGCCGGCGGGAGCAGCGCTTCCAGCTCGGCCTGCAGGGCATCGTGGGCGGCATCGATCTCCGCCTGGCTGGCGTCGGTGCGGCCGGCCACCTCGATGGCCTCGGCCAGCGCCTCCTCCAGCGCGGCAGTGTCCCCGTCCGGTTCGCCGGCGAGGAGCTCCTCGGCCTGGGCGACCGCGGCCCACAGGTCGGTGGCGTCGCCGCGGTCCGGGCGTCCCATCTCGCCGGTCGAGGAGACCAGCGAGTTCCAGGTCTGCACCCACTCGGCGCCGAACGACTCGGCCACCGCACCGTCGGTGGAGAACTGCATCGTGCCCAGGTCGAACCCTGCTGCGTCCACAGAGTCCGGCTGCACCAGGTTCGTGTTGATCGCCTCCGACCAGGTGGCCAGCGTGTACTCCACGTCCGGGTCAGCGAAGTGTGCGGTGCTGGGCTGGTACTCACCGCCCCCGATGATCACCGAGTGGTCGATCTCCACCCGGGCCGGCACGTACAGCGAGTCCGGGTCCTCCCAGACCGTCGCGCGGCTGCAGCCGTTCGTGGCATCGACGGCGTAGTCGTCGGCCTGGCACTCCTCGCCGGTCTCGGCCACGCGGGGGATGTACCAGTCCTCGATCTCCGGGAACAGGATCGGCTCGCCGTCGGAGTACTCGTGCTCGCCGCTGGTGTAGTGGTCGTGCCAGGTCTGCACGATCTCTGGGGTGGCGGAGTACTTCTCGCCCTCGCGCACGTCCAGGAAGGTGTTGAACCGGCTGTGCACCACCCAGGCGTTCGAGACCGGCAGCCCTGGTTCACCGTCGAGGGCGTACTGACGGTCGTGCCCGGTCTGGTCGACGTCGATGTACACGTTGTCGTTGGCCGTGTTGCTGTGCCCGGACTGGAAGTACACCCCGGAGTGGGAGTCCTTGACCACGTTGTGGTGGAACCGCATACCGGAGGCGCCGTCGTCCATGTAGAAGGCGTCGTTGGAACCGCCGATGCCCTCGAACAGGTTGTAGGCGATCTCGTTGCCCAGGTAGGTGTAGTCGCGCCCGGTGTACACCACGCCCTGGTCGCCGGCGTTCAGCACCAGGTCGTGGAAGTAGTTGTGGGTGATCTGCATGTCGTTGCCCATGATCTGCACCGCCATGTGCGGAGCGTCGTAGACCTCGTTGTGGGCGAACGTGTTCCCCACGCCGTACATGTAGCCGGCCGGGGTGTACGTGGCCAGCCGGGAGAACCGTGCGATCTCGTTGTGCCGGGCGACGTTGTTGCCCGGCTCGAGCGTCTCCCGGTCGCCGCCGCCGAGCAGCACACCGCCACCGCCGAGGTCGTGCAGGTAGGAGTTCTGCACCACGTTGCCGGTGCCGCCGCGGACGGTCTCGTAGTCGGGCATCGCGGTGATCGACTCGGTGGTCTCGCCGATGCGGACGGCGTCCATGCTGACGTTGGCGATCTCCACACCGTCGATCAGCGAGTCGTGGGCATCGAGCAGCTGCACCCCGGAGGTGAGCGAGTCGGACATGGTCAGGTCCCGCAGGGTCACGCCGGTGGTGCCCTCGAGCCGGAAGAAGTTGTCGTCGAAGGTGGACAGCGAGATCTCGTGCCCTTCGACGGTGCCGTCCTCGGGGAGGAAGTAGAGCATGTCGTTGCCGTCGTAGCGGTCGATGTAGTACTCCCCGGCAGTGTCCAGCTCGGAGAGGATGTTGATCGCCTTGACCTTGGTCCACTCGTCCTGCGGGATGTACATCGACGGGTACTTCGTGTACATCGTCGCATCGGACCAGGACAGGATCCGCACCATGTCGACGGCGTAGTTGTTGCCGAGGTAGCCGGACAGCCACCCCTCGGTCTCGTACCGGCTGTTGTCGATGTCCTCGATCCACTCCGGGTCTGCCTGCACCGGGATGTCGGAGTACTCGTCGAAACCGCGGGTGCCGTGGTCGTGCACGGTCGGTTCCGCCTCGGGCGCCCAGGTCTGGTACCGGTCATCCTCCAGGAGTCGGCCACCGATCTCGAAGATCGACGGTGTCATCCGGTACATCTCTTCCAGGCTCCAGGTGTCCGGGTCGTCGCGGTCCTGTTTCTTGTCCTCGAACTGTGCCCGCGGGGTGGTGCCACTGGTCTGCCAGTCGTCCTGGAGCCCGAACCGTTCGTCCAGGTCCACCTGGATCAGGTCCTCGGTGCCGTCGGCGTCCCACTTGTCCCCGGTGCCCCAGAGGTGGCAGTCGGTCTCGGTGGTGCTGCAGCTGTCGTCGTTCGGGAACTGGGCGAGGGTCTGCAACCCGCCGTCCACGGACAGCTCTGGTGCGAACGGCTGGGGAACCCAGTTGAAGCCGTTCTTGTACAGCGTGCCCGGATTGACGTCCGCAGCTCCCAGGTCGTAGACCCAGACGTCATCGTGCACCTCCTCGGGCAGCCGGGCGTGCGAGGCGAGCTGCTGCTCGGCGAGCTCGTCCGCGGACAGGTCACCGAGGCGCTGCCAGTCCTCTGCGCTGAGGTCGTGGGCACCGGTGATCTGCACCTGCTCGCCCCGGTAGGCGCTGTAGGTGACCCAGGAGTTCTCCTCGCCGGTCAGGGTGATCGCCTCGTTCAGGATGTACTCACCGCCCCGGAGCCATACGGTGCCCACCTCCTCGGCGCTGGTCCGACCCGCGAGCGCATCTCGTGCGGCCGTGATCGTGGCCAAGGGTTCGGCGCGTGTGCCCGGGTTGTCGTCGTCGCCGTCTGGGGCGACGAAGACCACCGGGCCGGTGCTGGTGGTCGCCTCTGCGGCCGGCATCGTGCCGGTCGTGGCGGAGGCGAGTGTCGTTCCGAGGGCTAGTGCCAGTACTGCGGCGCAAGTCCGCCGGCGTGCTCTCATCGTCGAGTTCTCTCCCATGTCTGGTGGCGATGTCGCCACAGCCTGATGAACAGGTAGTACTTAACACATATCACAAGTGATGTTCGTAACGTCGACGCCATCGGGTCACCCCCGCCCCTTCGTAGAGCAGAGCTCCCGCGTCCGCGCATGCGGGCAGGGGTGCGGCTACTGGGAGCACTGGGCCTGGCTGCGCTCGCGCTGCTCTCCTCGGCGCGCTCCTGCGCTATCTCGTCCCGTCATGAGGCGCTGACGGGGAGGACGGAGAGACCTCATGTCGTGGAGCACGAGCCAGCTGGCATGCCTCGCAGACACCACCACCCGACCGTGCGCCACCACCACCGGGCGGAGCTGCTCGAGGCGCCCGAGCGCCTCGCGAACGGGTGGTCGAGCAGGTGGGGACAGGCACGGTGCTCCTTCGTTCGGGGACGGGGCACGTGTGCCTCGCCCGTCACCTCGCGCGCTCGGGCCGCGCGCCGGCCCCGCCAGGTTTCACCCACAGATCCCGCTCCTCTATTCTTCCGGCCATGAGTCCGGAATCCACCACTCCCACACCATCTGCCGGCCGCTCCCGCACCGGGCCGGCCCTCGCGCTCAGCAAGCCGGCGGTGACCGGCCTGGTCCTCGTGCTCGTGGTGGTCGCGGTACTGCTCGCCCCGCGCTTCGATCCCCGGGCCGACGAGGGCGAGCCGATCCCCACGGACCTCGCGGCCACGCCCGGCACACCCTCGCTCCCGGACCCGGCGGAGCACGGCGTGGAGGGGGCCGAGACCGAGGAGGACATCGTCGCCGGCGTGCTGCGCCATGCGATGGAGAGCGCCGTCCTCGAGCAGGCGCAGGCGGACCACGAGATCAGCTCCGAGTGCGTGGCCGCGTCGGGGAGCGAGTACGAGTGCACGGTGACCTTCGGAGGCGTGCCGGTGCGCTCCACGATCGAGGTGCATGACGTCTCCGGCCTGCAGGTCAGCTCCGGCGGGACGACCGTCATCGACCGGGACACGATCCGCTACGAGGTGGTGGAGCAGGAGGTCGTGGTCACCGACCGAGCCGTACAGCTGGCGATGTTGGATGCCGTGGCCACCTCGCAGGACGGCGATTCCCCGCTCAGCGCCCCGCGCTGCGACGACGACCTGCCCGCCGTGCAGGTAGTGGCCGACAACGAGCAGGCCGAGGGGACCTGCTACGCCGATGTCGAGGGCTGGCGTGCGTGGCCGAACTGGTCCGAGGTCTTCGACCTCACCGGCAACAGCGTGGGGGCGCTGGTGACGAAGCGCTGAGCGGATCGGCCCACCCCGGCACTCAGAGCAGCGCCTCGACCGTCTCGCGCACGATCCCGCTGGTGTCGAGGCAAGACCGCGGCCGCACTGAGTGCGACCTGGACCAACCACCAGGACGCCTCGTGGCACGAGCGACCTCGGCAGCCGCCCGCCCCGAGCCGATGACCGCGACGCACCTCGGCGCCGGCCGCAATGGCCGACGGGCCCGGTCCCCGTCAGCACTGCGGGGCGGGCAGGGCCGGGTGGTCAGTCCTGCGCGACGGCGTTCGGCCGGCGACGCTCCCACGACGACGTGATGTGCTCACGCATCGCTGCTGCGGCTCCGTCGGCGTCCTGGTCGAAGATTGCCTGCGCGATCCGCGTGTGCGCGGCGTGGGTGAGCCGGATCTCCTCGGCGTCCGGGTGGCTGCGGTACTGCGGGGAGCGCACCGCCTTGCCCTGGATGCTGCGCACGATCGCGCGCCCGAACGCGTCCTTCGAGATGTGGTGGATGCACTCGTGGAACTCGATGTCCGCCTGGGAGTATCCCTCCGGGTCATCGTGCAGCTCGCCGAGGCGGTCGAGCCGGGTGCGCAGCTCGCGGCGACCCTCGTCATCGATGTGCTCAGCAGCCCGGGCGGCCATCGCGCACTCCAGCAGGCTGCGGATCTCGATGAGGTTGTCCAGGTACACCAACCGGTCATCGCGCTGGAACAGGGCATCGAGCACCATCGGGTCCAGCAGGCTCCACTGGTCCTGGTCCAGCACCACCGTGCCCCAGCCCTGGCGGGTGGCCACCAGGCCCTTCTCGGTCAGCGACGTGGTCGCCTCGCGGATCACGGTGCGGCTCACCTGGTAGTGCTCGCCGAGCATGCCGGCCGACGGCAGCGGCGAGCCGGGCGGGTAGGTGCCGATGACGATCTCGGTGACGAGGGAGCGGATCACTGCTTCCGACAGCGGTGGCCGGTGTCGGTGCGGCAGCGGCACAGTGGTGGGACGCACCGGTGTGGACTCCATCTCTACCCGCCTATCGGCTCGCTCGACTCTGACCTCCTCGGCCCGATGAACTCAGCGTAGCCTGTGTTATCGTCGCCACTTGTATCATAAGTTATAAGTCGGGTGACGGACCGATACCAGAGCGTGGACCGCCGTCGTCCGGCCTCGATGCCCAGACGGGAGACGAGCTGCGCCATGCGCATCACCGGTTATCGCACCCTGACGACGGTGCACGACTGGGGTCGGCCCGTCGGGGACGTCAACGGGACGGTGGCCGGCGGAATCACCGAGGTCCCGCTGGTGCTGGTGGAGACGGACGTCGGACTGACCGGTGTCGGCCTCGGCGGGCACGCTGACGCAGGGCGGGTGTTCCCCGCACTGGACGGCCAGGACCCACGAGCGACCTCGGCGCTGTACGACCGGATGCTCGCGCACGTGTTCAAGAGCGGCCACGGTGGCGCGACGTTCGCGACCATCGGCGCCTTCGACATGGCGCTCTGGGACCTGAAGGCCAAGGCCGCTGACGAGCCGCTGTGGCGCACCCTCGGTGCGGCCGACCGGTTCGTGCCCGCGTACGCCTCCGGACTGGACTACGGGGTCGTGGACGACGAGCTGGAGGACCTCTACCGGCCCTGGGCCGAGCGCGGGTTCACCGGTGCCAAGGTCAAGGGCGGCACAGATGTGGACCGCGACCTGCTCCGGCTGCAGATCGTGCGCGACGTGCTCCGCCGGAACAGCGACCAGCCGGCGATGATGTACGACGTCAACGAGAGCTGGGGTCGGCACCAGGCGATGCGCCTGGCCCGCCAGGTCGAGCAGGGGGCCGATCTCACCTGGATCGAGGAGCCAGTGCGCCGGTGGGACGCCGCTGGGCACCGCGCCGTCCGGTCGGCCACCGGGGTCGCCATCGCCAGCGGAGAGAACCTCACCGGCCTGGAGCAGTACCGCTCGTTGCTGGACGCCGAGGCGGTGGACGTGGTCCAGGCCGGCAGCGTCTGGGGCATCACCCACTTCCTCCGTGTGGCCGTGCTAGCCCTCGGCCGCGACCTACCGGTCAGCCCGGTCGCCTACGACACCAACCCGGTGGCGCACGCGGCGGCCGCTGTGCCCAACCACCTGGCGACCGAGCTGCAGGACTTGCGCGCACCGGTCGGACTCACCCTGGACCAGGAGGTCGCCGACGGCGGCCTGGTGCTCGGGGACGCTCCCGGCCTAGGCATCCAGGTCGACGAGGCCGCGATCGGCTCCAGCTCGACCGGCCGTCTCTGGGAGGCCCCGGCAGGTCCGCACGTGCGGGCTGCGGATGCCGGGCTGCAGATCGCGCGCCGCCGGGGAGCGGAGGTCCGGTGATGACTGGCAGGCAGGGTGTGGCCGGTCGGCGCCCGCAGGGGCTGCTCGCCTTCGACCCGCCGAGCCTGGCCCGGGACATCTTCTCCCCAGACCTGCTCCAGCGCCTCGGTGCAGCGGTCCGGCTCGATCCGGACCTGGTGCTCACCGAGACCGACTCGGGCCTGGCGCGTGCCGCGCTGGCCGAGACGCAGGTGCTGATCGCCGGTTGGGGAGCGCCCCGCGTCCCCAGCGCGCTCGTGCCGCAGCTGCGCGTCGTGGTCTACGCCGGCGGTGTGGCCAGCACCTGCCTGGCCGATCCGCACCAGCTGGCCGCACGCGGTGTGGTCGCCGCGAACGCGCGAGAGGCAAACGCCGTCCCGGTGGCCGAGTACACGCTGGCGACGATCCTGCTGGCGAACAAGCGCGCCGCTGCAGCTGAGCGGGAGCTCCGGGCGAGCCGGGCCAAGCCGTCGCCGCGCGCCGACATCGGGAACTTCGACCGGACCGTCGGCATCGTCGGTGCCTCCCGGGTGGGCCGGAAGGTCATCGAGCTGCTCCGGCCCTTCGACCTGCAGGTGCTGGTCTTCGACCCCGAGCTGAGCGCGGCGGAGGCTGACCGGCTGGGTGTGCAGACCGGTTCGCTGCTGGAGGTGGCCGCGGGCAGCCACGTGCTCTCGCTGCACCAGCCGCTGACCGCCGCGACCCGCGGACAGATCGATGCCCGCGTGCTCGCGGCGCTGCCGGACGGGGCCACGGTGATCAACACCGCCCGCGGCGGCGTGCTCGACGAGGCCGCCCTGGTGGCCGAGCTACGCACCGGCCGGCTGGAGGCGGTGCTGGACGTCACCGACCCAGAACCGCCCTCGCCGGACAGCGAGCTGTGGCTCCTGCCGAACGTGACCTTGACCCCGCACATCGCCGGCTCGATGGGCAACGAGCTGCACCGGATCGGGGGTGCGGTCACCGACGAGGTGGAGCGTTTCGTGGCCGGCCGGCCGCTGCGCCACCAGGAAGACCTGAGATGAGCTGCCCGCTACGGGCGGCGGAGGAGAGGAGCAGCAGATGAGCGGTGCACGTGTACCAGACGTCGCGGCCCTGACTGGGTGGCTGCGCAGCTGGGTCGGCGCCGAGGGCCAGATCCGCGGGTTCCACAACCACAGCGTCTGGGGCACCAACCCGGCGACCTTCATCGACTTCACCAGCGGGCACCAGGCCTTCTCCGCACCAGCGCTCGCCGGCCTGGCCACGGCACTGGCCCGCCGTCCCGACGAGCGCGGCACGGAGCTGTGGCGAGCGATGATGCTGTTCCAGGCGCGCACCACGCAGGCGGACGGTCAGTTCCAGCACATCGGGTTCCAGGTGGGGGAGTCGGCCACCTCCGGGCTGATCCACAACATGACCGGTTGCATCGGGCTGCTCGAGGGCATCCGCGTGGCCGGGCACCTGCTCTCCGACGACGAACAGGCCGAGATCCTCGCTGCCGTCCGGCGCAACCTCGACGCCTGCTGCGTCTACGGTGGCGGTCGCCCCAGCCCGGAGGGCACGGTGAACCAGGAGTACGCCCGCCTCTGGGCCAAGCTCCGGTACACCGAGCTGTCCACCGATCCGGTCTATGCCGAGGAGCTCGAGGAGGACCTGGACGCCCTGGTGCGTCTGGCGCACCTGCGCGGTGTACCGGACGACGACTGCGTGGCTACCTACCGGCAGCCCACCGACCGCGAACACGGCGGCATCCTCGAACCGGCGGAGTACTACGGCCTGATGATCGTGCCCCTGGTCCTGGGTGCGCGCCGGTTCGACCGTCCCGACCTGCGAGCAGAAGCCCTGGGCATGGCGCGGCACCTGGTTCGCTCGGCCTGGCAGGATGCGCGCGGGAGGACCCGGTACCACCGGTACTGGTACGTGCACGGTGAGAACCGCCGTCGGACCAGCACCCCGATGCTCATCGCCGGGATGGGTCTGTCGCTGTACGGTATCGACGAGCTGCTCCTCGACGGGCCGGACGCCGAGCTCTCCGGTTTCGTCCAGGAGTGTCTGGCCACCTACGCCGAGTACCAGAGCCCGGCGGGCTTCTTTGCCTCTGCCACCGGCTGGCACAACGAGGCCGACGTCGCCCCGAGTACTGCCTGGCACGCCCACGACCTGTTGTTCCTGGCCCGCAACCTCGAGCCGGGGGAGACGTTCTGGGACGAGGTCTTCGCACCTCGCCAGCGGCAGGCGGTGCTCCTCTCCGACCGCGCGATCTGGGCCGAGCACGGCCACCGGTGGTGCATCCTCAGCCCGCTGACCGCCGGCGACCTGAGCATCTTCGGCCGCAAGGACAGCGACGAGTTCGCTCGTTCGTTCTTCGTGTGGACGGACAAGGAGCCGCTGCCTGAGGAGCTGGTCTATCCCGAGGCGCCGGTGTTCTTCGTCGCCGACGACGGCATCTTCCGCGTCGACGGCTCGAGCCGGGAGACCGACATCACCGTGATCGGCGATCTGCCCTACTGCGGTCACATCGATCCGGTCTGAGGGGTTTCCATCCTCACCCGCACAGATAGGATGTATGACAAGTGATAAGTTTCAACGAGACAAGGATGTCGAGTCGACACTCGCGAACCATTCCGATGGCAGCTCTCGTGACCGCCACCGCCATGCTGGCCGCTGCCTGTGGCGGAGACACTGGCGATGGTGAGGATGGCGGCAGCGGCACTGTCCGGATGCTCGTGAACATCACCGACAACCTGACCCAGGAGAAGTGGGAGGAGCTGGTCGCCCCGTTCGAGGAGGAGACCGGCATCGACGTGCAGATCGAAGGGCCCAGCGGTCAGTCGGTCGCCGAGACGTTCCCCTCGCTGCTCGCCGCGGGCACGGCACCGGACGTCATCGAGTCGATCTTCCCGACCGAGGCTACGGCTCCGGAGATCCTGGACCTCACCGACTTCGAGTGGGCGCAGGGCACCCCGATGTCCGAGCTGTACGCCACCGACGGCACGGTGAACGTGGTCGGCGTCGGGATGCAGGCGCAGTCCCTGCTCTTCTACAACAAGGATCTGTTCGCCGAGGCTGGTATCACCGATCCGCCGCAGTCCTGGGACGAGCTGGACGATGCGCTCGCTGCCCTCGACGAGGCCGGGGTACCCACCCCGATCGGGTTCGCCGCCGACTGGGCGACCGGCGTGCAGGTGCAGCAGATGTGGCACCCGCAGCAGAACATCACCACCCCGGGCTGGCAGCAGAGCGTGGCAGACGGCTCCAGCACCCTGGGTGAGCAGTTCGAGCCGATGCTGACCCACGTGACCGACTGGATCGAGGCGGGCTACAGCACCGCCGACGACGTGGCCACCGACAGCGGCACCCAGGAGGCGAACTTCATCGCCGGTGACGTCGGCATCTATCCGATGGGCTCCTGGTTCACCACCACCCTGGCGGCATCCCCGCCGGACTTCGAGGTGGGCGTGCTGCCTGCTCCGGTCGACGACGCGGCCGACTACGCGGGCCCGATGGGCGCCACCCTCGCCTTCCCGTACATGGTGCGCCAGGACGCCACCGATGTGGATGCCGCCACCCAGCTGGTGGAGTACCTGGTCACCGACGAAGAGGCGATCGCCACCCAGGCGGAGATGGACAACTTCAACCGTGAAGGTCTGGATGTGACCAGCGACGAGTATGCGGCGAGCGTCCAGGAGCTGGTCGAGGGGGCGCCGTCGTTCGTGGTCCCGGGCAACCAGACCGTGGGTGACTACGCCCTGCCGGTCGCCGGGTTCAACCCCAAGTTCACCGAGCTGGTCCAGGGCCTGTGGCAGGGTCGCTCGGCCGCGGAGGTGGCCGGCGACCTGACCGCCTGGTACGACGCGGAGGCCGCAGGCTGACATGGCTCCACGCTCGAGGCTGGCTCGGGGACGGGACGCGCTGGGTGCCCTGGCGCTGACCGTCCCCGCGGCCGCCGTCTACATCGGGCTGATGGTGGTGCCGGTCGGCTTCGCCATCTACTACTCGTTCACCAGCTACAACGGCATCCCGAACCAGGCGCCGGAGTGGATCGGCTGGGACAACTACCTGCGCATCATCACCGACCCGATCAACGAGATGCGACCGGCCGTCGGAGTCACGGCGGCGGTCGCGATCATCGGTGCGTTCCTGGTGAACACCGCGGCGCTCGGGCTGGCGCTGCTGCTGCAGCGCACCACCAGGTTCAACACCTTCGCCCGAGCGGTGATGTTCTACCCGCACGTGCTGTCTGCGCTGATCGTGGGCTTCCTCTGGCAGGCGATCCTCGGCCCGCAGGGTGCGGTGAACAACATCCTCACCGGCGCCGGGCAGTCCGCGCTGCCGTTCCTGTCCGACCCCACCTGGGCGCTGGCCACGATGATCGGCGTGATCGTCTGGGGGCAGTTCGGTGTACAGCTGGTGCTCTACCTGGCGGGGCTGCAGGCCGTCTCCGCCGAGCTGCAGGAGGCGGCCCGGATCGACGGCGCACACCGCGGGCAGGTGTTCCGGCACGTGACCTGGCCTGCGCTGGCTCCCACGGTGACCATCACCATCGTCACCTCCGTGCTCTCCCTGCTCAAGGTCTACGACGTGGTCCTCGGTCTGACCAACGGCGGGCCAGGGGACGCCACCCAGACCTGGGCGTACGAGATCCTCGCGGTCTCGTTCGCGAACAACAAGGTGGGCCTGGCGTCCGCCCAGGCGGTGCTGCTCATCCTGGTGGCCGGGCTGCTCTCGTTCACGATCATCGCGCTCCGCCGGCGGGCGGAGTCCGGAGCGGAGGCGATCGCATGAGGAAGGCACAGGCCCCGGCGCGCATCCGGGTGACGTTCGTGGCGATCCTCTCCGCGCTCATGCTCGTGCCGATGTACATCATGGTGGTGAACGCCGTCAAGCCGCAGCAGGAGATCTTGCGATCGCCGCTGGGTCTGGACCCAGGCACCGCGTCCACTGACTTCCTCGCCGCAGCATGGTCCAACACCAGCTTCCCGATCGTCGAGGGCTACGCGGTCACGCTGTTCCTGGTGCTGGCCTGCAACCTGGTCGCGATCGGCACGGCCGTCCCGGCCGCGTACGTGATCGCCCGCACGCCCACGGCGCTGTTCCGGTTCCTGCTGCTGTTCTTCCTCGCCGGGATGTTCATCCCACCGCAGATCATCCTGGTGCCGGCGATCCTTGTGCTGAAGGCGCTCGGCCTGATGGGCACGATCCCGGGCCTGGTGCTGTTCATGTCGGCCACGATGGTGCCGTTCACCCTGTTCATCTTCACCGGGTACGTGCGGATGCTGCCCCGCTCCCTGGACGAGGCTGCCTCCATCGACGGTGCCGGCCGGCAGCGCATCCTGTGGACGATCGTCTTCCCGCTGATGAAGCCGATCGTGGCCACGGCATTCATCCTCAATGCGCTCAGCGCGTGGAACGACTTTGTCAGTCCGCAGCTGATCCTCGGGCCAGGCTCGGAGTTCAAGACGATCACTACCGGGGTGTATGCGGCCGTGTCCAGCTACAGCACGAACTACGAGATCGTGTTCCCCACGCTCCTGCTTGCCGTGGTGCCGATCCTGCTGATCTTCATCGGGATGCAGCGGTTCATCATGAGCGGTCTGGCTACCGGCGCGATCAAGGGCTGACCCCGCCACGCCGCCGGTGTGGTGGCGACGGCCGGCGGAGCTCAGCGCGGGAGCACTGTGCGTTGCAGGAACGCGTTGTGGAACTTCCCGTCGGGGTCGTAGCGGCGCACCAGGTCGCGGAAGTCCTCGAGCCGCGGGTAGAGGCTCTGGAGATGGTCGGTGCCAAGGGTGAACCACTTGCCCCAGTGCGGGCGTACCCGGAACGGCGCCAGCGTCTCCTCGAGCAGCGGCAGCAGCTCGCGGACCTGCTCCGGGTGACGGTCGAAGGTGAAGTGCAGCGCCACGGTGTCCTGCCCCTGGGCCATCGACAGCCACAGGTCGTCCGCGGCGATCGTGCGCACCTCGCACACCTGCAGCAGCGGCGTGATCTGTGCGGCAACCTCGCGCAGCGCACCGATCGCCGCTACTGCCTGCTCGCGTGGCACCAGGTACTCGGCCTGGATCTCCTCGCCCGCGCTCGGGGTGAACTCCAGCCGGAAGTGTGGCAGCCGGTCGAACCACGGCCCGGCCACACCGAGCTGGTCGGTGGCGAAGGTGGGGTCGATCCCGCGGATCGGGTGCTGAGCGGCGGTGGCGGCAACCCCGACCGGCAGGCTCACCTCACCCGTGCGGCTCTTCAACCACACCTGGTCCAGCACGTCGGCATCCCACCGGGTGAACAGGCTCACGCTGTAGGCGGCCGAGGTGAGCTCGTCGAACTGCGCGAGCGCATGCTCCCAGGGCACATCGTTGATCACGTACTGCGCGACCTGATAGCTCGGCTCGATCCGCATCCATACCCGGGTGATCACTCCGAGGGCGCCCAGGTGCACGGCCGCCCCGGGTAGGTCAGGGTGGTCGGCGTCCAGCGTGACGAGATCTCCCTCGGGGGAGATCAGCTCCAGGCCGACGACGGCGCTCGCCAAGTTCCCTACCCGGTCACCTGAGCCGTGGGTCGCCGTGGCGATAGCACCGGCTACTGCGATGTGCGGGAGAGAGGCCATCGCCGCTAGCGCCCACCCGGCCCGGTCCAGCTCGGCGGCAAGGTCGCCGTAGCGCACCCCGCCTGCTACCGAGACCACCTGGGCCTCGCTGTCGATGTGGATCTCGGCCGGCAGCGCCGCCAGGCTGATCAGGTCCTCGGCGGAGTCGGCGAGGTCGTTGAAGGAGTGCCGGGAGCCGAGCGCCCGGATCCGGCCGGTCTCGGCCACGATCCGCTGTGCAGCGGACACGGTGTCCGGGTGGTGCACCCGCTGCGCGGTGTAGGTGTAGCAGCCGGCCCAGTTCGTCTCCGTCATCGCCTGATCCTTCTGTGATGGTGGGCAACAATCTAGTGCCCGCGCTCGGCAGTGCGCCGCGATCGATGCCTCCACGTGCCGCGGGCGGTGGTCCCAGATCGATACCGCGGACGTCAGGGCGATACCGCAGAGCACGAATCCACGGGTCAAGTATCGCCTGAATGGATTCACGCGGGCGAGGGCGGGGTGGGTCGGAGAGGGGCGGGCGGAAGGGGGTGCGGGTCAGTCGGGGTCGTGGGCGTGCAGCGCGCGCAGCCCGACCCAGACCAGGGCCACCAGCGCGGCCAGGGCCACCACCGCCAGCCAGGTCAGGCTGATCTGGGTGCCCCCGGCCAGTGCCACCAGCACGCCGAGCAGCTGCACGAAGGCCTGGATCGCCACCGCCGCCGGCCAGCCCGCCGCCAGCGCCGCCAGCTCGACCTTGGCTCCGGCACCCAGCTCGGTCACCTTCCGGCTGAGGAACACCATCGTATGCAGCAGCACCAGCAGCGCTGCGGTCACCAGCGGGTCCCCGGACTCTGCCACCAGACCCGGTTCCCCGGGCAGGTGGGTGACCATCGCCACCAGCAGGAGCGCCACGCTCGCGCCCGGCATCACCCCGCTGCGGCTGATCGCCACGGCCACGGCCAGCATCGCGGCCGCCACCAGCTGCACCACCCCGCTGGCCACCAGCGTGCCCGCGCCGAGCAGGAGCAGTGCGGACACCACCCGCACCAGCCAGGCCGGCACGTGCCGACCGACCCGCAGGCCCACCTTCGGCTGCCGGCGCGGACGCGGTGTGGACACGTCCCAGCCGCCCCACATCGAGGCGATCTGCTCGCGCAGCCCGGGCTCACGGCCGGCGTCACCGTACGACTCGCTCACCGGCTCACCCCCGCTCCGGGCCGGCCGGGCACCCCGCTGCCGCGGCGGGGGCGGGTGCGGGTGAGCAACCGCCAGGCCACCTGGATGCCGCTGGCTCCGGGGGCGTCCGGGTCGATCCAGCGCAGCATCTCCACCCCGGAGCGGCGCAGCTGGTCCAGCCGCACCTGCCGCTCCAGCTGCACCACCTGGTAGGCGAAGTCCCCCAGTGCGTCCAGCCCGGTGGTGCGCACCGGTGGCAACGTGTCCACGGCGATCACCCGGTGCCCCTGTCCGCGCCAGGTGCGGGCCATCCGGGCCGCCTCATCGTCCAGGAACGTGGAGAACACCACCAGCAGCGCGCTCGAGGGCACCTGCGGGGCGCGCTTGCGTGGGCTCGGGAAGCTCTCCGGGGCCAGTGCCGCCAGCCGCCGGGAGATCCGCTCGAACTGTCCCCGTCCGGCCGCCGGCCGCACCGGTCGGCGGCGCAGCCCCAGGTCGTCCAGCCCCACCCGGTCACCGGCAGCGAGCACCACGTGCGCGATCGCCGCAGCGGCTTCCCGGGCCAGGTCCAGGGAGATCGGCTCGTCCACGGCCGCGGCCTGCCCACCGCCCCACGTGGCCACGTCCGGACCGACCGCGTCGCGGGAGTCGACCACCAGCATCACGCTGGCATCAGCGGTGGCGAACGTGCGGCGCACGTACAGCTCGGTGAGCCGCCCGGTGCGCACGTCCAGGGACCGCCGGGCACTGACCCGCCAGTCGATCCGGCGCAGCCGGTCGCCGGGGGTGAACAGGTGCACGTCCCGGAACGCGGTGCCGTCCCCGACGCGCCGGGAGGTGTGGTTCCCGGTCAGCCCGGCCAGCCGCGGCGGCACCGGGGTGCCCTGCAGCGTGACCAGCGGCGGGTGCACTGTCACCCGCAGCGGACCGGTGGTCTCCACCGCGGACAGCACCGCGGAGTCGGAGGCGGCGCTCAGGTGGTCCAGCCGGAACATGTCCTGCACACCGGTACGGGCAGTGGCCAGCTCGGTCGGCAGCACTCGCTCGGTCCGCGCGTCCACCAGTGCCTCCACCGGGCGGAACCCGGCCGAGGAGACCCGCAGGCGCACCGTCTCCACTCCGTCCACGACCGGCACGTGCACCTCAGCGGCCACGGCACCTGCCCGGGCCCGGGCCGAGGTGCGGCGCACGACCACCCCGGGCTGCGCCGTCGGGCGGGTGATCCAGCCCCAGGCGAACGTGAGCACGAAGATCGCACCGATCAGCGCCACGTCCGGGCGGGAGACCAGGGCGCCCACAGCGAGTGCGAGCACACCGATCACGGCCAGGGTCAGCGACTCCAGCCCGATGTACCAGCGCGGTGAGGTCACTGCTGCCGGGCACCAGCGCTCGCGGTGGTCGCCGGTCCGGGCACCTCGTCCAGCAGCTGGGCGACGACCGCCTCCGGGGTGGTGCCCTGCGCCCAGGCGGCCGGGGTGAGCACCAACCGGTGTGCCAGCGCCGGTACCGCGATGGCCTTGACGTCCTCGGGGGTGACGAACTCGCGGCCGTCCAGCACCGCGCGTGCCCGAGCCACCAGCACCAGCGCCTGCGACCCGCGTGGGGAAGCGCCCACCTCCACGGCCGGGTGGGAGCGGGTGGCCACCGCCAGGTCCACGCAGTAGCGTGCCACGTCCGGGTCGGCATCCACTGCCTCCACCCCGGCCTGCATCGCGCGCAGCGTGTCCGCGTCGGTGGTCTGGGTGACCGTGGCGGCCTCCTGCCGGCGGGCGATCCGGCGCAGCAGCACGTCGGTCTCCCCCTCGGCATCCGGGTAGCCCACGGACAGGCGCACCATGAACCGGTCCAGCTGGGCCTCCGGCAGCGGGTAGGTGCCTTCGTACTCCACCGGGTTGGAGGTGGCCAGCACGTGGAACGGTCGCGGCAGGGTGTAGCTGGTGCCCTCC
>DATGRZ010000379.1:0-4757 GCA_035303065.1 Ruania sp.
CGACGGACCGGCGATGTCCGATGCCAAGGTGCTGGACATGGTCGCTGAGGTCGCCGGCATCGACCTGGGTACCCGAACTGTGACCGACACCTACGCCGAGCTGGCCGAGTTCCCCGGGTGGGACGGGCCCCGGCACGAGGCGCCCGCCGTCGAGGCTGGTCCGTTGCCGGAGCCCGGCGCCGGCAACGCTGTGCTGGCCACCTGGCGGCTGATGCTGGACGCCGGCCGCGGGCAGGACGGCGAACCGCACCTGGCCGGCACCGCGCACCGCCCGGTGGCGATGCTCTCGGCGGCCACTGCGGCTGAGGCCGGTGTGCAGGCGGGAGACAGCGTGGTGGTCAGCAGTCCTACCGGTAGCCTCGAGCTGCCCGTCGTGCTGGCGGCCATGCCGGACGGCGTGGTGTGGCTGCCGCAGCACTCGAGGGGAAGCTCGGTCTACCGCTCGCTCGGCGTCGGTGCCGGTGCCGTGGTGGCACTGGCACCGGCTGATTCGGAGGTGCAGTCATGAACCCGCCTGTGCTGGCAGCCTCAGGAGGCGCGGACTTCTCCGCCGACACCATCGGCCTGGTGGTGATCAAGGCCGCGGTCATCCTGGTGTTCCTGCTGCTCTCGGTGCTGTTCGCGCTCTGGTTCGAACGGCGCATCATCGGCCGGTTCCAGGAGCGGCTCGGCCCGAACGTGCGCGGCCCCTTCGGGCTGGTGCAGTCCATCCCGGACGCGCTGAAGCTGCTGCTCAAGGAAGACATCACGGTCAAGGCTGCGGACAAGCTGATCTACAAGCTGGCGCCGCTGATCTCGGTGTTCTGCGCGTTCATGATCTTCGCGATCATCCCGTTCGGTCCGGCAGTGCACATTCCCGGCACCGACATCATCACCCCGCTGCAGCTGACCGACCTGCCGGTGGCGGTGCTCTACATCCTGGCCGTGACCGGGCTGGGGGTGTACGGCATCGTGCTCGGCGGCTGGTCCGCCGGCTCCACCTACCCGCTGCTGGGTGCGGTGCGCTCCACGGCGCAGGTGCTCTCCTACGAGCTGTCGATGAGCCTCGCCCTGGTGTCCGTGCTGCTGGTCTCCGGGTCGATGTCCACCTCGGAGATCGTCGACGCGCAGACCGACCTGTGGTGGTCGATCGCGGTGCTGCCGGCGTTCATCATCTACGTGATCTCCATGCTCGGGGAGACGAACCGGCTGCCGTTCGACCTGCCGGAGGCCGAAGGTGAGCTGGTCGGTGGGTACAACACCGAGTACTCCTCGATGAAGTTCGCCTGGTTCTTCCTCGCCGAGTACATCAACATGCTGAACGCCTCGGCGATCGCCACCACGCTGTTCCTCGGCGGCTGGCGTGCCCCGTGGCCGATCTCGGCGATCAACGGCGGCATGTTCAACGAGGGCTGGTGGCCGCTGCTGTGGTTCATGCTCAAGCTCTGGCTGGTGATGTTCTTCTTCGTGTGGGTCCGCGCCACGCTGCTGCGGTTCCGCTACGACCAGTTCATGCACCTGGGCTGGAAGGTGCTCATCCCGGTGGCGCTGGCCTGGGTGGTCGGCGTCGGTGTGATCCAGGGGGTGCGCCAGTTCAGCGACATCAGCCTGCAGGCGCTGTTGTTCGCCCTGGCCGGTGTGCTGGTGGTGTTCGCCGTGGTGCTGCTGCTCATCCCGGAGAAGAAGGACGAGGCCGCAGCCGGTGGGAGACCGGCCACCACCGGTGCCCGCTCGGGCGCTGAGGGAGAGAAGACCGCCGAGGCAGAGCCGTTCGACGCCTTCGCCCAGGGCTACCCGGTGCCACCCCTGCCCGGGCAGTCGCTGCCGCCGTCGCCACGGCGCGCGAAGGTCACCGCACCGGCAGGAGCGCCTGCCAGCGAGGAGGAAGACAACGATGGCTGACAAGCAGGGCCGCAAGGCCGGGGGCTCGTCGTCACCGGCGCCGAGGAAGAAGGCGTCCCAGGAGGTCGGCGCGAGCCAGGACTTCGACGTGGACGCCGACCTGGAGAAGAACGCCCTCGAGGAGTTCTTCGCCCCGGTGGCGGGGTTCGGCGTCACCATGGCATCGCTGTTCTCCCCGGTGGTCACCGAGCAGTACCCGTTCGAGAAGAAGCCGACCGCACCGCGCTACCACGGCCGGCACCAGCTGAACCGGTACGCCGACGGGCTGGAGAAGTGCATCGGCTGTGAGCTGTGCGCCTGGGCCTGCCCGGCGGACGCGATCTACGTCGAGGCCGGGAACAACACCCCCGACGCGCAGTACTCCCCGGGTGAGCGGTACGGGATGGTGTACCAGATCAACTACCTGCGCTGCATCTTCTGCGGTCTGTGCATCGAGGCCTGCCCGACCCGCGCGCTGACCATGACCAACGAGTACGAGCTCGCCGGGCAGACTCGCGCCGAGATGATCTTCGAGAAGGACGAGCTGCTGGCTCCACTACGCTCAGGGATGCTCGCCGCCCCCCACCCGATGGCCGATGGCACCAACGATGACGACTACTACCGCAACGAGGTCGACGGTCCCACCGCGGCGCAGGTGGACTGGGTGCGCGAGCGCCGCCCCGACGACCCGACCCTGGAGGCTGCCGAGGCGGCTGCCCGCGCCCGCGCCGACCAGGGAGGGGAGCGATGACCGAGCCGCTGGTGATCTCCACCGGTGAGGCGGTGCTGTTCTGGGTGCTCGCCCCGCTGGCCGTCCTCGGTGCACTGGGTCTGCTGTTCGTGCGCCGGGTGGTGCACATCGCGGTGAGCATCGCCGGGGTGATGGTGGCGCTGGCGATCCTGTACATCGCGCTGGAGGCACCGTTCCTGGGTATCGCCCAGATCGTGGTGTACACCGGTGCGGTGATGATGCTGTTCCTGTTCGTGATCATGCTCGTGGGTGTGGACTCGGTGGAGTCCCTGGCGGAGACGCTCACCGGTCAGCGGTGGATCGCCGTGGTCGGCGGTGTGGGCCTGGTGGCGCTGATGACTGCCATCGTCACCCGCGCGGCGTTCGCCGAACCGGTCGGCCTGGCCGCTGTGAACGTCGACTCCAACCCGGCCGGGGTGGCGCACATCATCTTCGGGGACTACATCTTCCCGTTCGAGCTGACCGCTGCGCTGCTGATCACCGCTGCGCTCGGCGCCCTCGTGCTCAGCCACCGGCGCCGGCTCGGCCGCAAGCTCGGGCAGCGGGAGATGGTCGAGGCCAAGCTCGCCGCATTCGGCTCCGGTGCCGGTGCCACCAGCGTGGTCTCCGCACCTGGACCGGGGGTCTACGCCCGCACCAACTCCGCGGACATGCCTGCCATCGACGCCCAGGGCAACACGCTGGATGCCTCCGTCACCACCGTGCTGCGGGTCCGCGGCCAGGTGCACGGGCAGGCCGACGCGACGGTGCAGACCGTGCGCGCCGAGCAGATCGCCAGCGGCGCCCCGATGATCGATGCCGACCGGGAGGACGAGCTGGAGCCCGGAACCCCACCGGGGCAGGTGAGCTCACCGGAGGAGGCGAGCCCCGCCGTCGATGGCCCGGAGACCACCCCACCGGACCAGCCGGACCAGGAGGACCAGCCGGACCAGCAGGACCAGCAGGACCAGGGTGAAGGAGACGAGCAGTGAGCCTGATCAACTACCTGGTGCTCGCCGGCATCCTGTTCAGCATCGGCGCGGTCACCGTGCTGGTGCGGCGCAACGCCCTGGTGGCGTTCATGGGTGTGGAGCTGATGCTGAACGCCGCCAACCTCTCCCTGGTCACCTTCGCCCGGATGCACGGCGATCTGCACGGGCAGGTGCTGGCGTTCTTCGTCATGGTCGTGGCGGCCGCAGAGGTCGTGATCGGGCTGGCGATCATCGTGTCCATCTTCCGAACACGCGGTTCGGCGTCGCTGGACGACGTCAACCTGCTGAAGAACTGACGGGGAACTGCGGAGATGACTGTGACCAACCTTGCCTGGGTGCTGATCGCGGCACCGATGTTCGGTGCGGCAGTGCTGCTGCTGGCCGGCAAGCGCTCGAACGCCTGGGGGCACTGGCTCGGCGTGCTCGCCTCCGCCGTCTCCGCCGTGCTGGCGATCGGCATCCTGGTGGAGCTGCTCGGCCTGCCCGCCGGCGACCGGGTCAGCCACCTGAGCCTGTACTCCTGGATCCCTGCCGGTGAGTTCAGCGTGGACGTGGGCCTGCTGATCGACCCGCTGTCGGTCACGTTCGCGCTGCTGATCACGTTCGTGGGCACGCTGATCCACATCTACGCCGTGGCCTACATGGCCGACGACGCCGCCCGGCGCCGGTTCTTCGCCTACCTGAACCTGTTCGTCGCCTCGATGCTGGTGCTGGTGCTCGCCGACTCCTACGCGCTGCTGTTCCTCGGCTGGGAGGGTGTGGGCCTGGCCTCCTACCTGCTCATCGGGTTCTGGAACCACCGCACCGACTACGCCGTGGCCGCGAACAAGGCGTTCTTCATGAACCGCGTGGGGGACATGGGGATGCTGGTCGCGATGATGCTGATGTTCGCCAGCGTGGGCTCGGTGGACTTCGAGACCGTGTTCGCCGCCGCCCCCGGCACCAACGAGGGTGTGCTCACCGCGACCGGGCTGATGCTGCTGCTCGGCGCCTGCGGCAAGTCGGCCCAGTTCCCGCTGCAGGCCTGGCTCGGGGACGCGATGGCCGGCCCCACCCCGGTCTCGGCGCTGATCCACGCCGCCACCATGGTGACCGCTGGGGTGTACCTGGTGGTCCGCTCCGGCCCGATCTTCGAGGGCGCCCCCACCGCACAGCTCGTGGTGGTGATCGTCGGG
>DATGRZ010000380.1:0-2015 GCA_035303065.1 Ruania sp.
TGCCGGCGACCCGGACCTGGACCTGGCGAACGCGGCCACCACGGGGGTGATGCGCTGGCTGGAGGACGCCCAGGCGCTGAGCCGGACCTCTGGACCGGTGGGCCTGCTCGGATTCTCCCAGGGCGGGGCGATGGTCACGCATCTGCTGCGGCACCACCCGGAGCTGTTCGCCTGCGGGGTGGTGCTGTCCGGGTTCACGGTCCCGGGCCTGGTCGGCGGGGACGAGGCGCTCGCGCAGATCGCCCCACCGGTGTACTGGGGCCGCGGGCTGGCGGATCCCCTGATCCCCGCAGCGGCTGTGGAACGCACCGAACGTTTCCTCACGGAGCACACCACGCTCACGGCCAGCTCGTTCGCCGGGCTGGGCCACGGTGTGGCCGCCGAGGAGCTGGCGGAGGTCGCCGCCTTCCTGACCACCCACCTGACCACCTCCTGAGGCGCGGGACGCTGCCCGGCCGGGCTGCGCCGTCGACCATCGACCCGGGAGGCCGACGATGCACCCACACCCGGGAGCAGGCAGGATGGGACAGGTACACAGTTCCCGACACGGTTGGAGACCGCTATGCCTACTCCCGTCACCAGCAGCGCTAACGGCACCTGGTCCGGAGACCTCACCTCCGGGTCTGGCCAGACCACTCTGTCCACCTCCGGTCTCGGTACGTTCGACGTGAACTGGAAGGCCCGCACCGAACCGGGTGCCGGCACCACGAACCCGGAGGAGCTGATCGCCGCCGCGCACGCCGCCTGCTACTCGATGGCGCTGTCCAACGAGCTCGCCTCGAACGGCACCACGGCCGAGTCGGTACGTACCGAGGCGGACGTCACGTTCGTGGCCGGCACCGGCATCACCGGCATCCACCTGACCACCGTGGCCTCGGTGCCGGGAATCTCCGCGGAGGACTTCGCCCGGATCGCCGACGGCGCCAAGGACGGGTGCCCGGTGTCGGCGGCGCTGAAGGCGACCCCGATCACCCTGGACGCCACGCTGGAGGGCTGAGTCAGCCTGCGGCCCGTCGCAGACCTCAGGTCTGCGGCGGGGCCCAGCGGGTGCGCTGCACCCAGTCCCGCAGCTGCGGCCATTCCTGGTCGAACCAGGGTTCCTTCGCGACGGCGTACTCGCGCGTGCTGCCAGCGGTGCCGGCCAGGTGCTCCTTGACCTGCTGGTAGGCGGCCCGGGCACCGGCGTCGTCGCGCAACCAGTCCCGGCAGGCCAGCGCGTAGGTCCAGCCCGGTCCGCCGGCCACCCGCACGTGCACGTTCACCGCCCGGCCGGGGTCGGCGTTGGCGTGGAAGCGTTTCTCCCAGCGGGCACCAGGGTCGGCAAGTCCCTCCTTCGGGCTGTCGTACCAGTGCCCCTCCACCTGCGGGAAACCTGCGGCGGCGAGCATGGGGGCGAGGCGGTCGGCGTCGGCCAGGGCGGCTACGCCCAGCTGCAGGTCCAGCACGTCCTTGGCCGGCAGACCGGGCACGGAGGTGGAGCCGATGTGGTCGGCGCTGCGGACCAGGTCTCCCCCGGCGCGGCGCAGCCGGTCCAGGATGGCTTCCGCCTGCACTGCCCAGCTGCGCGGGCCCTGCGGCGGGCTGGTCAGCTCGAGCTGCTCCGGGCGCGGGGCGCGGCGACCGGCGGCCAGGTTGGCGGCATAGGGGACGATCCGGTCCCGCCAGAGTCGGCGCACCTGGTCGGTCGCGGCGTCCGGGCGGCCGTCGTTGTCGATCCACACGTCGGCAACGCGGGCGCGGGCGGCATCGTCGGCCTGGGCGGCCATCCGGGCCTCGATCTGCTCGCCGGTCATCCCCCGGTCCCGCTGCAGCCGTTCGGTGCGGGTGCTGCGGCTGGCCCCGACGACGAGCACCAGGTGGTACTCGGCGGCCAGGTGGTTCTCCACGATCAGGGGGACGTCGTGCACCACCACTGCGTCATCGGGCAGGTGGGCGAGTTGCGCCTGGGTCTCGGCGCGCACCAACGGATGCACGACGGCGTTCAGTCGCCTCAGGGCGTCCTCGTCACCGAACAC
>DATGRZ010000381.1:0-2066 GCA_035303065.1 Ruania sp.
GGAAGAAGCCCTGGTCGCTGGCATAGGTGACCAGCGTGTGCTCGGTCTGCCCGGTCTGGTCCAGGTGGTCCAGCAGGCGGCCGGTGGTGCGGTCGATCCCGGCCACGCAACGCAGGTAGTCGGTGATGTAGCGCTGGTAGAACCAGGAGGTGCGCTCCTCCGGGCTGTCGAACTGCGGGATCGTCGTCTTCACGTCCAGCTCGTCCAGGTCGCGGCCCACCCGGATCGCGGCCTCCGCGGCGGCCGACGAGCGGTGGGCGTAGTCGTCGAACAGCGTCTCCGGCTCGGGGAACGTCACCCCTTCGTAGAGGTGCTGCTCCTGCGGGCCGGGGAACCAGCGCCGGTGCGGGGCCTTGTGCCAGAGCAGCAGCAGCCAGGGTTGGTCGTCGGGTTGCTCGGCGAGCCAGTCCAGCGCCAGGTCGGTGAGGATGTCGGTGACGTACCCGGTGTGCTGTGTGCGGCCGTCGGGACCGATCAGCTCGGGGTCGTCGTAGTCGCCCTGCCCGTCGAGCACCTGCCACTCGTCGAACCCGACCGGGTCGTGCCCGTCGCCGTGGCCCAGGTGCCACTTGCCGAACAGCGCGGTGCGGTACCCGGAGGCCTGCAGCAGCGCCGGGAACGTGGGCTGGGCGGAGTCGAAGCTGGTGGTCAGCGTCATCATGCCGTTGCGGTGGCTGTGCGCGCCGGTGAGGATGGCCGCGCGGCTCGGGGCACACAGCGCGTTGGTGCAGTCCGCCTGGTCGAACCGGACGCCCTCGGTGGCGATCCGGTCCAGGTGCGGGGTCCGGTTGATCGTGCTGCCGTAGCAGCTCATTGCATGCGCAGCGTGGTCATCGCTGAGGATGAACAGGATGTTCGGGCGGTGATCAGGCACAGCGGGCACCTCCGACGGTCAACGGCGTTGGCCCGAGAGTAGGCAGATCCCCGTGCTGGAGTCGCGGATCAGCGGCCGGATGAAACAGACCGTGGGTCATTCCCCTGTTGTTGAAGAAAAGCGATACTCGTCGGGGAGTGCGGCGCTGGTTCGAGGACGGGGTCTACCGTGCTGGCGCGGGCGGACGAGACCAGATCGTCTCCTCGGCGCGGAGTGTCTGCGGTGAGCCGTGCGGTCGGGAGCGCCAGAGGATCTCGGTGCCTTCCGGGAGGTGCAGCGGGAGTGGGCCGGGGCCGGCGTTGGTCTGCACGGTCAGGTCACCACGGCGGAGGATGAGCAGGTTGCCCTCCGATACGACGGCGCAGCTCGGCGGGAGTGCGTCACGGAGCCCGGCCCAGGTGTTCAGCAGGGCGCGCCACCGGTTCAGCTGGCTCTCCGGGTCGTGGTGCTGGGTGGTGGCTGAGCCGTGCTCGGGCAGCGGGCCGTGGGCGAGCCACGGCTCGGTGCTGGGCCAGCCGCGGTCGGGCTGGTCGGTCCACGGGATGGGGGAGCGGGCCCGGTCCCGGCTGACGTCCAGCTCACCGGTACGGCGGGCGATCGGGTCGCGGGCGGTGTCCGGGTCGATCTCCAGGTCGATCATGCCGAGCTCTTCGCCCTGGTAGAGGAGGTACGGGCCGGGCATGGCCAGCACTGCGGCCGCGATCGCCAGCGCGCGGTCGGCGCTGCCCAGTCGCGAGGCCGGTCGGGCACGGTCGTGGTTGGACAGGAACCATCCGAACCGTCCGCTCGTGCCGCTGCTTGGGGTGCGCAGCACGCGTGCGACCTCGGCAGCGTCGAAGGGGACCCGGTCGGTGCCGAACCACATCGCCGCATCCAGGCGGCCAGTCTGGATGTAGCGCTCCACCCGGTCCGGGTTGTCCAGCACCGTCTCGCCGAGCAGGAACGGTTCCTCGCCGGAGCGGGTGCGAGGGAGCCGCGCACGCAGATGGGCATAGAGGTCGACCACGTCGTCCTGGTCCATGTCATAGATCCGGGCGAGACCCCGGGCGGACCGTACTCGGCCGGCCGGGACATCTTGTCGGGCGGCGGCCTCGAGTACAGGGTTGTCCGGCAGGTCCGGGTGCTTGAGCAGGTTGTGCGCCACATCGATGCGGAACCCGTCCGCACCCAGGTCGAGCCAGTGGCTGAGGAT
>DATGRZ010000382.1:0-2189 GCA_035303065.1 Ruania sp.
CATCTGCATCCACTCGCCGAGCTCGGCCTCCTTGCCGGGCAGCACCCGGGCGCGGGAGAGCTCCAGGTGCAACCCATCGGGCACCGAGGCGGGCATCGGGATCTCGGCAGGGTCGTCCATCGGCTCAGCCTGGCAGCAGCGGTCAGTGTGCGGCCAGTGAATAAGCGTCCTGGATCACCTGGTCCATCGTCTCGGCGGTCAGCTCCCGCCAGAGCGCCCGTCGTGGACGATCCGGTATCGGCGCGCCGGTCAGGACCGCCCGCGCGACTGCGATGATGCCGCTGCCGTCACCGAACAGCTGCTGCCCGTAGGCGCCGGCCTCGTCCTTGGACAGTACCTGGCCGGTGGCGATGGTCGCGTGCAGCCGCAGCGGGCCGAGGACGTTCCACTCCGTTGCTGCTGGGCGCATCGGCCGGGACCCTGTGCGCACTCTGGCCACCTGCCCAGCCCAGTACCGCTCCAGGTTCGTCACCAGCCAGGAGCGTAGGACCTCCGGCTCCGGGTCCAGATCCCAGCGTTGTGGTGCAGGCCCGCGCAGGGTGATGCCCCGCTCGGCCAGCACCTGCCACATCACCGGGTTGACGTCGAAGGCCGCGCCAGGGAAGAACTCGTGGCCGTTGTGCGCGGCGACCGGGGCAATCTGCGTCACCGGCAGCGACAGCTGCGCCGCCGGTACGAAGCCGACGTTGCAGGTGGCGTGCAGGTGCCGGGCCCGCACCGCCCCGGCCAGCACCCTCGGTGCCTGAGATGCGTGCAGCATCCGCAGCCGGCGCAGCAGCCGGTCCCCGGTCAGTGGCCCGTCATCGAGCACGGCGATCAGGTCGATGTCGCTGCGGCCCAGCCGGTAGGCACCCAGAGCCGTGGACCCGACCAGGTAGCAGCCCACCAGCTGGCCGGGCAGCAGCCGGTCTGCGGTGCGCAGGTAGGCGGCGGTGGCTCGGCGGACCTCGCGTGGCAGCATCACGCCACCCTAGTCTCCGCTCTGTGCGACGGCCGTGATGCTCGCGGGAGCGATCAGCTCTGCACGACTGCCACGCAGGTGATCACGAATGCCACCAGGAACGCCCAGGAACGCACCGCCTGGAACACCTCCCACCGCCTGCGCATCCTCGCCCAGGCAGGTTCGGCCACCTCGGCGACCCTGGTGCGGGCGGTGCGCAGGTTGATCCCCACGTTGACCGCCACCGTGGTCACCAGCCCGTGCCCCCACAGGCCGACCGCCAGCCACGGCAGCACCCCGACGCCCACCAGGCTCGCCCACAGGATCAGCACGCCCAGGCAGAGCGGCATGGCCACCGGCATGACCCGCCCGAACGTGCGCACCAGTCCCTGCTCGACGCTCACGTGGTGCTCGGTCGGCAGCCGGCGGATCACCGGATGCACGAACGCGTACGAGCCGAACTCGGCGCACGCAGTGAAGCCCGGCAGCACCAGCGCGGCCAGGACGACCAGCTCGTGCGCCGTCACGCCAGCACCTGCACCGCGAACACGCGACGCTCGTCGGTGACCGCGCGGACCAGCTCCGCCGCGCTCACCCGGCCACCCCGATCGGCCCGAAGGCCGGCCGCACGCCGGTAGCCGGGCACACCGTGCACGAGGTGGCCGAGCAGCTCGGCGGCCTCGGCCACCTCGTGCACCGGTCGCGCGACGCCCCGTGCGCGCCGGCCCCTCAGGAGCAGCTCCACCGTCGGCTCGGTGAGAAGGTTGCGCCACCATCGCGAGTCGGTGGAGAACGTGATGCCCTCGGGGGTGGTCCAGTAGGCCACCGGGGTGCGGTAGCGCCGCCCGGTGCTGCGCCCGGTGAAGGTGAGCAGCAGGTACCGCCCACTGAGCAGCCGGTGCAGCAGGGGAGTACGCAGCACGGCGGCCGGTACGGCGTTCATCAGCCTGCTCGGTGTCATCTCTCGTCCGATCCGATAAAGTAGGCGCTGTCAACATTCGTCAGCGTATGAGGCAAAGTAGTCAGTGTCAACATCGAGCTATCATCACGGCGACCTGCGCAATGCGCTGCTCGGTGCCGCCGAACGGATCCTGGACGCCGACGTCGCCAGCACCATCAGCCTGCGGGCGCTGGCCCGCGAGGTCGGGGTCAGCCACGCCGCCCCGTACAAGCACTTCGCCAGCCAGGACGAGCTGCGCACCGAGCTCGCCCGCCGATGGATGGTGGACTTCATCGACGCCCAGGAGCA
>DATGRZ010000383.1:0-3861 GCA_035303065.1 Ruania sp.
GCTGCGGGCCGCTCGCGAGCTCGGCCTGAGCGTGCCCCGCGACCTGTCCGTGGTCGGCTATGACAACCTGCCGCTGGCGGACTGGTTCTCGCCTCGGCTGACCACGGTGAACCAGCCGCTGCAGGCGATGGCCAAGACCGCGACCTCGATGATGCTCACCCTCGCCGAGGGCAAGCAGCCCCCGGCCCTGCGGGTGGACCTGGCCACCGACCTGGTGGTGCGGGAGAGCACGGCACCGCCGCCGCACGGGGTGCGCAGCTAGGGTGCACCGCTCGTGCTGACGTGCGGTCGGTGCGCAGCAGCGTCGAGGTCGTGGAGGGCTCGGTCCACAAGTACCAGCGCGTGCTCACCGTCGATCCTGCCGAGCAGGATGTCGGAGCGAAGGCCGCCGACGGCTGCCAGGAGCAGCTCGGCCAGGTGCGGACGCTCCTTGGGGAGATGCTCGACGAGGAGGTCGTGGAGCACCATGAACCGCTCGCGATAGGGAGCGGCGAGAGCTTCGTCGTCCGCGGCGAGCCTCTCGAAGGTCAAGGCAACCCGGGCCTCGACACCTCGCTCCTCATCGAGCGGGAGCAGCTCGGTGATGATCGCTCGGACCACGGCACCCGGTGCTGGGGTGTGGTCACCGCGCCGGGCACGCAGCCGGTCGGCGAACCGTTGCCCGTGCTGCTGCAGCGCCGCGAGGACGAGACCCTGCTTGTCCCCGAAGTGGTGCTGGATCGCCCCGGTCGTCACTCCGGCGCGGGCCGCGACCTCGCGCAACGGCATGGACACGGACCGGTCGGTGGCAAGGATCTCGATCGCGGCGTCGATGATTCGTGCCGGGACGTCTCGGCTCCTAGTCATCGTGACCGTCGTGTCGCACGAGGAAGTCTGCGACCAGGCCGGTGGTGGCCTCCGGGGCGTCGGTCGTCACCGTGTGACCGGTGCCGGGCAGCACGTGGAGCTCGGCTGTTGGCGCTCGGCGACGAAGGATACCGGCTGCACGGGACGGGATGAGCGGACTGTGCTCGCCGAGGACCACCATCAGTGGGACAGCGATCTGACGCCATTGGGAGGGTGTGATCCGTCGGGGGCGGGGCGTGCCTCGGCGCACGAAGTCCAGCTGCGCCGAGAGCAGCAGGTCGAGCATCGGAGCTGCGGGAAGTCGTCCGCGCCGCACCCACGCCAGATAGGCACGGCACCGGTCCGGGTCCCCGCTGAGCATGCGCAGCATCTGCCACCACGCTGCCAGCGGCATCCCGGCGAGACTGACCACCGGCTCGAGTGCAGTGACGCTACGCAGCCGGCCGGGACGCTCGACGGCTTGGTTGAGGGCGGCCCAGCCACCGTAGGAGAAGCCCAGGAGGTGGATGCTGTCGAGGCCCAGGCCCGACAGCGTCTCCTCGAGCCATGCGGCGGCGTCCGGCCCGTCGGCTACGGGAGCCTGCTGCACGCTCCGGCCTGCGTCCCAGACCGTGTCGATGGCGACGACCGGGCGGTCCGCTCGCCACGCCTCGGCCGGCTCGGCCCAGCCAGCGATCGTGCTGGCGCCACCGGGCAGCAGCACCAGTGGCACGCCCTGACCCGATTCGCGAGTGATGGACACTGCCGTGCTGCCGAACGCAGTGGTGACCTCGCAGTCGTCACGTTCCGGCCACGACGCCATCGCCTTGTCCAGCAACGCGGCGAACCGCTCGCCTGCCGCCTCGTCCTTGAAGGTCCCCACGAGTTCGGCCATACGCCGACATTACATTTGTTATGGCCCCGTGTCTGCACCCGCTGCAGAAACGTCTAGCGCACCGCACCGGGTTCGCGCCACATCGGCCACATCGAGGGGCCGCCGGGTAGGTCGATCCGGTCGAGGATCCGATACCCCCAGCGGCCGTACAGCCGGGCCGCCCGGAGGTTCGCCGCCTCCAGGTAGGCGGGGACGCCAGCGGCGTCGAGCCGGCGGTGGTGGTCGGTGAGCAGAGCGCTGCCCCGCCCTCGTTCCTGGTGCTGTGGGTGCACGGCCATGAACGCCAGGTGCTGGTGCGGTGTGCTCGGGTGGTGCTCGGCGAAAGCGACGTCCAGGGCGGCGAAGCGTGCCGTGTGCGCACCGCACACCTCGAGCAGGCGGCGGTCGTAGTCAGGCGGTTCGGGTACCGGACGGGTGTAGTCCAGCCACACGGCGGTGGCGGTGCGGTCCGGGTCGAGGTAGATGGTCCCGTGCTCTGCTGCGTGCTCTACCAGCATCCGGAACTGTCCCCGCTGGGCCGCCCAGCGCTCGTCCGGGTCGGCCACCAGCCACTTGCTCACCGCCAGGGAGTGGAATGCCGTGGTGATCAGGTCGGTGGCCGCGGCCACCCGGTCCTCTGCGGAGGTGGTCACCGCCAGGTCGGTGGGGGCGCTCATCGGTCCGCTCCCTGCTCTGCTGTGTCCCGCGGCCGGTCGGACTGCGCAGTCTGCGCACCGAGCCCGATGCGGGAGTACACCTCCGGTCGGCGCACTGCCAGCTCCCGGCCCCAGGCCACGCCGGCGAGCGCAGCAGCCAGGTAGACACCGGGTACCACCCACGGGAGCACCGACCCGGGTGGGGTGCCCAGCAGCTCAGGCATGTTCACGATGCCTGCGGTGCACACCAGGAGCAGCAGGCAGGTGGCCAGCACCGGCGCCACCCGGGAGCGCCAGCGGTTCTCCCCGTGGGGGTTGCGGACGAAGTACACCACGATCGCGATCGCCGTGGTGGTGATCAGCATGAGCACGCCCAGACCGCCGGCGGTCCCCGCGTAGAAGAACAGCTCGACCAGCGGGTCCAGACCACCGAGGGCGTAGCCGGCGATGACTGCGCCGCCGATGGCGGACTGCACCAGCGATGCGACGCGTGGCGATGATGACCGCGGCGAGGTGCGTCCCAGGGCGCGGGGCAGCACGCCTTCACGGCCGAGGGAGAACATGTACCGGGCGACCGTGTTGTGGAAGGACACGGTCGCGGCGACGATGCTGGTGATCAGCAGCACGTGGGTCAGGTTCACCATCGCCGGGCCGAGCTGGGCACCGGCGAGGCCGAAGATCACCTCGGTCTCCTGCGCCTGGGAGATGCCGACGATCTGGTCGGTGCCGACCGCAACGGTCATCGCCCAGGAGGCGAAGGTGTACAGCACGGCCAGGGCGATCACCGAGGCATAGGTGGCGATCGGTACCGTCCGGCGCGGGTTGCGGCTCTCCTCGGCGTACACGGTGGCTGCCTCGAAGCCGATGAACCCGAGCACCGCCAGCACCAGGATCGCCCCGGCTCCCGGGCCCACCAGCTCACCTGGGGACAGTGCCGCCAGGTCTACCTGGCCGCCGGCCGGGGTGAGCACGTTGGAGACGCTGAGCACGAGGATGATCGCGACCTCGGCGACGAGCAGCACCGCGAGCACCGTGCCGTTGATGTCCACCGCCTGCAGACCGAGCAGGGCCACCACCAGCCAGCAGACGGCGGCGACCGCCCACCAGGGCACGTCCAGCCCGAGCCACTGCTGCAGCAGCGGTGCCGCTGTGGCGCCGAGCAGGCCGTAGAGCCCCACCTGCAGGGCGTTGTAGGCGATCAGCGCCACCCAGGCGGCGCCGACCCCCAGGGGCCGGGCCAGGTGAGCGATGTAGGCATAGAAGGCTCCGGTGTTGCGGACCCGGCGGGCCATCGCCACGTAGCCGACGCTGAACAGCAGCAGCAGCGCGCCGACGGCGAGGAATGCGACCGGGATGCCGATCAGCCCGGTGGTGGCGAACCCGGTGGTCACCACCCCGGCGACCACGGTCAGCGGTGTGGCCGCCGTGGCGATGAAGCACATCACGGCACTGACCCCGAGCCGGTCCTTGGCCAGCGTCGAGCGTTCCGGCACGGGGGTGGCGGGC
>DATGRZ010000384.1:0-6041 GCA_035303065.1 Ruania sp.
GCTGGGGCACTCGGTGCGGATCGGTGCGCACACCTCGATCCTCGCGTTCAACCACACGATCACCGACCCGGACGTGCCGGTCTTCCGCCAGCCCATCTCCGCAGAGGGGATCGTCATCGGCGACGACGTGTGGATCGGCTCGCACGTGATGATCCTGGACGGCGTGGCCATCGGTGACCGGGCGGTGGTGGCCGCCGGGTCGGTGGTCACCAAGGACGTGCCTGCCGGTGCGATCGTCGCCGGGAACCCGGCCAGGGTGAAGAAGTGGCGGGTGCCCGGAGCCGAGTCCGCCGACAGCGGCACGTCCGCGGCTGCCGACGGGTCCCCGCAGCCTGGTGCGGACGAGGCATCGCTGGCCGAGCAGGTCGCCGACTTCGCCCAGCGTGCCCGCCAGGACGCCGAGGAGGTCCTGGCCCGCAGCTGGGACGCCTCGATCGCCGACGGCCGGTACACCGATGCACCCGGTGCTCCGCCCACAGTGCGCGCACACTGCGACGCGATCGAGATCGCCCGCTACCTGCTCGCCGACGTGCCTGCCCAGCTCAGCGCGGAGCAGCACGTGCAGCGGCTGCTCGCTCTGCAGGACCCCGACTCCGGGATGATCGCCGCCTTCGATGCCCACGGTCAGCCCGGTGTCCCGGTGCGGGACGTGCACGACGACCAGGCCAACTACCACGTGCTCTGCGTCGGCTACGCTCTCGACCTGCTCGGCAGCCGGCTCACCTATCCGATCCGCGCGGTCGCCGAGCTGGGCGCCGAGGAGCTGATCGCCAAGCTCGACGCCCAACCATGGCAGGGCAGCCCCTGGCGCAGCGGCCACTTCGTGGACATGGTCGGCACCTCGCTGCTGTGGAACCGCCGCCACCAGGAGCCCAGCGCCGGGGTGACGGCAGCCGCGCTCTTCGGCTGGCTGCAGACCCGCATCGACCCGCGCACCGGTATGTGGGGGACACCCGACCCGCGCTCGGGTGCACTGGAGATCGTCAACGGGTTCTACCGCACCTCACGCGGCAGCTACGCCCAGTTCGGTGTGCCGCTGCCGTACCGCGAGCAGGTGGTGGACACAGTGCTCGCGCACGCCCGCGACGCCCGGTACTTTTCCCGGGAGCGGCAGAACGCCTGCAACGTGCTGGACGTGGCCCACCCGCTGTGGCTGGCCGGCCGGGAGCACGACTACCGGCAGGAGGAGATCCAGTCGCTCGCCCGCAGTCTGCTGCGCGATGCGATGGCGCACTGGCAGCCGGGCCGAGGCTTCGGCTTCGCGGCACCTACGGCCACCGGACGGGACCCGCAGGCCGAGCGTCCTGGGCTGCAGGGCACCGAGATGTGGCTGGCGATCATCTGGCTGCTCGCCGACCTTGCCGGGATCGCCAAACGGCTGGGCTACCGCCCGGCAGGTATCCACCGCCCCGAGCCTGCGGAGGCGTTGCTGGGCTGACCTCGTCGACCCGACTCCGATCCGATGACCCGGACGTCATCACAAGTCTGACCTTGAGCCGAGAGGTGATCCGCAGCATGTCCAGCGCGCGCCAAGACGTGACACAACCACGTGGAAGTACGGGAGAGGCAGCGAGGCAATCCCTGAGCTGGAACGACGGGCCGGGCTGGCACCGTGCGGACGAGATCGTCCAGCGCGTGCAGGCACCGACGTTCCCCGACCGTGACGTCCTGGTCGAGGACCACGGCGCCGTCGGTGACGACAGCACGGACTGCACCGCGGCGATCGCCGCTGCCGTCCAGGCCGCGCACCGCAGCGGTGGGGGACGGGTCGTGCTCGGTCAGGGCAGCTACCGCACCGGGCCGATCCACCTGCTCAGCAACGTGAACTTGCACGTGGCCGGCGGCTCGACCGTGCGCTTCTACACCGACCCGGACCGCTGCCTGCCGCTGGTGCCCACCCGCTGGCAGGGTGTGGAGCTGATGGGCTACTCCCCGCTGGTGTATGCCAACGGCGCAGAGAACGTGGCGATCACCGGCGGCGGCACGCTCGATGGCAGTGCGGACAACGACCACTGGTGGTCCTGGTGCGGCCGCGAGCAGTACGGCTGGCACGAGGGGATCGTGCCGCAGGAGGCGCACTGGCAGACCCTGGTGGACATGGTCCGCCGCGGAGTCCCGCCCCAGGAGCGGCGCACCGGACCCGGCTGGCACCTGCGGCCGAACATGATCGAGCTCAACCGCTGTCGCAACGTGTGGCTGCAGGGGGTGCGGATCCGCCGGTCCCCGATGTGGGTGATCCACCCGGTGCTGTGCACAAATGTGCTCGTCGAGGACGTCGAGGTGGTCAGCCACGGCCCGAACAACGACGGTTTCGACCCGGAGTCGTGCACGGACGTGGTGGTGCGCCGCTGCCACTTCGACGTGGGCGATGACTCGATCGCGATCAAGTCCGGTCGCGAGGACGACGGTGATCGGGTCAACGAACCGTGCCGGAACGTGGTCATCGAAGACTGCACCATGGTGATGAAGTACGGCGCGTTCACCATCGGCAGCGAGCTGACCGGCGGGGTGAGCGACGTGTACGTGCGCCGCTGCCGGATCGGCTCTCCGAACCTCTGGTACGGCCTGTACATCAAGTCCAACGCAGCTCGTGGTGGCTACGTGGAGAACGTCTACGTCCAGGACGTGGACGCCACCGAGATGCAGCGTGAGTTTGTCAGCTGCAACCTGCACCGGGGTGAGGGGCTCGACGGGCCGCGCACCCCGCGGATACGCAACATCGACATCCGAGACGTCCGGGTCGGCCGCGCGCGGCGTGCGTTGCACATGGCCGGTTTCGAGCATGCGCCGATCACCGATGTTCGGCTCACCGACTGCGTCTTCGAGTCGATGGCGGAGGAGAGCGTGGTCACCGACGTCGTCGGGCTGGAGCTGACGAACGTCACTCCTCTATGACACCGGGCGTCTGCTGACGCTCAGATCAGTCCCGGCGTCAACACCCTCGTGGCGCGGCCCGCTCGGGAATAGACGCATGCGCATGAATATGTATGCGTTGCACGTTGACAAGGTGCTGTCTCGTGCGCAAGAGTGGTATCGCAAAGGCAGGCAGTAATGAATAGATATGCTTGCGAGGGGTGCGTACCAAGGAGTGCGATGGTCGAGGACCTACGGCGACGGCGAGTGATCGTCAACACCGACGCGAAGAACGAGGCGGACGACCAGTTCGCGATCGTGCACGCGCTGCTGTCGGAGACCCTGGACGTCCGCGGTCTGGTGGCCGCGCACTTCGGCTCCCACCGTTCCACGCGGAGCATGGCCGAGAGCCGGGAGGAGATCGACCTGCTGCTCGACCTGCTCCGGCTCGACCACGACGTACCGGTCGCCAACGGTGCACCGCACCAGCTCCCGGACGGGGCCACGCCGGTGGACTCGCCCGGTGCACGCCTGATCATCGAGGAGGCCCACCGCGAAGGGGACGGGCCGCTGTACCTGGCCTTCCTCGGCCCGTTGACCGACATGGCCAGCGCCCTGCTGCTGGACCCGAGCATCGCCGAGCGTGACCTCGTGGTCATCTGGATCGGCGGGCACCACTACTACGACCCGACCGCACCACAGGAGCCGAAGGTCGAGTTCAACCTCGGCAACGACGTTGCTGCCGCGAACGTGGTGATGGCCTCCTCGCTGACCGTCTGGCAGGTGCCCAGCTCCACCTACCGGCTGATCAGCGTCGGCTACGCCGAGCTGGACGCCCGGGTGGCTCCGCACGGGAAGATCGGCAAGTACCTCGTGGACCAGCTCCGGGAGTGGAACGCCACCCACCACGCGGCACCGATCGAGCACCGGTCGCTGGGCGACTCACCGGCGATCGGGCTGATGCTGAACCCGCACAGCGCCCGGTTCTCCCAGCGCACGGCGCCGGTGTTCGCCGCCGACGGCACCACCACCGACGTCGAGCAGACCGATCGCACCGTGCTGGTGGTGGAGAACTACGACACCCGCTGGTTGCTGGAGGACATGTTCCACAAGATCGCCCGGCACGCCCGCGAGAACGGAGACGTGGCATGATCGCCGACCTGGACCAGGTGCAGACCTGGCGCGACCTGCGCACCGAGGTGGCGGCGGCCCCCGGAACCCGCCGAGCGGAGCTGCTGGCCGGCCAGGCCCGGGAGATCCGGCGCACGGTGCTGACCATGATCGACGGCGCCCGGGCAGGGCACATCGGTGGCGACTTCTCCGTGACCGACATCCTGGTCACGCTGTTCTTCGGTGTGCTGCGGATCGATCCGGCCCAGCCGGAGGCGCCGGTGCGCGACCGGTTCGTGCTCTCCAAAGGGCACTGCTCCGGCTCGCTGTACGCGACGCTGGCAGCGTGCGGGTACTTCAGCCCCAGCGAGCTGAGCACATACCAAGCCCCGCACTCGGCGCTGAACGGGCACCCGGACCGCACCAAGGTGCCCGGGGTGGAGACCAACACCGGACCACTCGGGCACGGGCTGCCGGTTGCGGTCGGGGAGGCGATCGGTGTGCGCATGCTCGGGCAGGACTCCCGCGTCTACGTCGTCTGCGGCGACGGTGAGCTGCAGGAAGGCAGCAACTGGGAGGCGTTGATGGCCGCCGCGCACCAGCGGTTGGACAACCTCACCGTGATCGTCGACCGGAACCGCCTGCAGCAGGGTGACCGCACCGAGGACACCAACGCCCTGGAACCGCTTGCGGCCAAGCTGGAGGCGTTCGGCGCTGCGGTGCGCGAGGTCGACGGCCACGACCATCTGGCGCTGCAGGAGGCCTGCACCACCCCGAGCGACGGGCGCCCGGTCGCCGTCATCGCCCACACGATCAAGGGCAAGGGCGTCTCGTTCATCGAGGACCGGGTGGAGTGGCACCACAAGGTGCCCACCGCTGAGCAGGTCGCCCTCGCCACCAAGGAGCTGGTATGACCCTCACCGACGCCCCCGCGGCCGTCTACGACAACCGCACCGCGTTCGCCGAGGAGCTGATCGCGCTGGCTGCCCAGGACGAGCGCGTCGTGGCTGTGTGCAACGACTCGGTCGGCTCCTCCAACCTGGTCGCCTTCCGTGAGGCGTTCCCGGACCGGCTGATCAACGTGGGCATCGCCGAGCAGAACATGGTCGGGGTCGGGGCGGGCCTGGCGGCCACCGGTCTGGTGCCGTTCGTCTGCAGCGCCGGCCCGTTCCTCACCGGCCGGGCACTGGAGCAGATCAAGGCCGATGTGGTCTACAGCCAGCACGACGTGATCCTGTGCGGGATGAGCCCGGGGATGGCCTACGGCGAGCTGGGACCCACGCACCACTCCGTGGAGGACCTGTCCTGGCTGCGGGCGCTGCCCGGGTTGGACATCGTGGTGCCCGCCGACCGGCGCCAGACCCGCCAGGCCGTGCAGCAGGCGGCGGCCGATCCCCGGCCCACCTACATCCGGGTCGGCCGGTTCAAGGTCCCGGACGTCACCCAGGAGGGCGACCCGCTGGCCCGCGGCACCTTCCTGCTCGCCCGGCCCGGCAGCGACGCCACCATCATCGCCACCGGCACGATGGTCTCCCGCGCGCTGCAGGCCGCTGAGGAGCTCGCCGGTGCCGGTGTCGACGTGCGGGTGCTGAACGCCAGCTACATCGCCCCGCTGGACGAGGCCGCCATCCGGGCAGCTGCCGCCGAGACTCGCGCGGTGATCACCGCGGAGGAGGCCACCGTCTCCGGCGGGCTGGGTGCCGCGGTCGCGCTTACTGTGGCGGCCAGTGGCACGAGGGTGCCGGTGAGAGCATTGGGCCTGTCCGAGTTCGCACCGACGGGGAGCACCGACATGCTGCTGGACCACTTCGGCCTGAGCGCGCCCGCGCTGGTCGCTGCTGTGCAGGAGACGCTCGGCTGATGAACGAGGCAGGGCAGGCCGGCACTGAGGCCGGCCGGGGGGTGGTCGTGGCGATCGACCAGGGCACGTCGGCCACCAAGGCGATCGCGGTCGACGGCGGAGGTCACCTGCTCGGGTCCGTCACCGTGCCCGTGGGACAGGCTCATCCCCGCCCCGGCTGGGTAGAGCAGGACGCCGCGGAGATCCTCGCCTCGGCACGGCAGGCGGTGCAGGAGCT
>DATGRZ010000385.1:0-2457 GCA_035303065.1 Ruania sp.
CTCGATCCGGTCGACCTGCTGCCGTTCCTGCTGCTCGGCACCACCTTCGGTGCCCGCCTGCTCGGCATCGGCTACGGCCTGTCCGGCATCCGGCAGGGCCGGATCGCCGCCCGCGACCTGCAGAACACCCTCGAAGAGCCGGCGCTGACCACCCAGCCCGGGCCACCGCCGTCGCCCGGGGCCACCGGACGGGTGGAGATCGACACGGTGACTTTCGCCTACCGGCCCGGAGTGCCCGTGCTGCAGGACGTGACGCTCACCCTCCAGCCAGGTACGGTCACCGCCCTGGTGGGTGCCTCCGGGTCGGGTAAGTCCACTCTGGCCGCCCTGCTGGCCCGGTTCCACGACGTGGCCTCCGGGCAGATCCGCATCGACGGCGCCGACCTGCGCACCCTGACCGACGATGACCTCTACTCCCGTATCGGTTTCGTGTTCCAGGATGCCCAGCTGGTCACCGGAACCGTCCGGGAGAACATCGCCCTGGCGGTCCCGGACGCCACCGAGGCGCAGGTGGTCCGCGCCGCCCAGGAGGCCCAGCTGCACGAACGGATCCTGGCCATGCCCCACGGTTACGACACTGTGCTCGGTGCCGAGGCCGCACTCTCCGGTGGCGAACGGCAACGGCTCAGCATCGCCCGCGTCCTGCTCGCCGACACCCCGGTGCTCATCCTCGACGAAGCCACCGCGATGGCCGACCCGGAGTCGGAGCACGAGGTGCAGCAGGCCCTCAGCCGCCTCGCCCACGGGCGCACCGTGCTGGTGATCGCCCACCGGCTGCGCACGATCACCGATGCCGACCAGATCGCGGTGCTCGACGGCGGACGCGTGGTGCAGCTGGGCACCCACCAGGAGCTGGTGGTCACCCCGGGCCGCTACCGCCGGCTGTGGGACGCGGCCGAGAGCGGCGCACCGTGGGAAGGGGAGGCAGCTGGCGTGGAGCGCAGGTGGGAGCGGGGCGCACCCGGAGGGGCGCGCACGTCTGCCGAAGGTACCGCGTCCCTCGCTCCGGAGGTGACCCGATGATCCGCACCGTGCTCAGACTGCTGCCGGACGAGCAGCGCGCCCGGGTGGGCGGCTACGGTGCGCTCACCCTCGTCTCCGTGCTGCTCCGCGGTGCGGGTGTGGTGCTCCTGGTGCCGTTGGTCGCGGCACTGTTCACCACCACCCCGGCGGACGCGCTGGGCTGGTTGGCCGCCCTGACCGGCTGCACCCTGCTCGGCTGGCTGGTGGATGCCCGTGCCGCGAGCATCGGCTACGACCTCGGCTTCAGCCTGCTCACCGACGCCCAGCACCGCGTGGCCGACCGACTCGCCCGTGTCCCGCTGGGCTGGTTCACCCCGGAGCGCACCGCCACCGCCCGGCAGGCGATCGCCGCCACCGGACCGGACCTGGTCGGTCTGTTCGCCTACTTGGTGACCCCGCTGGTGCAGGCGCTGGCGCTGCCCGTGGTGATCGCGGTGGCCCTGCTCCCGATCGCCTGGCCGCTCGGGCTTGCTGCACTGGCCGGGGTGCCCGTGCTGCTCGGTGCGCTGTGGGCCAGCGGGCGCATCTCCGGCCGCGCCGACCAGGTCGCCGATGCGGCGAACACTGCGCTGACCGAGCGGATCGTGGAGTTCGCGCGCACCCAGCAGGCGCTCCGGGCCGCCCGTCGGGTGACGCCGGCCCGCAGCCAGGCGGGTGCCGCCCTGACCGGCCAGCATGCTGCCACTGTGCGGCTGCTGGCCCTCCAGGTGCCTGGGCAGCTGCTGTTCAGCCTGGCCACCCAGGTGGCGCTGGTGCTGCTCGCCGGCACCACCACCGTGCTGGCCGTGCGCGGGGACCTGGGCACTCCCGCGGCGATCGCGCTGGTCGTGGTGATCGCCCGCTACCTGGAGCCGTTTGCCGCCCTCGGCGAGCTCGCGCCGGGGCTGGCGGCCATCCGCACCACTGTGGGCCGGGTCGCCAGCGTGCTGGCGGCTCCGGTGCTGGAGGACCCGGCCCCCGCGCCCGTACCGTTCCGCGACGCCCCGGCGGTGGAGCTGCGCGAGCTGCGCTTCGGCTACGCGCCCGGCCTGCCGCCGGTGCTGGACGGCTTCACCGCCCGGTTCGAGCCCGGGAGCACCACAGCGATCGTGGGGCCCTCCGGCTCCGGGAAGTCCACTGTGCTCTCCCTGCTCGCCGGTCTGCGGGAACCGGACGCCGGGGCGGTGTTCCTCGACGGCGCGCCAGTCGGCGCAGTGGACCGGGCGCAGCTGAGCAGCGTGGTGTTCCAGCACCCGTACCTGTTCGCCGGCACCATCGCCGAGAACGTGCGTGCCGGCGACCCGGCCGCCACCCATGCCCAGCAGCAGGCGGCGGTCGCTCGGGCCCGGGTGGACGATCTGGTCCAGCGCATGCCCGACGGTGTGCACACCCCGGTGGGCGAGGGCGGCATCGCGCTCTCCGGCGGGGAGCGCCAGCGGATCTCCATCGCCCGTG
>DATGRZ010000386.1:0-4312 GCA_035303065.1 Ruania sp.
CCCTGCCCGACCACGGCCGCCTCGATCGCGTCCTGGTGCTCCGGCAGGGCAGCCTCGCCCAGCAGCATGGAGTTCATCTCCACCGCCAGGAACGAGGCGATGACCACCAGCAGCACTCCGATGGCTGCTGACCCGATCGCGTCCCAGCGTCCGTCGGTGGTGATCAGCGTCATCGACACACCGAAGAGCGCGAGCACCAGGCCGACCAGGGCGCCGATGTCCTCGAGCAGGATGACCGGTAGCTCCGGGGAGCGAGACCGGCGCACGAACCTGAAGAGCGGTGTCGTGCCGCGAACCTGGTTCGCCTCCCGTACTGCCGTGCGCAGGGAGAAACCTTCCATCGCGATCGCGACCACCAGCACCAGCACGGGTACCCAGTGCCAGGAGGCGATCGGGTGCGGGTCGGAAAACTTGTGCCAAGCCTCGTAGAGGGCGAAGCAGCCGCCCAGGGTGAACAGGATGATCGAGACGATGAAGGCGTACACGTACCGGCTCCGGCCGTAGCCGAACTGGTGCACCTCAGAGGCACGCCGCTGGCTGCGCTTACCACCGACCAGCAGCAGCACCTGGTTCCCGGCATCGGCCAGTGAGTGCACCGCCTCGGCGAGCATGGAACTGGACTGGGTGAGCAGATAGGCGACGAACTTGGTCACCGCGATCCCTGTGTTCGCGAGCAACGCCGCGATCACAGCTTTCGTGCCGCCACCGGATGCCATGCGTCAGTCCTCTTCCCTGCTGTCCCCGGGTGCGAGCATCACCGGCTCAGCGGACGATGCGCGCCTCGTGCTCGAGCAGCACCGGTACACCAGCACGCACCGGGTAGGCGAACACCTGCTCGGCTCCGGTGGAGACCAGCTCGGGGCTGCCGCCCGGTCCGGTACCGTCCACCAAGGTGGTCCCGGTCACCGGGCAGCGCAGCAACGGTCGCAACCACGCTTCGACGTGCACCTCTGTTCCGGTCACGGTTCTACCTCCTGTCCCTCGCGGACCAGCGCGAGCACCCCGTCCCGGATCTTGACCATGATGTCCTCGTCCTGAGCCTCCACGTTCAGGCGCAGCAGCGGCTCGGTGTTGGAGGAGCGCAGGTTGAACCACCACCGGGGTGAGCTGTCCCAGTGGCTGTAGGTGACGCCGTCGAACTCCTCCACCTCGACCGTGCTCGCTTCGATGTCGTCCGCGAACGCCTGCTGCACTCGTTCGTGGGCGGCCGCCACGTCCGCCACCCGGGAGTTGATCTCCCCCGAGGCGAAGTACGGCGTGTAGATCTCTGCAATCTCAGATAGCCGCACGCCGCCCTCGCCGAGAGCCCGCAAGACGTGCAGCGCCGCGAGCATCCCGGTGTCCGCGAACCAGAAGTCGCGGAAGTAGTAGTGCGCGCTGTGCTCACCGCCGAACACTGCCTGGTTCTCAGCCATCTGCGCCTTGATGAAGGAGTGCCCCACCCGGGTCCGGACGGCGCGGCCGCCAGACCCTTCCACGAGCTCGGGCACCGCCCGGGAGGTGATGTGGTTGTGGATGATGGTCGCTTGACGTCCCGCTTCCTGCTCCTTGAACAGCTCACGCAGGCCGACCAGGGCCGTCACCGCAGACGGGCTGACCGGCACCCCCTTCTCGTCGACGACGAAGCACCGGTCGGCATCACCGTCGAACGCCAGGCCCAGGTCAGCTTCCTCGGCGATCACCGCGGTCTGCAGGTCCATCAGGTTCGCAGGATCGAGCGGGTTTGCCTCATGGTTCGGAAAGGTGCCGTCCAGCTCGAAGTACAGCGGCACGACGTCCAGACCCACGTCGGGCAGGCCGGCCTCAGTACCGAGCACCGCCGGCACGGTCAGCCCGGCCATCCCGTTGCCGGCGTCCACGATCACCTTCAGCGCCCGGATCCCCTCCAACGGCACCAGGCTGCGCAGGTGGTCGGCGTAGTCAGCCAGCACGTCTGCCTCGCTGATCGAGCCGGTGTCCCCAGCGGCCGGGATCCCCTCCTCCAGGTACTGCGCGGCGAGCCGGTGCACATCGGCCAGACCGGTGTCCTGGCCGACCGGCCGTGCACCGGCGTGACACATCTTGATGCCGTTGTACTGGGCCGGGTTGTGGCTGGCGGTAAACATCGCCCCGGGCACGTCCAGCGACCCGGAGGCGTAGTACAGGCCATCGGTGGAACACAGCCCGATCAGCACCACGTCCACACCGCGCCACGCCGCTCCTTCGGCGAATGCTTGCGCCAGACCTGGTGAAGAGTCCCGCATGTCGTGCCCGATCGCGATCCTGCCCGCCTGCGCCGGTGCAGCGACCACGTCGGCGAAGGCACCCCCGAGCGCACGGGCCACTTCCTCGTCCCACTCCCCGGGCACCACGCCACGGATGTCGTAGGCCTTCACGATCGCATCGAGATCAGACACAACGTGAGCCTACCGCCCCCGGGACGGCTCTCATGGCAGGATCAGGGCTGGTCGGCGGCAGGAGACTGTGTGTGCCGACACTCTCCGCTACTCCCCCTCGCCGCGGATCACCCGCAGGTGCCCGCGACGGCCGACCTCGGGCGCCGGCTGGTGGCTGGTCACGGGAGCGGGTGGACCGGGGAACTCGCCGCGTGCAGCGGGCACCGCAGTGGGCGGTGGTGTGCGGGACGCCTCCCGCACAGCGTCGGCGAGCGCGAGCAGGTCGTCCGGGCTCGGCGGCGCCGGTTCGAAGTCGGTGGCCAGTCGCACCACGTCCCAGCCGCGCGGCACCGTCAGCCGCTCGGCGTGCGCCACGCACAGGTCGTAGGTGTGCGGTTCAGCGTGCGTGGCCAGCGGCCCGAGCACGGCAGTCTGGTCGGAGTAGACATAGGTGAGCGTCGCCACAGCGGGTTCCTGGCACGCAGATCGGGTGCACCCTCGAGTCGCTCTCACAGCACCTCACCGTACTCCGCTATGCCGTTGATGTGTGCCTACCACGCCGGGTCTCTGGCAGGCTGGTGACCGTGGCGCACCCGAAGTCTCCGTTGCCCGCCCGGCGGCGCCGGCGTGACCGGCACGGCCGCGGTCTGCGTGGCCCGCTGCTGCCGCCGACGCTGCCCGGCTGGCGCACCCGCGCGGAGCAGTTCGACGAGCTGGTGCTCGCCGTGGTCGAACGCCTGGAGCGGCAGGTCGGTGCGGAGCTGGACGGCGTGGAGTTCGCCGTGGAGGCGGTCCCGCCCTCAGACCCAGCACCGTGGGAGGTCGGGGCGGTGCCGCTGGCTCGCTACTTCCCCGCGGACGGACCGGCAGGGCTCACGCACCGCATCGTGGTCTACCGCCACCCGGTGGTCGCCCGGGCCGACGGCGAGCTGGAGACCGCGCTGCTGTTGCGGGACGTGCTCGTGGAGCAGATCGCCCATCTCCTCAGCCGGGACCCAGAGGACATCGACCCCGAGTACCACGGCTGACCCGCGCCCGCTGCGGCCGATCAGTACGCGCCGAGGCGCACCTGAACGCTCTGCTCCTGGTCGGCATCCGGGGTGAGCGGGAGCACGCCGATGAGGTTACCGTCGCTGGCGTGCCCAGCCATCGTCAGGCTGGCCAGCACCGGTCCGCCGGTGACCTCCACCGCGGCAGCATCGGCCAGGTCGAGGTCGGCGTCGTCACCTACGGCGATCGTGGTCCCGGCGGGTACCGTCACCTCGCTGGCCTCACCTGCCTGCCCGTCCGTGCCGATCGGGCGCACGGTGAGCTGCACCTCATCCTCGCCCGGGTTGGTCACCGACATCTCAGCGCGGTCCACCAGGGACCCCAGGCCGGCCAGCGGCAGCAGCCCGTGCTCTGCAGGCGTGGTGGCCGGCACCCAAGCGCGGTCGACGACCGGCTGGTCCGGGTCGAGCTCACCGGCTTGCCCGGTGCGGGAGAGCAGCACGGCACCGGTGATCGGCTGGTCGGAGTGCACGGCGATGCTGGAGTAGCCGGTCTCGATCCCGTCCAGGCTGACGTCGGTCACCGTGTTCGGGTCGATCTCCAGCTCCTGGGCACCGGCGAGCTCGGTGCTGCCCTGCGGGCCGAGCACCTCGAGGTTCACCGTGGCCACCTCGTCACCGGGGTTGATCAGTCGTACGGACGCTGCCCCGCTGCTGTTGATCGGCACCGGGCCGATGCGTAGCTCCTCGGCTGGCGGCAGGGTTGGGGTCACGGTCGCGGTACCGGCGGAGACCAGCCCGTTCAGCACGGTGTCCTGGATGCTGGCCGCGACCGCACCGCCGTCGACGCTGATGTGCACGGCCAGCCGTGGTTCCATCGAGACCGACTCGAGCAGCACCTGGCGGGAGTCGTTCGCCGGGATCGGCACGGTCACCGGGTCCTCCAGC
>DATGRZ010000387.1:0-2602 GCA_035303065.1 Ruania sp.
CGGCAACGCCAGCCGGACCCAGCTGCTCGACCTGACCACCGGCACCTGGGACCCCGAGCTGCTCGATCTGTTCCGGATCCCGGCCGCCGTGCTGCCACAGGTGGTCGCCTCCACGGCGGCCAGCCCGCCCACCGACCTGCCCGGCCGCCCGGCGGTGCACGCAGTGCTGGGCGACTCCCACTCCGCGCTGTACGCCCACGGCATCCATGCCCCTGGGCAGGTGAAGGTCGGCTACGGGACCGGCTCCTCGGTGATGGGCCTGACTGCCAGCGCAGGTCACGCACCCGACGGACTGGTCCGCACGATCGCCTGGCAGCTGGGCGATGCCGGCCACCAGCTCGCGTTCGAGGGCAACATCCTTTCCACCGGGGGCACGATCGCCTGGCTGTCCCGGCTGCTCGACCGCCCGGTCGAGGACCTGATGGCACGTGCGCGCGCCGCCGAACCCGGGCCGGTCTACCTGGTGCCCGCGTTCGCCGGCCTCGGCGCGCCGTGGTGGGAGCCGCAGGCTCGCGCGGTGCTGGTCGGGTTCGACCTGGGCACCGATGCCGGTGTGCTCGCCCGTGCCGGCGCCGAGGCGATCGCCCACCAGGTGGAGGACGTGCTCGCGGCCGCTGAGAGCGAGCACCCGGTCACCGAGATCCTCGCCGACGGTGAGCCGGCTGCGGACGACTGGCTGATGCAGCTGCAGGCCGACATCAGCGGCAGACCGGTCCGCCGACGTGCCCAACCCTCGCTGTCCGCCTGGGGCGTCGCGCTGCTGGCCGCACGTCAGTGCGGTCTGGAGCTGCCCAGCCCCGGGCACGGTGACATCTTCACCCCGACCGCTGCCCGGCAGAGCGTTCGCGTGCGGCGAGACGGGTGGCGCGGTGCGCTCGAGCACGCCCGGGCGAGCTCCGCCGTCGAGATGATCGAGACCCACTGAGCCGACCAACGGAGGAGAACTGATGAGCAGGCAACGCTACGGTGCCGGGATCTGGCACTTCGCCACCTACGTGGACCGGTACGCCACCGACGGCTACGGCGAGCCGCGCACCGTGCTGGACGCGATCGAGCTCGCTGGCCGGGTCCGCGACCTGGACGTGGTGGACCTGAACTACCCGTTCTTCGGCGGCCAGTTCAGCAACGAGCAGGTCGGCGCAGCACTGCAGGCTGCTGGGCTGGGCGTCATCGGGATCACCCCGGAGATCTACACCCGCACCTTCTCCCGCGGCTCCTTCACCAGCCCGGACCCGGGCGTGCGCCGACTCACCCACGAGCTGTGCACCGAGGCCGCCGGTGTGGTGCGCCACTTCGGTGCCGACTACGTGAAGCTCTGGCCCGGCCAGGACGGCTGGGACTACCCGTTCCAGGTGGACCACGGGGCGCTGTGGAAAGCATCCCTGGACGGTGTGGGCCAGCTCGCCAGCGAGAACCCGGACCTGAACTTCGTGATCGAGTACAAGCCGCGCGAGCCGCGGGTGCACATGAGCTTCGACTCCGTAGCCCGCACGCTGCTGGGCATCGAGAAGATCGGCCTGCCGAACGTGGGCATCCTGCTCGACTTCGGTCACTCCCTCTTCGGCGGGGAGTCCCCGGCGGATGCCGCCCAGCTGGCGATCGACTACGGCCGGCTGTTCGGCATGGACGTGAACGACAACCTGCGCGGCTGGGACGACGACATGATCGCCGGCAGCGTGCACCCGATCGAGCTGTTCGAGTTCTTCTACACGCTGCGCAAGAACAACTGGGAGGGGGTCTGGCAGCTGGACCAGTTCCCGTTCCGGGAGGACTCCGTGGCCGCGGCGGACCTGGCGATCGACTTCCTGAAGAAGGTGGAGCGCAACCTGGACCGGCTGGACATGGCCGCCGTCGCCGAGGCGCAGTCCCGGCAGGACGCGGTGGGTGCGATGCGGCTGGTGCACGAGGTGCTGTTCGCCGGCTGACGACCCACCTGGATCGCGAGCGCTCGCCTTCGCGGGCGACACGCCGGCGGCGGTCGCGAAGGCGAGCGCTCGCGGACCGTCAGCCGTTGACCTCCTGGTAGGCCTCGGTGAGCTCGGCGACGATGTCGTCCAACCCCTGGCTGCCGAGCGCCTCGATCGCCTCCTCGTAGCCGGCCATGTCCAGCTGGCCGACCATGTACATGTTGTACGCGTCGGTCGCTGCGCTCTCGATCGTCGACCACTGCCGGTCGAAGGTCTCCGAGCTGAGCGACTGGGCCGGGTTGGTGACCGCGTACTCGTTGTTCTCGGCCATCAGCGTGTTGCCGCGGCCCCTCCCGCGAGCATTCGTCTCCTGTGGGTCATCGTCTGTTCCTCTCCGGTGTGCTGCCGGTCCCCGGCAGTGGAGACCGGCGCCCTGCGTCCTTGCCTGCCGACCGAGATCGTTCCCGACCACCAGCGGTGAGGAACCGGTTTCTCGTCCGGCGCACGTTACTATGCTGCCGACAGTCCTGCAACAATGCTCAAAGGTGAATCGACATTCAACGGACATCTCGGCGATGACGGAAGGTGGCAGTAGGGTGCACTCCATGTCTGAAGGCTCTCCCGGGGCGCGACGCGTCACCGGCGACCGGATGTCCTTGCTGGTGAAGATCGCCCGGATGTACCACGAGCAGGGG
>DATGRZ010000388.1:0-2904 GCA_035303065.1 Ruania sp.
CCTGGGCCCGCTGACCACCGGTGTGCTGGATGCGGCAGCGTCGGTCGGCACCCGGGTGCTGGTGGTCGGCGGCGCCGGCCCGCTGGCCTGCCCCGAGGACGCTGATCGGCAGGCCATCACCGACCCACGCTATGTGCCACCCGCCTATCGCGCCGTCGCTCGCGCGAGCATCGAGCAGCTCGAGACCTGCCAGCGCCATCCTCGTGCCGGGTGGGCCTACCTGAGCCCGCCGGCGTTCCTCGAACCAGGAGTGGGCACGGGCAACTACCGGCGCGGCACCACCACACTGCTGGTCGACCGGGACGGGCAGTCGCGCATCACGGTCGGTGACCTGGCCGTCGCGGTGCTCGACGAGCTGGAGAACCCAGGGGTCGACCGGCACTTCACTGTCGCCGGCCGCCGCTGAGCAGGTGGGCAGACGCTCAGGACTTCGCGCGGGCGACCTTCTCCTTCGCCTTGGCCTTCACCTCGGCCAGCTGCTCCTCGAAGTCGTCGCTGACCTGGGCCAGGTCCTCGCGATGCTCGCGCCAGTTCTGGTACTGCCAGGCCAGGGACGGCTTGCCCCGCCGGTCGGTGGCGGCGAACACCGCACCGGCGGTCACCGCGCCGCGGGTGAGGAACGCGCTGAGCTCCTCACGGCGCTCCGCACCCTTCTTCGACCAGAACGGGTGGCGAATGACGGTGCTGGTGACGCCGATGGCGGCAAGGGTCGCAGCGGCAACCCGGGGTGCCTTGCCGATCGCCAGCAGCAGGCCGGCAGCCACCGACGCGCCGCCGATCACCCGTACCTGGGTGGTGCGGGAGGCGGGCACACCGGGAACCTTCTCTGCGGCCTTGTCCAGGACAGAGTCGTACGGCTCGGCCAGGGCGGCATGTTTCTCCGGGTACCGCAGAGCGTCGATGCCGTCGACCACGAAGACGGACGCGAGCAGGGGGCGGGCGAGTGCGCGCACAGGATCCATGTTCCATTGCTACCGCAGATCGGGCCGCGGTGCGAACTCTGGCAGACCCGCCGCCTGGCCGGACGACCACGGACCCGGGGGACTGGGCAGGCCACGGCGGGCTCCGCCGTCGGGAGGGGCACGGTGACCGAACCAGCCACGGCGGGCTCCGCCGTCGGAATGGATCGGCGGCGAGCGAGGTTATGCCTTGGTGATGAGTATGCAGACTGCCCTCAGCTCCGGTCCCACGCCAGCCTTCGGCATGGTGTGCGGGCCCGACTCCTGCACCCTTCCGGGATCGTCGCCGGCGTCAGCAGCGACCACCCAGCCGTGGGACGCACCGACCGCACCGACCACTATGCTCACCCCGCAGCAGCCGGCCGCCGACGCTACCGTGATGCGCACCGGCGAGGCCAGGCTAGGCTCGAACGTGATGACCGAAGAGACTGAGCGCGCACCGCAGGACGAGACCGCCGCCGAGCGGGAGCGGCGGTTCGAGACCGACGCGATGCCCTACCTGGACCAGCTCTATGGCGCCGCGCTGCGGATGACCCGCAACCCGGCGGACGCCGAAGACCTGGTGCAGGAGACGTTCGCGAAGGCCTTCGCTGCCTTCCACCAGTACAAGCCGGGCACGAACCTCAAGGCCTGGCTGTACCGGATCCTGACGAACACGTTCATCAACACCTACCGCAAGAAGCAGCGGGCGCCGCAGGAGTCGGACTCCGACTCGGTGGAGGACTGGCAGATCCACCGCGCCGCCTCGCACACCTCTACCGGGCTGCGCTCGGCGGAGACCGAGGCCCTGGACGCGCTCGGCGACACCGAGGTGAAGGACGCTCTGGCGCAGCTGCCGGAGGACTTCCGCCTCGCCGTCTACCTGGCCGACGTGGAGGGTTTCGCCTACAAGGAGATCGCCGAGATCATGGACACCCCGATCGGTACGGTGATGTCGCGGCTGCACCGTGGTCGCGGGCAGCTGCGGCAGCTCTTGGCCGATCACGCTCGGTCGCTGGGGATGAAGGTGGAGAAGGTATGACCGAGGAGATCCGCCCTGAAGGGTGCCGGTGCGAAGAGGCGCTGGAGCACCTGTATGAGTACCTCGATGCGGAGATGTCCGAGATCCAGCTCGGCCGGCTGCGGGCACACATCGAGGAGTGCACCACCTGCCTGGACGAGGTCAGCCGGGAGCGTGAGCTGCGCATCGTGCTGAAGCGGTCCTGCGCCGAGGTCGCCCCGGACGCGCTGCGGATGCGGGTACGCACCCAGCTGACCCTGCTGCGGCAGAGCCGGACCCGCTGACCGGAGCCGCGCTCCGGAGCCGCTCTCCGGACGGTCAGCCCGCTGGGGTGGCGCCGTCAGTGACGCTGTGCTGCTCGTCCGGCTGCCCCCATCCCGCTGCCGGGATCCAGACCATGGTCGTGCACCCGTCTGCGCTGGCCGGGGTGCACGTGCTGATGCAGGTGAAGCCGGGATCGGGGAGCTCGCCCGTGCCCGGGAAGGGGCGATCGGGGCGCTCGTCCGTGCCCGGGAAGGGGGCAGGTGGCACGTCCGGGTCAGCGACCGACAGGCAGGACCAGTCGGACACGTCCGTCATCGACACCAGCGCCTCGCTCACGCGTGCGGCTGTGCTCCCCTCCAGAGGCGGGTCACCGCGCCAGGTCTAGGTGTGCACGCCGCCGTCGTCGTCCTGGATCTAGTTCCGCACCGTGGGTTCATCGGCGGTCAGGCCGCGGCCGGACAGAGACGACGGTGCCGAGCCCAGGAGCGGGCTCGGCACCGGAGGATCGCTGCGCCCGTGCTCCGGACGCCGGTGCGATCAGGAGTTGGGGCGCTTGCCGTGGTTGGCTGTGGCGCGCTTGCGGGCCTTGCGCTTGCGACCGCGCTTGCTCATCGGTGTCTCCTTGATGGTGACGGGGTGTGTGGACCGCCCACTATCGTCCCACATCTGCGCGGAGGAGCG
>DATGRZ010000389.1:0-2788 GCA_035303065.1 Ruania sp.
CGCACCGTGGCGATCAAGATGCTGCGGGCCGACCTGGCCCGTGACCCGAGCTTCCACACCCGGTTCCGCCGGGAGGCACAGTCGGCGGCGTCACTGAACCACCCGGCGATCGTGTCGGTGTACGACACCGGCGAGGAGCTGACCACCGGGGTGGACGGCGCCCAGGTGGCCATCCCGTTCATCGTGATGGAGTACGTGGAGGGGCACACCGTCCGGGACCTGCTCAAGGACGGTGCAGCGCTGCCGCTGGACGAGGCGGTGGAGATCACCGAGGGGGTGCTCTCCGCACTGGAGTACTCCCACCACGCCGGCATCGTGCACCGGGACATCAAGCCGGCGAACGTGATGCTCACCCCCACCGGGGCGGTGAAGGTGATGGACTTCGGCATCGCTCGGGCGATGGCGGACTCCTCGGCCACGATGACCCAGACGCAGGCGGTGGTCGGTACTGCGCAGTACCTGTCGCCGGAGCAGGCCCGCGGTGAGGTGGTGGACACCCGTTCGGACCTGTACTCCACCGGCTGCCTGCTGTACGAGCTGCTCACCGGTCAGCCGCCGTTCAGCGGCGACTCCGCCGTCTCCGTCGCCTACCAGCACGTCAGCGAGCAGCCGAAGCCGCCCAGCGAGGTGGCCAGCGACGTACCGGAGGCCCTCGACCGGATCGTGATGAAGGCGCTGGCCAAGGACCGGGAGAGCCGCTACGCCACCGCCGCAGAGTTCCGCTCCGACCTGGACGCCGCGGTGACCGACGGTGTGGTGCGGGCACCCTCGCTGGCCGCCGCCGCTGCCGCCGCACCGCCCACCCAGGTGCTCGGTGCCACCACCCCGGCGCCACCGGAGCTCTTCCCCACCGGCAGCGACGCCCAGGCGGAGGCGGAACCGGAGGAGAAACCGAAGCGGTCCAAGGCACTGGTCTGGGTGCTGGCGGTGGTGGCGGTGCTGGCCGCCGTCGCCATCGCGCTGCTGCTGCTGAACCGGCCCGAGCCGCCACCCCCGGTGCTGCAGGTGGAGGTGCCCGACCTGCAGGGGATGAACGAGGACGAGGCCCGGTTGGCGCTGCGCAACGCGGTACCGGAGGGCGGCGCCGAGGGCCTGGAGCTGGTGATCGGCGACGAGGTGCCCAGTGACGACGTGGACGAGGGCGATGCGGTGAGCTGGTCCCCGGAGACCGGCACAGTGGTCGACGAGGGCTCCTCGGTCACCGTGCAGTTCTCCTCCGGACCGGGCGAGCTGGAGATTCCGGACGTGACCGGGATGAGCCAGGACCAGGCCCGGCAGACCCTGGAGGGTCGCGGGTTCAACCCCGCCAACTTCTCCGTGGACACCCAGGACGAACCGGGCAAGGACAAGGACGAGGTGATCGCCACCGACCCGCAGGCGGGCACGATGGCCAACCCGGACGATGCGATCACCATCATCATCGCCACCGGGAACGTCGAGCTGCCAGACCTGACCGACATGGACCTGGAGGAGGCGAACAGCGTCCTCAGCGATCTCGGCCTGAGCAGCCAGGTCAGCGAGGAGGAGGACGACGGCCCGCCGGGTGTGGTGCTCCGGCAGGATCCTGGGTCAGGCACTGTGCCGAACGACACCAGGGTGGCCCTGGTGGTCTCCACACCGCCGTCGGAGCCGTCCGAGAGCCCCAGCGACGACGAGTCGGAGTCACCCAGCGACGACGAGTCCGAGAGTCCGAGCGGGGACGAGTCGGAGTCCCCGAGCGACGATGGCACCGACGACACCGGCGGTGACGGTCAGGATGGTGGCGGCAACGGCGACGACGGCAGCAACGGCGGCGACGGCGGCGAGGGTGATGCCGGCGGTGGCGAGCAGCAGCCCTGACCCGGGCTGCACCTCAGCCCGCGTCGCCTGCTGAACCCTCGACCAGCGGGGCCAGGCCTGCGCTCCGGGACACTGCGCCGTCGTCCCCGGCCAGGGCCAGCCAGTTCGCCAGCAGCCGGTGACCACCTTCGGTGAGCACGGACTCGGGATGGAACTGCACCCCGTGCAACGGCAGCGTGCGGTGCTGCACGCCCATGATGATGTTCCCGCTGGTGGTCGCGGTCACCTCGAGCACGTCCGGCACCGTGCCGGCGAGCACTGCCAGGGAGTGGTACCGGGTGGCGGTCAGCGGTGCGGGCAGCCCAGCAAACACACCAGCGCCCTGATGCTCCACCTGGGAGGTCTTGCCGTGCATCAGCTCCGGGGAGTGGCCCACAGTAGCGCCGTAGTACTCCCCGAGCGCCTGGTGGCCCAGGCACACGCCGAGCAGCGGGGTGCCGCTCTGCTCGCAGGCCGCGACGATGTGCAGCGACTCCCCGGCCTCCTTCGGCGTGCCCGGACCGGGGGAGATGAGGACGCCGTCGTAGCCGGTGAGCACGTCCGGCTCGTGCAGTGCCGGGTCGTCGTTGCGCAGCACCACGGTCTGCGCGCCGAGCTGCTGCAGGTAGCCGACGATCGTGTAGACGAAGCTGTCGTAGTTGTCGATCACCAGGATGCGGCTCATCCTCTGCTCTCCTTGCCTGACGCTTGCGGTGCCGCACTCCGGCACAGCTCGTTCCTCGCCGTACCTCCGCGGGGGCTCCTCGCGGTCATGCAGGGGCTGCCACGGTCTGGTCGTTGAACGGCATGTAGGGGGCGATCGCGGGGAACACCCACAGGAACAGCACGGCCACCACCGCCGCCACGAGCAGCAGCGCGAGCAGCAGCCGCACCAGCACGGGCCCGGGCAGGTGCCGCCAGATCCAGCCGTACATCACTGGTCTCCTTCCAGCTCAGCGGGGTACCCGTC
>DATGRZ010000390.1:0-10719 GCA_035303065.1 Ruania sp.
CGCGTCGCGAGGGCAGCGCCATGCACCAGGCAGGTAGCGGCGATCATCAGGCCCTCGACCGACACCGGGTGCCCGGCTTGCTCCCTCGCTGCGCGCAGCGCACCGTAGGCGTCAGCAGCCTCGGCGCCGAACGGGAGCAGCCGCGTCCCAGCATCGGCGACCAGCTGGTCGGTCGCCTCGAGCAGCCCGGTGCGACGCCGACCGCGGGGGAGCCGGCGGGCGCCGTAGCGCAGCTCGCCGACCGTCACCGCCGTGATCGCCAGGTCCTCCCGGTTGTCCTTGAGCCATCGCACCACGCGCCGGGCCGGCCGCTGCCGTAACGGCTCGGAGAGGACGTTGGTGTCCGCGACGATCACACCTCGACCTCACGGGCGGGGGACCGTTCGGGCAGCAGCAGATCCTCGCCGCGCAACGGCTCGGTGGCCTAGATCCAGTCCACCACGAACGTCCGCTCCGCCACCGCCTCGTCCAGGATCGCTCGGGCTTCCGCCTCCATGGAACGGTCGTTCCGTGCTGCCCGCTCCTTCAACGCTCGTCGGGTCTGCTCGGACAGGTTCCGCACGGTCAAGGTCGCCATCGACACCGCCTCATCGTGCAATGCCAGCAGTGCTAGCAACTCCGATCGTTCGTAGGATGCCCGGATGACGAGGACAGCACTGGTCACCGGGGCGAGCGGGTTCCTCGGCGGTCACGTCGTCGCTGACCTGCGCGCCCACGGCTACCGGGTGATCGCCGCCGGCCGCAACACCGCCGCCCTGCCCACCGGCGGGCCCACGCTGGTCGGTGACTTGGACGCGCTCGGGCGCACCAACCAGCCCGCCGACGTGGTGATCCACTGCGCCGCGTTGTCCACCCCCTGGGGCCGGTGGCGCGACTTCGCCCACACCAACATCACCGGCACTGAGCAGGTGCTCACCTACGCGCGCCGCAACGGTATCCAGCGGATCGTGCACGTGTCCTCGCCGAGCATCTACGCCGCCGCCAGGCACGCCACCGACATCACCGAGAACCAGGTCGATACGAGCAACCGCCTGAACGGCTACATCCGCTCCAAGCTCGCCGCCGAGCTGCTGCTCCAGCGTGCCCGCCGCCGGCCGGGCACTCCGGAGATCGTGATCGTCCGCCCCCGCGGCATCGTCGGACCCGGTGACCCCAGTCTGGTGCCCCGGCTCCTGGCAGTGGAGGAGAAGGTCGGCATCCCACTCTTCGACGGCGGTCGCGCCCTGGTCGACCTCACCGCCGTGCAGAACGTCGCCACGGCGCTGCGCCTGGCCGCCGAGACCCCAGGCATCGACGGTGAGGCGATCAACATCACCAACGGCGACCCGCGCCCGTTCCGCGACCTGATCGAGGAGCTGTTCGATCTTCTCGGCCGTACCCCGCGCTACCGCAGCCTGCCGACCAGGCCCCTGTACGCCGTCGCCGGTCTGCTCGAGGCGGTCTGCGCGGCTCTCCCCGGCCACCCCGAACCCGCACTGACCCGGTACACGCTCACCACCATCGCCTACTCCCAGACCCTGGACATCTCCAAGGCCCGCGCGCTTCTGGGCTACACCCCGCAGGTCACGCTGGACGAGAGCCTGGCCAGCTATGCCCGGTGACCTGCGCGCCTACACCTGCGGGCACACCCACCACGACCTCGCCCAGCTGGTCTCTGGCCGTTCGCGGGAACGACGCCGGTTCCCGTCCACCGTGTTCTGCTACCGCAGCGGCGACCGGGTGGTGCTGTTCGACACCGGCTACGCCCCGCAGCCTTGGCGCACTGGCCCGGCCGGGCGGCTCTACCAACGCTTGTTGCCCCCGGAGCTGCCGCCGGGCCAGGACGTGGCCGACCAGCTCGACCCGGCCATCGTCACCTACGTGGTGCTCTCCCACCTGCACCCGGACCACATCGGCGGGCTCCGTCATTTCCGGCATGCCCACCTCGTGCTGCACCGCGACCAGCTGGCCACCCTGGCGGGCCCGCGGCTGCGGGAGGGGCTGCTGCGCGGCCTGCTGCCGGACTGGTTCGCCGAGGCGACGCAGCAGACCGACCGGTGCACCGCCGTCGAGCAGTTCATCCCCGGCCCGGCCGGCCTGGGCACCTTTGACCTGTTCGGCGACGGCAGCTACCTCCTGGTGCACCTGCCCGGGCACGCCCGCGGTCACCTCGGTGCCCTCATCGAGGGCCGGGTGCTGCTCGCCGCCGATGCGGCCTGGGGGCGGGACCTGCTCGAGCAGGTGCACCGGATGCGCGTGGTGCCTCGCTGGATCACCTACGACGGCGCAGCGCACCGGGACACCGCCCGTCGCCTCCTCGAGATCGAGCGTGGGGGAGTGCGGCTGCTCTTCTCCCACGACGACCACCCCAGCGGGGTGAACCTGCTGGCGTGACCAGTGCTCGGCCGACCTCCCTCTCAGGACGCGTGTCAGAGGTCGCACCTACCGTGCGGAGGCAACCAAAGGAGTTGCCATGTCATACATCGACCCGACGAGCTTCTGGACGCAGCTGATTGCTGGATTCCTCGCTGGAGTCTTGGTTCTTCTGGTGCAGCCGCAATGGACTCGTCGGTGCGGTTCAACGCCCGACCGGACGGAGGCTGCTCCGCGCGCGGCGCCGATGCTTCTGTCGATGTCCGATGTGGAAGTCCATGCCTCGATCAATCAATCGGTGTCCGTTGATAACAGCAGTACTCGCATCACCAACGCCTATCCCTCGGACACCACTGCTCGAGGTGGCGACGATGGCGAGCTAGTGCTCAAGGTGATGGGCGGATTTCTCGGCACCCTGCTGTGCCTGTTGCTGCTACCGGTCCTGCGTTTCGTGAGTATCGGAGCATCGGTGGGTGTTGTCGTCATGCTGATCGCTGCTGTGTTGCGGTCCCGTCGAGGCCAGGTGCCGTGGATCAAGTCCTGCACTGTTGCCTGCGTCCGGGTCGCGATCATGCTTGCGACGGTGATGGTCGGATGGATCGGTCTGTCGTCGACGACGCGCCAAGGCATCACGATTTCAGCACTTGCCGGGGATGCCCCACAAGGTCTGCGCATTTGGGAGGGGCTCTCCTGGATGTTCAGCCGGATCTGGAGTGAAGGTGCTCTCGGTGTGGTCTTCGCCACGCTGGCCGTGTCCGTCATCCTGGTGATGTTCGGATCGATCATCACCACATGGCTCACTGTCGTCCGGTGGCACGCATTCCTGCGCCTGTCGATTGCGGGAGTGTCCGACTCGGAACGCGGTGAGCGCCGAGCGCTTGTATTCCAAGAGATGACTCCTGTTGGCGGAGTGATCTCGTCCGTCGTCTTCGGCGTGATCGCCGGACTTGCCGCATATGGCATCGTGTTTGACTTGGTTACGGCTCTGATCAGCGCGAACGGCGTCTGAGACCAGCCGGAGCCCGGTGGCGCGCTGTGTACGGTCAGAACATGCACGTCGCGTACGGGGAGTCCTTCAGCAGCGGGGTGAACCTGCTGTGAGCAAGGTGCGCACCGCCGTCGTGCTGGCCAAGACCCGGTGGGGCTGGAAGCCGCGCACCCGGGCCGCCCTGGAGCGTTACCAGCAGCGCCGCCTCCGCGCCCATCTGCGGTTCCTGCGTGCCCGGTCCCCGTTCTACGCCGGGGTGCATGCGCTCGCCGAGGCGCCAGTGATGGACAAGCAGACGATGATGGCCCGTTTCGACGAGCTGAACACGGTGGGGGTGCGGCGGGCCGAGGCGGAGGCGCTCGCGCTGACAGCGGAACGGTCCCGGGACTTCGCGCCGATGCTGGGGAACGTGGCGGTGGGGTTGTCCTCGGGCACGTCCGGGCACCGCGGGCTGTTCTTGGTCAGCCCCGCGGACCGGGACGCCTGGGCCGGCACGGTGCTGGCGCTCACGTTGCCGCCGGGGCTGACCGGGCACCGGATCGCGCTGTTCCTGCGCGCCAACAACGCCCTCTACGAGTCGGTGCGCTCGCGGCTGGTGGACTTCCGCTACTACGACCTGACCGTGCCGGTGGCTGAGCATCTGGACGACCTGTCCGACTACGCGCCGACGATCCTGGTGGCGCCGCCCTCGGTGCTGCGGCTGCTCGCCGGGGTCGGGCCGCGGCTGGGCGGTCTGCAGCGGGTGTACTCGGTGGCCGAGGTGCTCGACGAGGGCGAGGCGGAGCAGCTCGCGGCAGCGTTCGGGCAGCAGCACCTGCACCAGCTCTACCAGTGCACCGAGGGGTTCCTGGCCCACACCTGTGCTCATGGAGTGCTGCACCTGAACGAGCAGCACGTGCTCATCGAACCGGAGTGGCTGGACTCACGCCGGTTCACCCCGGTGGTCACCGACTTCTCCCGCCGCACCCAGCCGATCGTGCGCTACCGGCTGAACGACGTGCTCGTGGCCCGCAGGGGGCCGTGCGCGTGCGGCAGCGTGCTGCGTGCGGTCGAGCGGATCGAGGGCCGCGCGGACGACACCCTGCTGCTGGATGGCACAGTGGTGTTCGCCGACCTGGTTTCCCGGGCGGTGATCGCCGCCGACGGGTTCACCGAGTACGCCGTGGTGCAGACCGGGCCTCGTCGCCTGCAGGTGCAGCTGGACGAGCCGGCGGCGGCACCGGCGGTGCGGGTCGAGCTGGACCGGCTCTGGCAGCGCCTGGGGATAGCGGCGCCGACGGTGGAGTTCCTGCCGTATGCTGCCGATCCTGGAGTGAAACGGCGCCGCGTGCGGCGAGACTGGCAGGGGACAGCGGATGCGGCAGTGCGAGATCGCCGGGTGGGGCACCGACCTTCCTGACCGGGTGGTGCGGTTCGGTGACCAGACCCGGTACCGCATCGCCGAGGGGCGTAGCCAGCTGGACCTGCTCGCCGCTGCTGCCACCCGGGCGCTGGACCGTGCCGGGCTGGGGCCAGGAGACATCGACTGCGTGATCGGTGCCGTGGCCGGGGACCTGCAGCCGATCCCGTGCACTGCGGCCCTGGTCTGGGAGCGGATCGCGCCCCGTGAACGGGTGGCCGCGTTCGACGTGAACTCCACCTGCACCTCGTTCATCACCGCCGTGGACGTGGCCTCTCGCTACCTGGTGGACGGCGAGTACCAGCGGGTGCTCATCGTCTCCGGGGACGTGGGGTCGCGGTTCTTGAACCCCGACCAGCCGGAGAGCAACGAGCTGTTCTCCGATGCTGCGGCGGCGGTGGTGCTGACCGCGGGTTCGGACCCTGCGCGTGGGGTGCTGACCAGTCTGCAGCGGACCTGGGCCGAGCATGCCCATGACACCGAGATCCGCGGCGGGGGGTCCCTGGTGCCGCCGCACGACTACCTGCCTTCAGCGGGCGTCGACTACCAGTTCGACATGGACGGCCGCCGTGCGCTGCGGAACATGGTGCGGGTGCTGCCGGAGTTCTTCGATGACTTCTTCACCCGGCTGGGCTCGGCGGCCGGGCTCGGCGTGGGGGACGTGGACCTGTTCGTGCCGCACCAGGCCAGCCGGGCGCTCGGACTGGCGATGCGGCGGATCGGTATCCCACCGGAGCAGTACATCGACTGGGTCGGCGACTACGGGAACATGGTCTCCGGATCGGTGCCGTTCGTGCTCGCCCGCTGCCTGGACTCCGGCCGGGTGCGCCGCGGCGACCTGGTGGTGCTGTGCGGCACGGCGGCCGGACTGACCGCGAACGCGCTGGCCCTGCGGCTGTAGCGGCCCTTTCTCCCGGCCCCCGCCAACCCGGCCCCCGTCCCGTCCCGCTCCGCCCCCGTTCCGTCCCGCTCCGTCCCCTCGCCCCACCCCCTCGCCCCGCGAGGGTGCACTTATGGCTGGAAATCCAGGGAATCGCAACCATGAGCGCACCCTCGTGCAACCACAGGTGCGCCGTCGTCCACAGCCCCCATCCTGTGAGCGTCGCAGTGGCCTCCGGTGATGCTGGAATCGGCGGATGCCGGACAGTCGCATCGTGCAACGAGCCGAGGTGCTGGCAGGACGCCAGGCCGGGTTGCTCAGCTATGCCCAGGTCCTCCAGGAGGGGCTGACCCGGGGAGATCTTCGGCAGCTGCTGGTGACCGGTCGGTGGCAGCGGCAGACCAGGGGCGTGTACCGGACCCCGGTGGTGCCGCTGGACGACCGGTATGACATGGCCCGCCACCAGATGGCGTGGACCGGGCTGCTCGCAGTCCCCGGCGGAGTGGCCACTGGGATGGCCGCTGTGGCGTTGCACCGGATTCAAGGGCTGCCGCAGCGCATCCCGGCCGAGGTCTGCCTGCCTGGCGGTACCAGCCAGAGGGGACCGAAGGGGATCCGGGTGCGGCGCTACCGGTCCGGGATGTCCGTGCTGGAGATCGGCGGGTTTCCGGTGGCTGACGTGACCGTGGCGATCGCGCAGGCGCTTCGGGACCTGGACCGCGAGCACGGGGTGGCGGTCCTGGACTCCGCCCTGCACCTGGGCAGGCTCCATGCGGGAACCCTGCGTGAGGTGAACGACCTGCTCGTCGGCTGTCCCGGTGTGCGCAAGGCACGCAGCTATCTCGTCCTCGCAGACGGCCGCGCGGACTCTCCGTTGGAGACGTGGGCGCGGCTGGTGTTCACCGATGCCGGACTGCCGCCGTCCATGCTGCAGAAGGAGTTCCTCGACGACCGCGGGCGCAGGATCGCGAAGGGGGATCTTGCCTGGCGGCGCTCGGATGGTAGCTGGGTGTCTGTAGAGATGGACGGTCAGCAGGTGCACTCTGCTCCAGATGCCGTGTTCCGGGACCGCCACCGGCAGAACGACCTGATGCTGGACCGTGCGCTCACGCTGCTCAGGTTCACCGGTCGAGACCTGCGGGACGGCTCGGCCGTGGCCATGCTGCGAAGGGCGCTCGGCGCGTGAGCACCTGGACGTTTCCTAGACTCGGACGGTGTGACCCGCCCCGCCATCCCCACTGAGATCAAGGTCCTGGTGGCGGCCGCGTTCGTCATCGCGGTCGGCTTCGGCCTCGTGTCCCCGGTGCTTCCCGCGTACGCCCGTTCCTTCGACGTCGGGGTCGCGGCCGCCTCCGTGGTGGTCTCCGCATTTGCGTTCTTCCGGCTCGTGTTCGCTCCCGCCGGCGGCGCGCTCGTGGTGCGGCTAGGCGAGCGGCCGGTATATGTGGCCGGCCTGGTCATCGTGGCACTCAGCTCCCTGGCGACGGCGTTCGCCCAGTCCTACGTGCAGCTCCTGGTGGTGCGGGGGTTGGGCGGGGTCGGCTCGACGATGTTCACGGTTTCCGCCATGTCTCTGGTGGTGCGGCTGGCGCCGCCCTCGATCCGGGGCCGGTGCACCTCCGCGTATGCGACAGCGTTCCTGCTCGGCGGGATGCTCGGTCCGGTGCTCGGCGGTCTGTTGGCCGAGTTCGGGCTGCGGGTGCCGTTCGTCGTCTACGCGGTGGCGCTGTTCATCGCTGCCCTCGTGGTGGCGATCTGGCTGAAGGACGCACGGCTGCGTCCCGGGCAGGAGCAGGTTGAGCAGCCGCCGATGCGGGTGCGCGAGGCTTGGCACTCCTCGGCGTTCCGAGCGGCGCTGGTCTCCGGCTTCGCCAACGGCTGGTGCAACTTCGGCGTACGGGTGGCGGTGCTGCCCCAGCTGGCGGTGGCTGTGCACGACGACACCTGGGTGGCTGGTGCGGCGCTCGCTGCCGCCTCGGTCGGCACCGCGGCCACCTTGCAGTTCTCCGGACGGTGGGCCGATGCAGTGGGCCGGCGTCCGTTGGTGCTCGCCGGGCTGCTGGTTACGGCGATCGGGCTGGGGCTGATCGGCTTGTCCAACGGGTTGGTGCTGCTGCTGGCCTTGTCGGTGTTCTCCGGGATCGGCGGGGGGCTGCTGAACCCGGCGCAGCAGGCGACGCTGGCCGACATCGTGGGCAGCGACCGGTCGGGGAGCAAGGTGCTCGCGACCTTCCAGATGGCTCAGGACACTGGTGCGATCCTCGGTCCGATCCTCATCGGCCTAGTGGCTGACAACTTCGGGTTCGCCTGGGCGTTCGGTGTGACCGGTGTGGTGGCGCTGGCGGCGATGCTGCCCTGGCTCACCGCCGAGGAGACCATGCCTGAGGTGGAGATGTCGCCGCGCCGGTGAGGGCGGGCCCTACTGCTCTGCGGGTGGTTGTAGCGCCCGGCGGAGCGCCTGGTCCTGGTGCCGGTGGCCCACGGTCTCGTAGCCGACGACGACCACCAGCATGGAGCAGGCGGTGATCAGTGTGCCCACACCGAGGCTTGCTCCCACGGCGACGGCGCCGACTGCTGCCGCGAGGACGAGCAGTGCTCCGAGCAGCAAGAGCAGATGGAAGGTGTCCAGCTCGCCGAGCAGTAGGGAGTAGAGCACGAAGAGGAAGAAGGTGAAGATCGCGACCGGGACAGCGAGGGTGAGGGCGGCGGCGGTGGGGCCGATGCTGGCCTCGCCCTGGATCACGAAGGCGGCCACGTGCAACCCGGCGCCGCTGGCTGCCAGCGCACCGAAGAGCACCATGTGGCCATATCCCCAGACAAAGCTGCGTTCTCGGTGCTGGGCGAGTACGTCGCCTGAGGGCATGGTGAAGTAGACCCACCAGAGCCCGAGAGCCAGTGCGACGCCCCCTAGGGCCACCAGCCCCGCTTCCAGCGACCAGCCCTGCTTCTCGTGCACGGCGCCGATCTCGGTGATGGTTCCGGCGATCACCTCACCGAGCGTGATGATGACCAGCAGGCTGTACCGCTCAGCCACGTGGTGCGGGTGCCACGGGGTGGCTTCGATGCGTTCAGCGATCATCGGGATGCTGACCTCAAACAGGGCCAGCACGACGGTGATGATGACGGTGACTGTGATCGACGGGAAGATCACGATCTGCACGATCCAGCCGACCTGCGCCACAGCGATGAGTGCCGCGTACGTGCCCGCGGTGCGCCGCCATCGGCGATTGTGCCGGGCGACACGCAGCCACAGACCGATCGTGGACAGGCGCATGATCACATACCCGGCGACCAACACCGAGTTGTCCAAGGGAGCGCCAGTCCCGATCGAGGCAAACAACTGAGGAAGGCCAAGAGCGAGGACGAGTACGCCGACCATCTGCACCATCGTGGCCAGCCGGAAGATCACGTCGTCGTTGTCGAAGGCAGAGGCCAGCCACGAGTAGTTGATCCACGCCCAACAGATGCCGAAGACGGCGAAGGCGAACGCGCCGATCGCGGCGCCGGTGTGTTCGGTCTGTAGCAGGTGCGCGAGCTGCGCGCCGGCCTGGGCGAACGCGACGACGATGGTCAGGTCGAAGAGGAGCTCCAGCGGGGTCGACGCTCGGTGCGGTTCGTCTGTGGGGCGGCCGACCATCGCGCGTAGGCGGTGGTGTGGAGCAGTAGCAGGCTGGTCGGACATGGGTGGAATTTTTCCACGATGGCTCGTCGGCAGCCTGGGCACGGTGCGATCGGGAGCGAGAGGAGGTTGTCCACAAGGGGGTGTCGCGCATCACACTTGTGTGGCAGGGTCGACTGCATGGTGAGCCGACGGGGACGGCTGGTGTGGGCGTTGGCAGGGATGCTGGCGCTCGTTGGGTGTGCGCCGTCTGAGGGTGCGGAGGGTCCGGCGGCTCCGGTGGCTGAGCCCTCGCAGTCCACGGAACCAGTGAATGACGGGGATGCTGAAGGTGGGGTAGAGGATCCGAGTGCGGAGCCGTCGCAGCCGCCGGAGGTGGATCCTCCTGAGCGTCCGGTGGCGATGGAGGAAGAGACGGTCGAGGGCGCGATCGCCGCGGCGAAGTATTTTATGGAACTGATGCCGTACGTGCTTGGCACTGGTGACACAACCGAATGGGACTCGATGAGTCTCCACGGCTGTGAGTTCTGCGAGAGCATTCGTTCCATGGCAAGTGAGGCCAATGAGGGAGACGGCTTCGCTACTGGCGGCGAGATCGAGATTTACTCGGAGGACGGTGGCGGCCCCTACAAGGACAGTATGTTCGAGGGCGAGGACATCTACATTGTTTCTCTCGGATTAACGATCAGTGCGATGGAACTTCACTACCAAGATGGGACCGTGGATAGTTACGTGCCTGACGATCGGCCCGACTTTCGCCTCTCTCTGCTGTGGGGGGACGAGAGTTGGCGAATAACTGGCATACAGCGAGGTGACTCAGTGTGAGGCTGCTTCCGGCAATCGTGTGTCTCGGCCTCGTAGCCATGTCAGGGGCCGATCAGGACGACGAAAACGCGACGCTTCTTGGTGACGTGCGGGGAGGTGGAAAGTTTGCGTTCCAAGGGAATCTCGAATATGACCAGCAGCAGCAAGCCGAGGCAGCCATTGCCCAAAGTGCCGGTGATGGCACACGTAACGTCCGTGATGCTGGTATCGACACATGGGCGCCTTCGTCCGGTAGTGTTCCGGCAATAGACGTCGGCGTTCAGATGACTCCAGATGGGCCTGATGGCTTGTGTGTGGTAACCGACTTTGTCGATCCAGTAGCCGGGCTGGTGCCGTGCGACGACCGCTCCTCACCGGAGGAAGCCCAGGACAGTGAGGAGACTGAGGACGAGGAGGCGTCTGCTGATGAATCGGAGCTGATCGTTATCACTGTGACGCGGTCGGATTTTGCTGAGCTGCCGCTGGAGCGGCCGGGTGTGCATCTGCAGCCCGACCGCGACTGGTTCTTGGTGAATATGGACACGTTGGTCTATACCGATGGCGGGTCGCAGATGTTGGAGACCACGGTGCTTGATGTTCCGGTGGCGGTGCGGGCCACGCCGGTGGAGTATTCGTGGGACTTTGGTGATGGGTCTGAGCCGTTGGTCACTGCGGAG
>DATGRZ010000391.1:0-3361 GCA_035303065.1 Ruania sp.
GAGCACCGCGAAGGACTGCAGCCCCAGGAACACCGCACCGCGGGGCCCGGCCAGCAGCACCCAGCCCAGGACGGTCAGCAGCCCCACGGCGAGGGCGACCCCGGTGATCAGGTGGCGCAGGGCGGCGGCCGACCCGACCAGCGCCAGGGTGTAGAGCAGGTCGATCAGCACCAGCATCACACCGATGCTGCCGCCGATCAGCAGGTCGGCGGCGAACACTGCGGCGCCACCGGCGAGCGCAGCGACCGGGGCGTCGAACTTCACCAGCATCAGCGCGCAACCGGCCAGCAGCAGCACCGCGTGCCACCACGGCGGTGCGTCGATCCAGCCGGTGTCGGTCATCATGCCGCCGAAGCCGAGGGCGAGCACCAGCAGGCCGACCGCGAGCACCGCGCCGGCATCCACCACCGCCCGGCGCCGGGGTGTGCCGCGCAGACGACCCCACAGGGCGCTCAGCTGGTCCATGCCGACATTCTCGCTGGTGGACGCGCGCCAGGGAATGCGACGAAAGGCGGAGGTGCCCCCAGCCACGTGCCACCCACCCGGCACCCATCTCCGCGACGGATCCGCCACCCGTTCCCGCGACGGATCCGCCACCCATCCCTGCGACGGATCCGCCACCCATCTCTGCGACTGAGGCACTTTTGTCCGTTGGAGGCAGGAAAATCTCACCTCCAACGCACAATCGTGCCTCGGTGCGGTGCGGCGCGGTGCGGTGCGGTGCGCGTCCGCGGATTCGGGGCCGGCCGTAGCATCGGCAGCGATGACTGGAACCGAGCTGCAGATGCGTGAGCGGGAGCTGACCGGGCAGGTGTCGCTCACCCTGCCCGGCGGCCGGCTGAACCGAGGCGCAGTCGGGTGGGCGCGCCAACCTATCGTCGACACCTCCGGTATCGGGCGCGGCTGGGGGCGGAACAAGCGCTGGGAGTACTGGGGCGTGGTCACCCCGACCCACCTGCTTGGGCTGACCGTCTCGCACATCGACTACGCGGCCGTGCACGAGCTGTGGCTGCTGGACCGGACCACCGAGTGCACCTGGGGGCAGGGCGCCACGGTGATCCCGCCGCGCGGGGCGCAGCTGCCAGCAGTGTGCGAGGGCGGACCGGCGCGGGCGTCGGCGAAGCACCTGGCCATCGCCATCGATGAGCTCGACGGCGGGACTCGCTTGCGCGCGAAGGCTCCGGGGGTGCGGGTGGACCTGGTGGCGGCTCGCCCGGCCGGGCACGAACGTCTCGCCGTGGTGGTGCCGTGGAGCTCGCGTCGGTTCCAGTACACCGTCAAGGACGTGGCCCGACCCGTGACTGGCACGATCTGGCTCGACGACGTGGCCCATGAGGTGCCAGCGGGGGAGTCGTGGGCGGTGCTGGACCACGGGCGCGGCCGGTGGCCCTACGCCATCTCCTGGAACTGGGGTGCCGGCTCCGGCGTCAGCGACGGTCGGGTGGTCGGGTTGCAGGTGGGTGGCAGGTGGACCGAGGGCACCGGCTGCACCGAGAACGCGGTGCTGGTGGACGGCCGGTTGCACAAGCTGCACGGCGAGCTGGACTGGGACTATGACCTCGCGGACGCACAGCGACCGTGGCGGGTCAGCGGGCGCGGCTTGGACGCCCGGTTCGAGCCGTTCTACACCAAGCGCTCCCGGACAGAGCTCGGTGTGCTGTCCTCCCGTACGGACCAGTGCTTTGGGCACTGGTCCGGCTCGGTGCGTACCGGTGCCGGGGACACGGTGACGTTCGACGGACTGCTCGGCTGGGCCGAAGAGGTGCACAACCGCTGGTGAGCCCGGATCGATGAGCAGGGCGGGGCTGCGGAGGGCGGCGGGTGGGGCTACCGTGCCTAGGTGAGCCAGCACCAGCCCGCGGACCTAGGAGCAGGTGAGGGCACGCCGTCGGAGCACCACCTCAGCCTGACCGTGATCCTCGCGTTCGCGGCGAACGTGCTGATCGCCGTCGCCAAGACAGTGGCCGGGGTGCTGACCGGGGCAGCGTCGATGGTCGCCGAGGCGGCGCACTCTTGGGCGGATGCCGGCAACGAGATCTTCCTGATGACCGCCGAGCGCCGTGCCGCGCGCCCGCCCGATGCCGAGCACCCCACCGGGTACGGCCGGGAAGCCTACGTCTGGTCGATGATGGCGGCGCTCGGGCTGTTCCTGGCCGGCGCTGCCGTCTCGATCATGCACGGCATCCAGGAGCTGCTCGACCCCGAGCCGGCGACGAACTTCGCGATCGCGTACGTGGTGTTCGCGGTGGCGTTCGTGCTGGAGGGAATCTCCTTCCTGCAGGCCTACCGGCAGGTGCGTCAGGGGGCGCGGGACGCCGGCCGGGATCTGTTCGAGCAGGCGCTGACCACCTCCGACCCGACCCTGCGCGCCGTGTTCGCCGAGGACCTCGCCGCCGTGATCGGCATCGTGGTGGCCACCGGCGGTGTGCTGGCGCACGACCTGACCGGGTCGCCGGTGCCGGATGCGATCGGCTCGCTGCTGGTCGGGCTGCTGCTTGGCGTCGTCGCGCTCGTGCTGTTCGACCGCAACCGGGACTTCCTGGTGGGGGAGGTGCTCGACCCGGCGAAGCGTGAGCTGGTGATCGCGGGGTTGCGCGAGCATGCCGAGATCGACCGGTTGACCATGCTGCACGTGGAGTACGTCGGACCGCGCAAGGTGCTCCTGGTGGCCCGGGTCGACCTCGTGGGAGATGCCCCCGAGCACGAGCTGGGTGAGCGGTTGCTTCGCCTCGAGCGGGAGCTGGAGCGCCGGCCCGCGGTGGCGCGTGCCATCCTCAGCCCGGCCACGTCCGGTGAGGCGGAGCTCACCTGAGTGCCGTCGCTCAGAGCCGGGTGTGCCCGAACGGGTCCGATCAGCGCCCAGCGAAAACCCGAACAATTGGTCGGGATTGGTTTTTCGCAGATTCCCTGAATACGCTTTCCTTATGGCCGACGACGTCACCGACCCCACCTCCGATGCACCAGCCACACCAGACACACCGGCGCAGTCCGACGCGGAATTCGCGGAAGCCGTGACTGACGACGCCGCCGCACCGGTGGCCGACGGCACCGCATCCGCGGAAGCGCCTGCCGAGGCTGCTGCGGAAGCGCCGACCGAGTCGGCCCCGGTGACCGCGGATGCCAGCACCGCTTCCGCGGAAGCGCCTGCCGAGGATGCGGCCACCACTGCGGAAGCCCCCGCTGAAGATGCGGCCACCACCGCTGAGGACTCGGCGACCACCGCGGAAGCCCCCGCGAAGTCCGCCCCCGCCAAGCCCGCCCCCGCCAAGCCCACCAGGCCGGACTGGCCGATCGGTCTGACGGTGCTCGGCTACGGCGGCGACTACAACCCGGAGCAGTGGCCGATGGCCACCCGCCTGGA
>DATGRZ010000392.1:0-2559 GCA_035303065.1 Ruania sp.
CCGGGAGCCTGCTCACGACTCGACAACCTTCTGCACCCGCGCCAGCGCCGCGTTGGTGCGTCCCTGCGTGGCTGCGACGTCGGCGATCTCGTCAACGGTTGTCTGGTCCAGGAGAGCCCGGACCACGGCGATGTCTTCTGGCTTCTCGAGCAGTCGGGGATCGCGTGCCAGGTCCAACGCTGTCTGAGCCGGGGTGGTCGCCAGAGCTGGGCCGAGCTCGGTGCCGACGCGGATTGCGTCGAGCGCTTCGACGTTGCGGGTGATGAAGCGGATCGTGGCGTTCCGATCAGTCAGGCTGATCGGACCGTGGATGGAGGGCACGGCCACCATCGCCTCGCCGAACGCGCGGGGAAGCGCTCCGTGAATCCGGGCGGCGCTCAGGCCCATGAGTATCGGTACGGCGTCGCCCCAGACAGCGGTGGCTACGCCCGCAGCTGCAGTCTCCAGATCTGGCATCCACATCCGAGGGTTCTGCGCCAGCGGTACCAGACAGTAGTAGCCGTAGGCGAGCCTGTGCGAGGGTGTGCGTAGATCCCTTCCAGTGCCAGGGCGCGGATCGTCTGCATCGGCGCTCTGCCGATCACTCGAACGGCATTCATTCCATGCCCTGCCAGCTGGTTGGGAAAGTGTTACTACTGCGGTAACACTTTCAAAAGTAAGCGACCGGTGCCGGCCGTCGAACGACGCTGTGCAGGATTGGCGTCAGCTGCCTTCCGCCTGGACGGGCGGCCTGAGGTTCACCCGGTGCGGCGGGAGCGGACTTGTCGTTCAAAGTCGTCCAATGACGCCGAGTCGTCAGGATCGGCATCCGCCTCAGCGATGCGTTGATCGATGATCGCTGCCACACCATGCCGAACATGCGCTGCCCGCGAAACCCTGATCGAAGTGCGCGAGGAGTATGACCCGGACGAGCGCTTTCAGCGCCGGTGAGGGCGCTCACATCCCCTTCGGGTGCCAGACGGTCTTCGTCTCGGTGAACGCCAGGATCGCCTCCAGCGACTGCGCCGCCAGCCAGTCGCCCTCAACCTCACCCTCCGGGCGGCGCACCCGCTTGAGGTTCTCCGCCGCAGCGGCCTCCAGCTCGCCCCAGGTGATGCCCTCGGCGCCGAGCGCCCCGGTCAGGTCGATGGCGTTCACGTCCATGTGCGCCGCCAGGTGCGGTGCCACCTCCGCGGTGCGGCCGGTGAGCACGTTCACCACTCCGCCGGGAACGTCCGAGGTGGCCAGCACCTCAGACAGGGTCACTGCCGGCAGCGGGCGGTCCTGGGAGGACAGCACCACGGCGCTGTTCCCACTCACCAGCACCGGTGCCAGCACCGACACCAGTCCGAGCAACGAAGACTGCTGTGGCGCGAGCACGGCCACCACCCCCGTCGGCTCCGGCACGGAGATGTTGAAGTACGGCCCGGCGACCGGGTTGGCGTTCCCGACGACCTGGGCCACCTTGTCCGTCCAGCCCGCGTACCAGACCCACCGGTCGATCGCCGCTGAGACCAGCTCCTCGGCCTTCTTCGCCCGCACACCCTCACCAGCTGCCACATCGGCCACGAACTGGGAACGTCGCCCCTCGAGCAGCTCGGCCACCCGGTAGAGCACCTGCCCCCGGTTGTACGCCGTCGCCCCTGCCCACCCCGGCTGAGCGGCGCGCGCAGCACGCACCGCATCCCGCGCATCCTTCCGGGAGGCCAGGGCGGCGTTCGCGGCAAAGGTGCCCTCCGCCGTCGTGATCTCGTAGGTGCGCCCGGACTCGCTGCGCGGGAACTTGCCCCCGACGAACAGCTTGTAGGTCTTGCGCACGTCCACCCGGGTGCTCATCGCGTCCCCCCTTCCACGAGGTAGGGCGCCAGACCGTGCCGGCCACCCTCCCGGCCGTACCCGGACTCCTTGTACCCGCCGAACGGGCTGGTCGGGTCGAACCTGTTGAACGTGTTCGCCCACACCACCCCGGCGCGCATCGCATCGGCCATCGCCAGGATCCGGGACCCCTTCTCCGTCCAGATCCCCGCCGACAGTCCGTAGGGGATGGTGTTCGCCTTCGCGACCGCCTCCGCCGGGGTGCGGAACGTCAGCACCGAGAGCACCGGCCCGAAGATCTCCTCCCGGGCGATCCGGTGCGCGGAGGACACGTCGGTGAACACGGTCGGCGCGAACCAGTACCCGGTCTCCGGCAGCGGACAGTCGCTCGTCCACCGGGTGGCGCCCTCGTCCTCCCCGGCCTGGGTGAGCGCCACGATTCGCTCCAGCTGGGCCGCGGAGTTGATCGCCCCGACGTCGGTGTTCTTGTCCATCGGGTCACCCACCCGCAGCGTGGACAGCCGGCCCTTGAGCCGCTCGGTCACCTCATCTGCCACCGACTCCTGCACGAGCAGCCGCGACCCGGCGCAGCACACCTGCCCCTGGTTGAAGTAGATGCCGTTGACGATGCCCTCGATCGCCTGGTCGATCGGTGCGTCCTCGAACACGATGTTCGCGGCCTTGCCGCCCAGCTCCAGGGTGGCGCGGGTGCGGGTGCCGGCGATCTGCTTCGCGATCTGCTTGCCGACGGCGGTCGAGCCGGTG
>DATGRZ010000393.1:0-3579 GCA_035303065.1 Ruania sp.
GTCGGTCAGGTCGTTGATGGCGACCACCTCGAGGTCGCTGTGCCGTGCGAGCAGTGCGCGCAGCACGCTGCGCCCGATCCGGCCGAACCCATTGATGGCGATGCGGGTCATGTCGTCCTCCTCCGGCAACTGGTGTGGTCCCTCAGGTGCGGACCACTGCCAGGCTCGCGGACCGGCGGTGCAGCGGGCCAGCGGCTGGACTGCCAGGTATCGCAACGATCCTGCCGCTGCTGCTGCTGCCGCCGCCGTCGTTGCTGCTGCCGCTGCTGTCGCTACCGACGTCGGGCGAACGTGCGGCGGTACTCGCTCGGGGTGGTGCCGAGAACCTGCTGGAAGTGGCGGCGCAGGTTCGCCCCGGTACCCAGTCCGACGTCCGCGGCGACCTGCTCGACGCTGTGCTCGGAGGACTCCAGCAGCTCGCGGGCCCGGTCCACTCGCGCACGGGTGACCCACTGCATCGGGGTGTACCCGGTGTCAGCGAGGAACTGCCGCGCGAAGGTTCGCGGAGAGACGGCTGCGTGCCGAGCGAGCGTCTCGATGTCCAGCGGCTCCTCCAGGTGGTGCAGCACCCACTCCCGGGTGCCGGCGAAACGTTCACTCAGCGGTTCCGGGACGCTGTGCGGCAGGTACTGCGCCTGACCACCGCTGCGGTACGGGGCGGCAACCAGCCGCCGGGCGGCATGGTTCGAGGCCGTCACACCGAGCTCACCACGCAGGATGTGCAGGCACAGGTCGATCCCCGAGGCGGCCCCGGCGGAGGTGAGCACGCTGCCCTCGTCCACGAACAGCACGTTCTCGTCCACCTGCACCTGTGGGTACCGGGCGGCCAGCGCCCGGGTGTAGTGCCAGTGCGTGGTGGCCCGTCGCCCGTCCAGCAGGCCCGTGGCCGCCAGTGCGAACGCCCCGGTGGAGATCGCCGCCAGCCGCGCGCCCTGCGCGTGCGCCTCCTGCAACGCCTGCACCACACCGGGCGGCGGTTCGGTCCGGTCCGGGAACCGGTAGCCCGGCACGAACACGATGTCCGCCCAGACCAGCGCGTCCAGCCCGTGCGCCACGTGGTAGGACAGCCCGTCGCCACCGGTCACCAGACCCGGGGCAGGGCCGCACACGTGCACCTCGAACGGCATGCTCGCCCGGGTGGTGAAGACCTGCGCAGGGATGCCGACATCGAGCGGTTTGGCACCTTCGAGCACCAGGACCGCCGCGCGTCGCAGCCTCTCGCTCACCGTCTGGTTCTTCCGGGCATGGCACCCATCGTGGCCTGTCCGCCCGCGCCGGCGCCACACACGCAAATACCTGGACCGGTTCGGCCAGACTCAAGACATGACGTTCACCATCCACAACCGGGGCCAGAACCCGGAGATCTTCACCACGGTCGACCACGCGGCCTTCGACCGGTCCTGGCCGGAGTTCATGCAGCACGACCCGACCGGTGATCTCTACTACGGTCACCTCGAGCACGTCGCGGACTACGTGCTGCTCGCCACCGACGGCGATCTCCCGGTCGCCAAGGGATACTCGCTGCCGTTCGCGTTCGACATCCCCGGCCGCCAGGAGCTGCCGGACGCCGGGTGGGACGAGGTGATCCGGTGGGCGCACAGCGACCGGTTGGCGGGCCGGGAACCCAACGCTGCGGCGGCTCTGGAGATCGTCATCCTGAAGGAGCACCAGGGGCGGGGGCTGGCGTCGGTGATGGTGCAGGCGCTGCGGGAGAACGCCTTCAGCCTCGGGCACGACGTGCTCTACGTCCCGGTGCGACCGTCGCAGAAGGCCGCCGAGCCGCACACGCCGATGAGCGAGTACGCCTACCGCACCCGCGACGACGGCCTGCCCCACGACCCGTGGCTGCGGGTGCACGTGCGCGCCGGCGGGCGGATCGTGAAGGTCTGCCCGACCGCGATGACCATCCCCGGCACGCTCCGGCAGTGGCGGTCCTGGACCGGGCTGCCGTTCGACACGGACGGGCCGGTGGTGGTCGACGGTGCTCTCAACCCGGTGCTGGTCTCCCAGGCCCAGGGGTTCGCGGTCTACACCGAGCCGAACGTGTGGGTGGAGCACCGCAGGTCCTGACCGACGCGCCCTCTGACCGATGCGCCCGGGGCGCCGGCTCACGCCGGAGCGAGGTCCTCGACCAGCGCGTCCACCACGGCCGGGGCGAGCACGTGGTCGGCCACCACCCGGCCGGCGCCGAGCAGACCGGCGCGGCCGGCGGTGCTCGCGGTGACGATCCGCAACCGCTCCGTGGCCAGCGGCAGCGACCGCCGGTAGACCACCTCCCGGATACCGGCGAGCAGGTGCTCCCCGACCTGGGCCATCACCCCGCCGATCACGATGATCGAGGGGTTCAGCAGGTTCACGCAGCCGGCCAGCACGGCGCCCAGGTCCCGGCCGGCGTCCCGGAGCAGTGCTGTGGTGTGCTGGTCTCCGCCGCGCACCAGGTCCACCACGTCCGCGCTGGTGCTCACCTGCTGGCCGGCCGCCCGGAGCACCCGCACCAGGGCGCCGCCGCTGGCCACCGCCTCCAGGCAGCCGGTGTTCCCGCAGGTGCACGGCTCCGGCCGGCCACCGGGCACGGCGACATGCCCCAGGTCACCGGCGGCGCCGTCGGTCCCCCGGACCAACGTGTGGTTGGCCACGATGCCGGCACCGATGCCGGTGGCGACCTTCACGAACAGCAGATGGGCCACATCGGGGTAGGTCGAGGTGTGCTCGCCCAGGGCCATCAGGTCCACGTCGTTGTCCACCAGCACCGGTACGCCCAGCTGCTCGCCGAGGATGCCCTTGATGTCCACACCATCCCAGTGCGGCATGATCGGCGGACTCATCGGCCTGCCGCTGGCCTGCTGCACGGGCCCGGGGACGCCGATGCCCACGCCGGCCAGATCGGTCAGTGGCCGACCGGTCCGGGCAAGCAGCTCGCGGCCCAGCTGCACCACCCGGGCCAGCACCGGCTCCGGACCGTCGGCGATGGTGCAGGCCACCCGTTCCTCGGTGAGCACAGTGCCGGCCAGGTCGAGCACGGCGACCGACAGGTGCACTGCACCGAGGTCCACGGCCAGCACGATCCGCGCCCCGGGATCGAATGCATAGACCGACGGCGGTCGTCCCCCGGTGGAGGAGGCAGCCTCCGCACGTACCAGACCAGTAGGCAGCAGCGCGTCGATCCGGGTGCCGATCGTGGACCGGGCATGCCCGGTGATCGCCACCAGGTCTGCCCGGCTGCGTGGGACGCCGTCGCGCAGGATCTGCAGCAGCTCGCCGCACCCGGTGGTCTGCGACGTCAAGGGCACAGGCACGCAAGGTCTCCTTGGCCGGATAACAGGTCGGTCACAACCGTACCCGCTTTCCCTACTTTTGATCGACAACTCGCAAAAGCCTGGTTATGGTCGGCACATGGTCGGAGCAGACCCCTTCCTCACGATGCAGGGGATCGTCAAGCACTTCCCGGGTGCCAAGGCGCTGGACGGTGTGGACCTGGACGTTCGCACCGGTGAGGTGCACTGTGTGCTCGGGCAGAACGGTGCCGGAAAGTCCACCCTGATCAAGGTGCTCTCCGGTGCCCACGCCCATGATGCCGGC
>DATGRZ010000394.1:0-12157 GCA_035303065.1 Ruania sp.
TACCTGGGCATGCCGCAGGTGATCACCCCGGACGAGTTCTACGACAGCCAGCTCCGGTTCGGGCTGTACCGCTGGCACCTGCCCGACCCGATCCGGTTCACCCGCCGGCTCCGGGTGACGATCCAGGCGCTCGGGTTCGCCAGCCCGCAGGAAGGCCTGGAGCGCTACCGACCACTGCGGGAGGACATCGCCTCGACCGCATGGTGGTACCAGAGCGAACCGCACGCACCGTTCCCACCGGCGCCGACCTTCGACCGGATGGACACCGTCTGACCGGAGCGCCGGCAGCGCTCACGTCTCGAGGAGGAGAGAACTTGTGCACACCCGACGACTGACCACCCTGCTGGCGGCACCTGCGCTGCTCGCCGGCCTTGCCGTTGCCGCCGTCCCGGCCACGGCCGCACCACCCAGCGAGGCCGCCGAGGTCTCCGACCTGCAGGTCGTGCCGACCCTGAAGGAGTGGCACGGCGACGACGGTACGGACTTCACCCTCGGCCGGCAGCTGGTGCTGCCCCGGGATGCGGGGGAGGAGCTGACCGCGGTCGCCGAGACGTTCGCCGACGACCTGGAAGCACTCACCGGCCGGCATGTCCCGGTGAGCAGCGGTCAGGCCGGTGAGGGGGACATCCGCCTGGACCTCGCTAGCGACCAGGAGCTCGGTGAGGAGGGCTATCAGCTCGACGTCGACGGCACGCTGACCGTCACCGGGCCCACCCCGCACGGAGTGTTCAACGGCACCCGCAGCGTGCTGCAGCTGCTCACCCGCGCTGAGGTGATACCAGCGGGCACCGCGCGGGACTGGCCGACCAAACCGGTGCGCAGCGTGCTCGTGGACAACACCCCGCGGCACTTCTCGATCACGTGGTGGGAGTCGTTCTTCCGGCAGATGAGCTACTTCAAGCTCAACGACACCAACCTGTACATCGACGGCGTGGGCATCACGCCGGAGCAGATGACCCAGATCGACGAGCTCGGCCAGCGCTACTACGTGCAGGTCGTGCCCCAGCTGAACATGCCCGGGCACATGGCGACCGTGCTGCCCTCGCACCCGGAGTACCAGCTGCGCAACCAGGACGGCACCCTGGATCCGCAGGCCCTCGACCTCACCAACGAGGACGCCGTCGAGTGGGCGCTGAGCATCATCGAGGACAACATCGACCAGTTCTCCTCCGATGTGTGGCACCTGGGCTCGGACGAGTTCCCCAGCTGGCCCGGCACGGGTGAGAACCACCCCCAGCTGACCGAGTACGCACAGCAGAAGTTCGGTCCCGAGGCCACCTTCGCGGACCTGTTCGCCGACTTCCAGAACCGGGCGAACGAGATCGTGCAGGCGCACGGCAAGACCATGCGGGTGTGGAACGACATGATCCGCCAGTCGGACGTCGTCACCCTGGACGAGGACATCGCCGTGGAGTACTGGATCAGCCATCCCGATCTCCCGGGCCTGCTGTCCCCACAGGACATCGCCGACCGCGGCAACCAGCTGATCAACGCCGACGTCGACCTGCTCTACTACGACATGTCCCGGCGCAACCTCGACCCGCGCGACCTGTACGAGCAGCTCGACGTGAACACGTTCACCGCCGACCAGCAGGTCGACCCCGAGCACGTGGCCGGAGCGCGGATCGCCGTCTGGCTCGCGTGGATCGACACCCCGATGGAGAGCGACGCCGAGGTGCTCAGCAACCTGCGGCCGGACATGGCTGCCCTGACCCAGCACACCTGGGGGGAGGGGCCGGAACAGTCCTGGACCGGTTTCTCCGCCCTGGTGGACGAGCTCGGCCTGCCGCCCGGCCTGGTCAGCGGCGGCCACGGCATGACCGGAGAGCCGGCGCTGGCTGCCAACCCGGACAGTTCCATCGCCTGGTTCGCCCGCGACGAGGAGGGCCGGCTCTGGACGGGCCAGCAGCACGACCCCGCATCTGGTCCGTGGTCCCGCGACCGGCTCGCCAGCAGGGTGGACACCGATCCGCAGACCATCGTCGACGACGACGGCCGGGTGCACGTGCTCGCCGGTGCGGCCCACGGCCGGGTGCTGCACGCCTGGCAGACCTCCCCGGGAGCCGACACCTACCGGACCGAGCGACCGGGTCGCAGCGTCGACGGGCCGCCCGCCCCGTTCCTGGACGCCGACGGGGTCGGTTGGGCGGCCCGAGCCGGCGCGGACCTGGTGGTCCGTACCGGCGACGGTGAGCAGTCGGTCGTGGCCGGCTCGGTCACCGGGCCGGTGGCGGCCACCGTGGCCGACGGCACTGTGCACCTCCTCGCCGGGACGACCGACGGCACGGTGCACGCCTGGCGCACCGGCTCCACCTGGCAGACCGAGACCGAGGACCTGGTGCTGGACGCCGACCCGGTGCTGGTCGCTGACGACGGCCAGCCGCTCGCTGTGGTGCGCAGCGGAGAGCAGGTCCTCGCCCGCGACCTGGCCTCCGGTGCCGACTGGACGCAGGTCGCCGATGCTGCGCACGGCCAGCCGGCGGTTGCCGTCGGCGCCGACGGCACCGCCCACGTTGCCTACCTCCGCAGCGATAACCAGGTCTGGTACGCCCACCGGGACGAGGACGACTGGTCCACCCGGGTGGCCTGGTACGACTTCGTGGAGGACCCGGCCATCCTGGTGCAGCAGGACGGGAGCCCGCTGATCATGGGCCAGAACGACCGCGGCTTCCTCGCTGCCGTGCAGCCCGACCCGGACGACCCGGAGGCCGACTGGCAGTGGGCGCACCTGGCGGAGAGCACCAGCGGCACCCCGGCGATGATCCTGGACGCCGAGGACCGGGCCACGTATGCGGCCACCACAACCTACGGTGACCTGCAGACCGGCACCCGGTGGGGCGGTATCGCGGACTGGGGGCGCGACTTCATCGTCGGCACCATCCAGTTCCCCGGTGACGACCTGGTCCCCGAGGAGTTCGGGCACACCCGGTTCGCCGACCACTTCGACGCCGACACCAGCGACGACTACGAGCTGCTCACCATGAGCGACTCGGAGGCCGCCCTGGCGCCGCAGGTCGTGGACGGACGACTGCAGGTCAGCGGCCAGGACTACTACTCGATGCTGCTCGCCGAGGAGAGCCTCCCGGACCAGGGTGAGACGACCGTGGTGCTGGACATCGAGGAGCTGGCCGACTCCGGCGGACCGGAGCGCTCGCTGTTCCTGGGGTTCGCCCAGGACGCGGACAACCGAGCGGTCGCCTGGTACAACCGGAACACCTCCAGGCTCGGGTTCGACATCGTCACCGACGGGCAGACCTTCGGTGGCTGGGGCGACGTCCCGGCCCACCTGCGCCCGGGGGACCGGCTCGCCGTCACCCTCTCCGGGCGATGGCTGACCGCCTACCGGTGGCACGACGGGCAGTGGGACCGGATACACACCGCCCCGGTGAACGGCAGCGACGACATCACTGACCCTGCCGTCCGGGCCGAGTACCACCCAGCACTGGGTTTCCGGGCCACCAGCGGCACGCTCGCCGTGGACAACCTCGAGCTGCGCACCCGCAGGGGCTGACCACGTCCGTGGGTCGTGCGGCACCCCGCCGCACGACCCACCGTGGTCGCTGCGCCGGTGCTGCCGCGGCCACGGCAGCTGCCTGGCTGTGATCGGTCCGGACCTGTGCACACCCTTGCTACACTCGCCTGAAATCGATTACGAAGGTGTGTCATGGTGTCCCAGGAGGAGTTCGGCGGTGTGCCCGGACTTGGTCACCGGAACTCTGCCGCCACCGGCCACCGGGCTGGCCCGCCCGCCTCGGACGCTTTCGCCGTCGCCACAGTGCACCCCGCCACCACCGTGACCACAGCCAGCGACGGCGACCTGTGGCCGAGCACCTGGGCTGACGACGGTGCGCTGTACACCGCCTGCGGGGACGGGCTGGGGTTCTCCACCGACCCCGCGGACTTCTCCGAGATCGTCGTCAACCGGATCGACGGGACTCCCGAGACCGGTCTGACCGGCACCCGCCTGGCCGCAGGACGGGACGTCGCCCCCATCTGGACCGACCCGCAACGGTACAACTCCAAACCCACCGGAATGATCGCCGTCGACGGCAACGGGGACGGCCGCGACGAGCTCTACCTCGCCGTGCAGGACCTGCGCTGCGGCACCGGACCAGACACCTTCAACATCGCCCCGGCCGCGGGCATCGTCACCTCCACCGACTATGGCCGCACCTGGACTGCCCCGCCCGAGCCGATGTTCACCGACCGGCTCACCACCCTGATGTTCCTCGACCTGGGTCGCAGCAACAGCGCCGCTGTGGCGCTGCGCGAGCTGCAGCCCGATGGCGAAGGGGACCCCGCGCGCTACGCCTACGCCTACGGGCTGGACCACAACTGGCGCACCTCCTACTCCGGGGCCGTGCCCGACCCCACCGACCTGTACCTCGCCCGGGTACCTGTCGACCGGATCGCCGACCGCACCGCCTGGCAGTTCTTCGCCGGCGCTGCTGCCGGTGCCGGACCCTGGGGCCGGCCACAGTGGAGCCGAGAGCTGGACGAACGCGTCCCGGTGCTCACCGACACCCGGCGCACCGGTGAGCAGGAGCGCACACCGATGGCCCCGCCGCCGGTGCTCGGCACCCTGCTCGGTCAGGGCGGGGTGGTGTACGTACCCGGTCTGCGCCGGTTCCTGTACACCTCCTGGACCGAGCACACCTTCCAGCTGTACGAGGCGCCCACCCCCTGGGGGCCGTGGCGACACTTCCTCAGCCACGACTTCGGCCCCTACCCGTGGACCGGGCCGCGCTCGGCGGACGCCCACCACGGTGGCTACGGTACGAGCGTGCCGAGCAAGTTCATCAGCGACGACGGTCGCCACCTGTGGCTGCAGTCGAACTGGTTCGTCCGCTCGGAGAGCTACACCGGTTCCAGCTACGGCTTCTCGCTGCGACCGCTGCACCTGGAACCCATGCCACCGGCCGACTCCCCCGCGCAGGTGCAGGCGCCGGGCACCAACCTGGCCACGTTGCCCGGGGCTGCCCCGATCGCCCGCGCGGTGCGCACCGGCCACCTGGAGGTGCTCGCAGACGGGCGCACCGACCGCGGCGTTGACTCCTGGAACGGTCAGCGCAAGGAGACCGACCACTGGGGCTACACCTGGCCGCGACCGGTACGCTGCACCCGTGTGCAGTACACCACCGGTCCGCACGACGCGGGCTCCGGCTGGTTCACCGACACCCCAGCAGTCCAGGTCCGCCGCGGCGCCGTGTGGCACGACCTGCCCGAGGTCACCGTCACCCCCGCCTACCCCGCAGACCGCACGGCGACCGGCTACCGCACCTACACCTTCACCTTCGCCCCGGTGACCACGACCGGGATCCGGCTGCACGGCCGGCCTGGTGGCTGGGAACGGTACACCTCGATCAGCGAGCTAGCGGTCTACGACGACGGAGGATCTGGATGAAGGAGCACCATGCCGTGCGCATCACCGACGTCGCGGCCGCGGCCGGGGTCTCCACCGCGACCGTCTCCCGGGTGCTGAACGGATCCACGAGCGTCACCCCGGAGCTCGCCGAGCGGGTCCGGCAGGCGGCGCTGGCGGCCAACTATGTGCGCAACCCGAACGGTCGTGCCCTGCGGCGGCAGCGCTCGGACATGTGGGCGGTGATCGTCTCCGACCTGCAGAACCCGTTCTTCACCTCGCTGGTCGCCGCCGTGGAGCGGGTCGCGGTCCGAGCCGGTTACTCGGTGATGCTGTGCAACACCGACGAGCAGCTGGACCGGGAGAACACCTACCTGGACGCCGCCATCGCTCAGCGGATGGCCGGTGTCGTGGTCTCGGTCACCTCCGAGGAGGCCTCCGACCTGGCCCGGCTCACCCGGTCGCAGGTACCCACAGTCGTGGTGGACCGGCGGGTGCACGACTTCACCGGTGACACGATCCTGCTGGACAACGTGCGGGCCGGGCGGATGGCCGCTGAGCACCTGCTCGAGCTCGGCCACCGGGACATCCTCTGCCTGGCCGGGCCGTCCGGGGTGAGTACCACCGAGGACCGGCTCGCCGGCGTCGTGGCAGCGTTCGCCGATGCCGGGGTGGAGTTCGACCAGAGCAGGATGATGCGTACCGACCTGCGCGCTGCGGACGCAGAGAGCATCGTGAGCACGGCACTGGACTCCGGTCGGCGCCCGGACGCCGTCTTCGCGCTGAACGGACCACTGACCACCGGCACCTACCGGGCGCTGCAGACTTCCGGTCTGAGGATCCCGGAGGAGATCTCCCTGGTCGGGTTCGACGACGACCCGTGGACCCGGATGGTCACCCCGGCGGTGACGCTGATCGCCCAACCGGTGGACGAGATGGGCATCCGGGCAGCAGAACGGATCCTGGCACGTGCCGCCGTCCCGGAGACCGAACCGGTGCACGTGCTGCTTCCGCCCCGGCTCGAGGAGCGTGGCAGCACCGCCCCGAGATGACGGCTCGGGCGTATTGACACCGGCAGTGGGTGGTCCTACCGTAAATCCCACTGAGTAATCGATTACAGCCGATCGAGTCTCCGGGTGTCACAAGGGCGGATCGACCCGGACGGGACTGCACACAGATCCGCTTCTCGGAGGGAATGACCCCGATGCTCCGACCTGATCTTGCATCACTTCGTACGGTCGCTACTCGTTCCATCAGCCCGGAGAACTTCACCGGCGCCAAAGGAGGGGGCGGCCGCGCCACGGAGGGCACCGGGGCCGGTCCCGCCCGGGACCTCGGCCAGGGCTGGAAGGTCTCGCCGAGCGTGGAGATCGCCGCTGGTGAGACCTTCGACATGGCTCAGATCGACGGCCCGGGCCGGATCACGCACATCTGGTTGACCACGCACCCCGACCACTGGCGCTCGCTGCTGCTGCGAGCCCACTGGGACGGTGCGGACGAACCAGCCGTAGAGGTGCCGGTCGGCGACTTCTTCGGCCAGGGGTGGGGCACCTTCGCCCAGCTCAGCTCCGAGCTGGTAGCGGTCAACCCCAACGGCGGCTTCAACAGCTACTGGCCCATGCCGTTCCGCGACCGCGCACACCTGACGGTCGAGAACCTCGGCGCGGAGACTGCGGTCCTCTACTACCAGGTCACCTACGAGACCGGTGCGAGCCAGGATGGCAGCGGCTACCTGCATGCGCAGTGGAACAGGTCCAACCCGCTGCAGACCGGCGTCACCCACCCCATCCTCAGCGGCGTCCAGGGGCAGGGCCAGTACGTGGGGACCTATATCGCCTGGGGCGTCAACAGCTCGGGCTGGTGGGGCGAGGGCGAGGTCAAGTTCTACCTCGACGGTGACTGCGCGGAGGCGACTGCGGGGGCGCAGGACTTTCCCACCATCTGTGGCACCGGTACCGAGGACTACTTCGGTGGTGCCTGGAACTTCGATGTCCCAGGAGAGGGCTACACCGCGTTCACGACACCGTACCTCGGCCTCCATCAGATCCTGAGACCGGACGGGCTGTACCGCTCGCAGCAACGGTTCGGGATGTACCGCTGGCACGTGCCGGATCCGATCCACTTCGCTCAAGACCTCACCGTCGACATCCAGGCGCTCGGCTGGCGTTCTGGGCACCGGTACCTGCCCCTGCACGACGACATCGCATCGACTGCGCTCTTCTATCTCGACCGTCCGACGGCGAGACGGCCGCAGACGCCGGATGTCGACGCTCTCGAGGTGCTCTAGCACGCCGAGGGGAGTGGGCCCTGGCGCGCTTCAGTCCGACCTGTTGACACCCCAGGGCCGTCGTCCTATCATACTGAAATCGATTACTTGTAAACGATTTCTGACGGGGCGAAGGTTGCCGTCGTCAGCTGCAACCGGTCACGTGGAGGTGTCCGGCACGGGCGGCCTGTCCGCACCGGTCAGCCACCAGCACGGGCCGCGGGGAACGAACTGGGAGGAACGTCGATGACGATGGCCGTCAGCCGGTACGGCGACTTCGGAAGCAGCCTGCGCGACCTGCCCCGGCTGCGCACGCAGCGCCGTCGCCGGGAGTCCAGCTGGGACCGCAGCGGCGGCAACGAGGACCGCATCACCATCCGGCCCGGCCAGACCGTGACGTTGGCGGACCTCAAGGGCGCCGGCTCGGTCAACCACATCTGGATGACAGTGGCGCCCAGGGAGCCGGACACCCCGGAGACCGCGGACCGGGACTTCCTGCGCAAGCTCGTGCTGCGCATCTACTGGGACGGGGCGGAGACGCCGAGCGTGCTGGTCCCGCTGGGCGACTTCTTCGGTGTGGGGCACGCCCGCACGGTGAACTTCGCCTCCCTGCCGCTGCAGATGAGCCCCGAGGACGGCAAGGCGTTCAACTCCTTCTTCCACATGCCGTTCGCCGACGGCGCGCGGTTCGAGCTCACCAGCGAGTGCGACCAGGAGGTGCTCTGGTTCTACTACTACATCGACTACGAGGAGTTCGACGAGCTCGAGGACGGGCTCGGCCGCTTCCACGCGAGCTGGAACCGGCAGTGCCCCACCGACGGCGTCGCCGAGGATGGCCAGAGCAACTCCGAGCTGCTCTTCGAGGGCACCAACCTCACCGGTGCGGGCAACTACACGATCCTGCAGACCACCGGTCGCGGGCACTACGTCGGCTGCGTGCTGAACGTGACCAACCTGCGGCACACCGAGAAGTGGAACTGGTACGGGGAGGGGGACGACATGATCTTCGTCGACGGCGAAGCGTGGCCACCCTCCCTGCACGGCACCGGCACGGAGGACTACTTCAACACGGCGTGGTGCCCCACCCAGGCGTATGCCGCGCCCTACCACGGCCTCACCCTGCCTGGCGGAGAGAACTGGTCCGGTCAGGTCTCCACCTACCGGTTCCACGTGGAGGACCCCGTACCGTTCACCCGCTCGATCGAGGTCACCATCGAGCACGGTCACGCCAACAAGCGCAGCGACGACCTGTCCTCGACCGCCTACTGGTACCAGGAGACCCCGGCCGACCACCTGGTGCTGCCCCCGGTCGAGGCACGACTGCCGCGACTGGGCTGAACCCGGGCGGCACACAGCCCAGCAACTGACGAGAGCTGATCTCAACGAGGAGAAGGAATGATGACGACACCCACCCGCCGCCGCCTCGGCGTCGGAACCGCCCTGCTGGCCGCGACCGCCCTGCTTGCCGCTTGCGGCAGCGGAACCCCCGGCCAGACCGCGGACGCAGATGCCGAAGCAGGTGACCGCGAGGTCGTGGAGTTCTGGCACCACACGTTCACCACCCCGGAGAACGAGTGGTACGAGCAGGTGGTGGAAGACTTCAACGCCTCCCAGGACGAGATCTTCGTCAACGCGACCGTCGTCCCCGGGGACGCCTGGGACGAGAAGATGACTGCCGCCCAGGCCGCCGGGAACGCACCGGACGTGTACCCGGTCCCTGGTCGGCTCAACGACGGTGTCCGGCTGGGCAGCTACCTGGCCCTGGACGACCTGCTGCCTGCCGAAGCGTTCGAGCAGGTCACCGACGCCGCTGCGGAGATCTCCCAGGTGGATGGCACCTGGTACGGCTACCCGCTGCTGCTGGAGCCGCAACGGGTGCTGTACTGGAACAAGGAGATCTTCACCGAGGCCGGGCTGGACCCGGAGAGCCCGCCCACCTCCTGGGACGAGCTGTACGACGCCTGCGAGCAGATCCAGCCGGTGCTCGCCGACGGCCAGTTCTGCATCGAGACGTTCAGCGACCAGGACACTCTCGCCTGGAGCACGGTGGCCGAGCAGATGCACGTGGCCGGGCACCTGCCGATCTCCGAGGACTGGACCACCGCAGAAGCCACCGACCCGGCGTACGAGGAGCTGATCGAGCACTACACCACGCTGTACAGCGAGGGCTACATCCCGCGCCAGTCGCTGGACGCCGGGAACTCCGCCGCACCGTTCGGCGAGGAGAAGGTCGCGATGATCACCCAGGGATCCTGGGGGATGAGCGAGCTGGTCGCGGACTACCCGGAGGTGGTGGAGCACACCGGCGTCGCCCCCACCATCACCAGCGACGGCGACCAGACCGAGTCGCTGACCACGGTCGGGAACTTCAAGTGGGTGCTCGATGCCAACAGCGACAGCGCCGAGGCAGCGGCCGCGTTCATCGAGTACGCGCTCGCCGGGGACACCGACGTGCTGCTGCCGTTCTTTGTCGACACGCAGTTCACCAAGGCGCCTGCCCGGGAGGACGTCGCCGAGGCGGTGAACGCCGACCCAGGTGCCGCTGAGGCGCCCTGGTCGGAGGTGATCACCGAGGACGTCGTGCCGTACACGATCGGCGAGCCGCTCTACCCGTGGGACGTGAACGTCGCCATGGGGCTGGCGATCCAGCAGTCGATGATGGGCGATGTCGCCGCGGCCGACGCGCTCGCCGAGGCCAACGCCACGATCGAGCAGATCATCGAGCGCGAGGACCTGCCGGCCAACCGCGCAGAGCTCGGGGACTGAGCACCGACGCTGACCCAGTCCGGGGTGCGCAGCCCGGCACGTGCTGCGCACTCCGGGTGGCACCGAGGAGAGGTGAGAGATGGCCAGGAGGCGGCTTGCTGAGGACCACATGGTCGCAGCGAACAAGAAGCGCTACCCGGACACGGCGATGGCGTACGTGATGATCGCGCCGATCGTGATCCTGCTCGGGATCTTCGTGATCTACCCCGCGCTGCAGGCGACGGTGCTGAGCTTCTACAACTGGAGCTTCTACCAGGAGTCGGAGTTCGTGGGCCTGAAGAACTTCACCGACGTGCTCACCGACCCGAAGTTCCGGGCCTCGATCCTGCTCGGCCTGAAGTTCGTGGCGATCACCCTGCCGGTGCAGCTGGTGGGCGCCTTCCTGTTCGCCTCCCTGGCCACGGCGGTCAACCGACGGTTCGCCGACGTGCTCAAGGTCTCCATCTACATCCCCACGATCATCTCCGGGGTGATCACCTCGGTGATCTTCACGATCATCTACGACTACTCCGGCGGCATCCTGAACGCGCTGCTCGCCAAGCTCGACCTGTCCACCCAGGCCTGGCTCGGTGACCCGAAGCTGGCGCTGGTGGCCATCGCCGCCCCAGCGGTCTGGCTGGGCATGGGCCTGACCTGCCTGATCATGATCGCCGGCATGCTGGACATCCCGGCCAGCTTCTACGAGTCCGCGGACGTCGAGGGTGCGAACTGGTGGCAGAAGACGGTCTACATCACCATCCCGCAGCTGAAGAACGTGCTGCTCTACTTGATCATCACCGGGTTCGTCGCCTCGATCCAGCAGTTCGAGCTGCCGCTGATCATGACCAACGGCGGCCCGATGTCCTCCACCGAGCTGCCCAACCTGTTCATCTTCAACCACTTCCGAGGTGACCCGTACGTCGGCTACTCGATCGCGGCCGCGCTGTTGCTGTTCGTGGTGCTCGGTTCGGTCTCCGCGCTCATCTTCCGGGTGCTCAACTCCGAGAAGCTGGTGGACTGATGGCCCAGGACCTCACCCTCGCCCGCCCGGTGACCGGCACGCCGGCCACCACCTCCCCAGACCCGCGCCGCCGGCCACGCCGATGGTTGGCCAGCACCCTCAAGGCGCTCGCCGGGCTGTTCTTCGTGGCGCTCGCCCTGTTTCCGCTGGCTTGGATGGTGATCGCCGGGTTCAAGACGAAGACCGAGGTGGTGCGCACTCCGTTCCAGTTCTTCCCCGAGGTCTGGAACGTCGACAACTACACCCAGATCCTCGCCGACCCCACGTTCCTGCGCTCCCTGGGCATCACCGGCTTCGGTGCGGTGTTGTTCACGCTGCTCTCGCTGACGGTCAACTCGATGGCCGCCTATGCGTTCGCCCGGCTGGAGTTCCGGCTCAAGCGCACCCTGTGGGTGGTGGTGATCACCACCATGTTCATCCCGGGGATGACCATCCTGCTCACCTCGTTCATCATGGTGACCAAGCTGCACATGCTGGACACGCTCGCCGTGCTCGTGCTGCCCGGAGCCGCCGCCGCCATCCACGTGTTCTTCATCCGGCAGTTCTACCTGAACATCCCACGCAGCCTGGAGGAGGCGGCGCTGATCGACGGCTGCGGCCGCTGGGGCGTCTACCTGCGGATCTTCCTGCCGATGTCCAAGGCGCCGTTCGTGGTGGTCGGGGTGACCTCGTTCCTGACGTTCTGGAACTCCTACGTGTGGCCGATCATGACCATCACCTCCCCGGAGCTGTACCAGATCCAGCAGTACCTGGCCTCGTTCCG
>DATGRZ010000395.1:0-17648 GCA_035303065.1 Ruania sp.
GGTGAGACCGAGGGGCACCACGGCCATCGGCACGCTCACCCACATCACCCACTGCCAGCCGGCGTACTGGGTGAGCAGCCCGCCGGCGAGCACACCCACGGCCCCGCCGGTCGCGTTCATCGCGCTCCACACCCCGAACGCGCGCACCCGGGCCCGGCCCGAGGGGAAGGTGGCGGTGAGCAGCGCCAGGGCGGCCGGGGCGAGCGCTGCGGCACCGACGCCCTGCACGGCGCGGGCAACCACCAGCTGGCCCGGGGTCACCGCGAACCCGCCGGCCAGGGATGCCGCCGCGAACAGTGCGAGCCCGATCAGCAGCATCCGGCGCCGGCCGTAGCGGTCGGCCAGGCGGCCGCCGAGCAGCAGCAGCCCGCCGAAGGTCAGGGCGTAGGCGTGGATCACCCAGGACAGCGCCCCGGCCTCGAAGCCGAGCGCCGCCTGGATGCTCGGCAGGCCCACGTTCATCACCGACAGGTCCAGGGAGACGAGGAACTGGGCGAGCGCCACGGTGATCAGGACAGCGCGACCCGACGACTTATAGAACATGTTCCGAAACTAGCACACGGATGACGGACCGGACCAGGCAGAATGGACAGATGGCTACCTCGACCTCGGCCGGCGGGCAGACCGGAGCACCGCGTGGGCGCACCGGGCGCCCACCGGTGACCTCCCGGGAGCAGATCCTGGTGGCGGCGCTGCGGCTGATCGAGACCCGCGGATGGCAGCGGCTGACCATCCGCGCCCTGGCGGCCGAGCTCGGGATCGGGACCACCACGCTGTACCACCACGTGCGGGACCGGGAAGACCTGCTCGTGCAGCTGATCGGCGAAGTGGTCGCGCAGATGGACCGCCCAGAGCTGCCCGCGGACCCCCGCGAGCGGGTCGCGGTCGCCATGATGACCGTGCACGACACCCTCGCCGCGATTCCCTGGGCCGCCGAGGTGCTCACCGTCGACGGCTTCATGGGCCGGCTCGGGGACACGTCGGTGTGGATCGTGGAGGTGGTCCTCGCCGCGGTGGTCGAGACTGGCAGCACCCCGGAACGGGCTGTCGAGGTGTTCCGCCACCTGTGGTACTACACCGCTGGAGAGATCCTGGTGCGCGCACGCTCCGCCGTCGGGACACTGGACCGAGACCGGTTGCTACCCGAGGGACAGACCTTGTTCGGTGCCCGGGAGGCTGCTGCCCTGCCCACGCTGGCCGCGATCGGCGACCAGTGGCCACAGATCGCCGCGCGGGACACCTACGCCGAGGGGCTGCGGGCTCTCGTGGCTGGGTTGCTCGGCCCGGCGGCGGGCGCGGGCGGCTGACCGCTCGCTGGTCGGCACCTTTCCGGCCTCCTGCGCGCGTGCGGTCACTCTGGGCGCACAGCGTCGCGCTGGGCGTGTGCCGGCTACGGCATCATAAGGGTCGTGAACTCGGTCCTGCTGGTGGCCGGCGGGGTGGCGCTGCTGAACATCTACGCCCTCCTCCTGGTGCTGCTGCGCGCGCCGGTCTTCCGCACCCGGCTGTACCGGCCGATGGTGCTGAACATCGGGCTGTCCGTGGCGCCCGCGCTCGTGCTGGGCCTTGCCGGGCTCGGGATGCTGGTGGCGGTGGCACTCAGCAGTCGCGTGATCCTGCTGAGCGTGCTGGTGGTGTCCGGCATCATCTGGGTCCTGCTGCTGCCGAACTCCGCCTACCTGATCACCGAGCTGAACTTCTCCCACCGCAGGCAGGAAGAGGGCGTGCCGCTCTGGTACGACATCGTGCTGGTGCTCACCCTGGCGCTGTCCGGGGTGATGAACACGCTCCTGAACGTGCTGCTGGTGCAGACCATGTACGCGCTGGTGCGCTATCCCAACGAGGCACGGCCACTGCAGCGGGTGGACTCCTGGCTGATCGTGATCGTGGTGCTCGTGCTGGTGACCTTCGGCATGTACCTGGGCCGCTACCTGCGCTTCAACAGCTGGGACATCACCCACCCCGGCTCCTTCCTTGGCAAGCTCGCCGAGCACTTCCGCACCCCCGGCAAGGTGCGCGAGGCGCTCGGCTTCTGCGTGGTGCACACGGTGCTGCTGGCGGTGATGTACGTGGTCGTGGTGGCCCCGGCGGTGGACGTGCTCTGAGCATCGGCCGCATGGCCGGCGCTGTGCACTGGTGCTGCTACGCGCCAGGAGCCGGCGCTCCCTGCGGGTCCACGATGGTCGCCACCTGCACCGCCAGCTCCAGGCGTGCGGCCATCGTGCTCGTCCGCGGATCGTCCATCGCGAAGACCACCACCTGGTCCGCACCCACGGTCACGGTCAGCGGGAGGTCCTCGCGTGCGGCCACGGCTGCCCGGATGGCCGGGACCCAGGACGCCATCACGGCAGCATCACCGACAGCCAGCGTGCCGGTGGCGGCATCCAGGTCGTTCCTGCCGGGGTTCGCCCAGCCCGGTGTGAGGAGCAAGGGGTCCAGCTGGGCGCTGCTGAGGACTGCACACCGGTGCTCGCCAGTGGCGGCACTGACCACGACCACCTCACGGCACACGGTCCGCTGCGGGCCGCCGGGACGCACGCGCAGCTTCCAGGTCTGCACCTGGGTGTCCCGCTCTGCGATCCGCCCGGACAGTGCCGCGAGCACGCGCGGAGACTGCCAGCCGCGGGGCAGGGCCAGCGCTTGGGTGCCTGCCGGTACGGCTGCCCCGTCGCTGCGATAGGACCAGCCATGAGCGACCGCCCACTGCTGCCGGGCAGCGCCGACCCGGCGTAGCACCGCCGCCTGGCCCGCCAGCGCCCGCGCCGCCAGGTACAGCCCGGCGCCCAGGACCAGCACACCGAGCAGGATGGGCATGCTCACCTTCCGCGGCAGGTCGGCCGTGAGCGCGGTGGCCACCGCCAGCCCGGCCACGGTGAGCGCGCCGCTGAGCAGCGGCACACCGCTTGCCCAGAGCCAGGACCGCCGCCGCAGACCGCGCTCACCCATCCGGTGTACCACTCCTCGGGGTCTCGCCCCCGGTCCTCACCTGAGCGTCCCTCAATTGGTCTCCGGCCGCACACTTCATACCGATGCCCAGCCGGCCTCCCAGCAGAGCACAGCCTACGGTGCCGGTATCGACGAGCGCCTGCGCACTATCGCGACGGTGCGCAGGCCGTTCCCAGCCGCCGTGCTCCGACGGTAACTTGACCCCAATGGACATCCTTGGCTACTCCGTAGTGGCGGTGGTCGTGGTCGCGGTGATCATCGGTGTGGTCCGCGGCGGGCGCATCCAGGAACAGCGACGTGCCCATCTCCAGCAATGGGGTGACCAGCACGGATGGTCGTATGCGGCTGACGACAGCCAGCTCACGCGGCAGTGGCGAGAGTACCCGGTCCGCGCTGGGGGACGAGCTACTCAGGTGCTCCGCGGCTCCGTCGCTGAGGGAGAGATCGTCTCCTTCACCAACTATCGGGCGCACGCCGGCAGCTCCACTGCCGGGCTGTACCTCGTCACCGCGCTCAACGTCGGCACTCTGCTGCCCACCGTGGTGGCGGCTCCACCCTCGGTCCATGTCCCCGAGCCGCGCCCCGCCGTCCAGGTGGACTTCGCCGACCCGCAGTTCCGTTGGACGCTCTACACCCACACCGAGGACGATGCCGCCGAAGCGCGTCGCCTCTTCACTCCGGGTGTCCGAACACGGCTCACCACTGCAGCCGCCGCCCAGAGCCGGCTGCGGCTGACTCTTGAAGGGCAGCACATCCTCGTCATCACACCGGGCTCCCAGAAGGTGAGCCGCCTCGAAAAGTCTGTTGCCCTGGTCCGAGAACTAGCCCGGCAGATGAGGGTGCGGCCAAACCCAGGGGCATAAGATCAACGCCTACACCGCCGGTTCAGGGCCTTGCGTGAGCCCCCTCGATCCTGGGCAGAGATCCGGCAGATACTCGTGACACAGGCATCGAAGGGTCTTCGGAACTCTTCATACGTGTAGGACGTTGGAAGGAGCCGCATCATCACAACCCCCAGCACCTGCACCGCGTTGTGGGCTGGTAGTCCGGTGGGGACGTGTCGGGCTTACCGTCGCGCCTGACGGTCACATCACTCCGACAGCGAAACCGGCGTCCCGTTCAACGTGTTCCTGGACTCCGACGTCCAAGCACTCGCCGTCCGCCACCAAGGACAGCCGACCGAATCCAAGGACAGCCGACCGAATCCGGAACTCAAACCGGTGATGTCGTCGGTTTGAACAACGACCTTCTGGTGGGCCCCGTGGGGCTCGAACCCACAACCCACGGATTAAAAGTCCGTTGCTCTACCGATTGAGCTAGAGGCCCGCGGCCGCCTCTGCAGCGCCCGTCCGTGTTTGCCGGCGTCCACCGGCACCCGGTCACTCTAGCGGACCAGGCGGGACGTTCCGTGGGCTGTCTCGGTCGAGCCCGCCGTCGGCGGCGGCTGCGTCCTTCTCGGCACGATCACGGTTGCGCACCACCACGTACGTGGCACCAGCCAGCACCAGCCCGGCGAGCGTAGCGATCGGCACCATCCACCGATCTGGCACCAGGCCGGCGATCAGGCTCCGCGCGGTGGAGGTCGGGTCAGCGAGCACTGCGGCCACGAACACCGCCACCAGGACCGAGGCCGCGAACGCTGGCCAGCGCTCCGGACCGCTGGAGAGCCGCCGGCCCAGCACCCGACCGGCGGTGACGATCCGCCGCACCCGGATCACCCGGAGAGCGCCGACCGCTCGCAGCAGCCGGAACACCTGCACCGGTCCGAGGGCCAGCACCACACTGAGCACGATCAGCACCGCGAGCAGCACCAGCCACCAGTTGCGCCGCAGCCACGCCCACTTGTCCGTGGAGACCGCGAACAGCACCACCGGCTCGATCATCAGCACCACACCGGCTACCCCGCTGGCGACCACGCCCCAGGAGGAGACCGGGTCGCCGAGCAGGGTCAGGAACACCGCCGGCACCGAGGCCAGTGCAGCGATCAGCACCGGCCAGGCGAGCCGTTCCTCCCACTGCTGCTCCCGACTCTCCGCCCCTATCGACATGTGCTGCCCGCACCCCGCCTCAGTGGCCGCGCGCACCGAGATGCCCGGGCGCGGCACCGAGCACCCGGTCGGTGTACTCGTTCGCGAACAGGCCCTCCGGGTCGGCGGCCCGCCGCACCCGCGCCGCGTCGTCGAACCGGGGGTAGACGGGCGCCAGGTCCGCGGCCCGACGGCGATGCATCTTCCCCCAGTGTGGGCGGCCGTCGTGGCTGCGCATGATGTCCTCCACCGCTCGGAAGTACCGGGCGAACGGCAGCCGGTGGTACTGGTGCACCGCCACATAGGCGGTGTCCCGGCCGTAGGCGGTCGACAACCAGACGTCGTCGGCCGCGGCGAACCGCACCTCCACCGGGAAGGGCACCGTCTCGCCGGTGTGCCGCAGCCAGGTGTTCACCGCCCGCAGCGCCGGCACCACGGCATGCACCGGCAATGCGTACTCCATCTCCCGGAACCGCACCCGCCGCGGGGTGGCGAACACCTCGTGGGAGGGGGCGGTGTACCGGCGGGCGGACAGCGCCCGGGCCGCCACCCAGTTCACCTTCGGGGTGAGCGCCTTCACCCCGGTGCACAGCCGGTTGGTCGCCTCGAACACCGTGTTAGAGAGAATCTCGTCGTCCAGCACCCGGCGCACCGGGCTCAGTGGGCCGGCAGCACCGGCACGGTTGTTCGCCTTGGTGAGCACGATGTCGGTGTACGGGAACCAGTAGAACTCGAAGTGGTCGTTGGCGTGCACCGGGCCGGCCTCGTCATCGAGCGCCTCCAGCACCGCACCGAGCGGCCGGGGTCGCTCGTCGGCAGTGAGAGAGAATGCCGGCACGCAGCGCAGCGTCACCGCAGTGAGCACCCCCACGCTGCCCAGCCCGAGCCGGGCCACCTCGAACAGCTCGCGGTGGCGGGTCTGGTCCGCCTCCACCACCTCACCGGTCGCCCCCACCAGCCGCACCCCGCGCACCTGGTCGGCCAGCCCCCGCAGGGTGGCGCCGGTGCCGTGGGTGCCGGTGGAGATCGCCCCGGCGACCGACTGCACATCGATGTCACCCATGTTCTCCAGCGCCAGCCCGTGCTCAGCGAGCACCCGGCACAGGGCCCGCAACCGGATGCCCGCCCCGACCCGCACCAGCCGGGAGCCGTCCGCCTCCGGTGGGCCCAGCCACTCCAGGGAGTCCAAGGCGTCCAGCTGCAGCAGCAGGCCCTCGCTGACCATCGCCGGGGTGAAGGAGTGCCCCGCCCCGACCACCCGCACCTGCCCACCCTCGGCGGCCTCGGCTGCCACCAGCGCGGCCACCTCTGCCTCGCTGCTCGGGGAGGCGAACCTACGCGGGGTGGCGCGAGCGGTCCGCGCCCAGTTCTGCCAGAGTGGTGCGGGCTGGGTCTGCGTGCGCATGGTGCCCATCATGCCTGCGCCGGAGGCGAGCCGGGGGACGGATAGGTGACAATGAGGGGCATGAGTCGTATCCAGTCGTGGCGGTCAGCGCCGTGGCGGGAAGCCACCCGGAGCTTCTCCGCACCACTGGCCGTGGTGGACCTGGACCGTTTCGATGCTAATGCCCGCGACCTGCTCGCCCGCGCCGGTGGGCTGCCGCTGCGGCTGGCCAGCAAGTCGGTACGGGTGCGCCCCCTGGTCCAGCGCGCCCTGGACCTCGGGTTCACCGGGGTGATGGCCTACTCCCTGGCAGAAGCGATCTGGCTCGCCGAGGACGGCGTCGAGGACGTGCTGCTGGCCTACCCGAGCGTGGACACCGCCGCCCTGGTGCGTCTGGCCCGTAGCCCGCTCGCCCGGGAGCGGGTCACCTTGATGGTCGACGACATCTCCCAGGTGGCGCTGATCGAGCGGGCCTTCATCCGCGCGGACTGGCCCGAGGGCCCACCGGTGCAGGTGTGCCTGGACATCGACGCCTCGCTGCGGCTGGGTATCGGCGCCGCACACGTGCACCTGGGGGTGCGCCGTTCCCCGCTGCGCACCCCGGAGCAGGCGGTGGCGTTGGCTGCCAGCGTGCAGCGCACCGGCCGGCTGCAGGTGCGCGGGGTGATGTTCTACGAGGCACAGGTGGCGGGTATGCCCGAGGCCGGGCTGAAGGGTCCGGTGATCCGGCTGGTCAAGGCCCTGTCGCTGCAGGAGCTGGCCGGCCGCCGTCCGGCGGTGGTGGCCGCGCTGGAGGACCGGCTCGGCCGGCAGCTGCTGGTCAACGGCGGCGGCAGCGGCTCGGTGCAACAGACCGCCACCGACCCCACGATCACCGAGATCACCGCCGGCTCCGGGCTGTACTGCCCCACCCTGTTCGACTCCTACTCCACGTTCACCCCCCGCCCGGCCGCGTTCTTCGGCCTGGACGTGGTGCGCCGCCCCTCCCGCGGCATCGTCACCGCGTTCGGCGGCGGGTACGTGGCCTCCGGGCCGGCGCACCGCTCCCGGCTGCCGAGCGCGATCGACGGCGCCCACCTGGTCGGCTCCGAGGGCGCCGGGGAGGTGCAGACCCCGCTGCGCTACCCCCGGGGGCGGGACGGTGGTGCGATCGGCTCTCGGGTCTGGCTGCGGCACGCGAAGGCCGGGGAGATGATGGAACGCTTCGATGCGGTGCACCTGGTGCGCGGCACCCGGGTGGTGGAGACGGTCCGTACCTATCGTGGGGAGGGCAGGAATTTCGGTTGACCCACCGCCGTTGGGTCAACCAGTGCCGCAACACCGTCCGGAGAGGAGACCCGTGCCCGCACCTGAGTTCCGTCGTCCCGCGATGCTCAGTGACGAACGCGCCGCGTTGCTGCCCGGGGAGCCCGACCCGGCCGATCGCAACGACCTGGCGCACACCACGGCCACCGCACTGGTTGCCGGCGGCCGCGCCGGCGCTGACGATGCGGACCTGCAGCGCCGCCTGGTGCAGCTGGTGGACGTGGAGGGCCTGGACCTGCTCGCCCAGCTGTGGTCGGCCAGCCCGGCCGAGACACTGCCTGGGGCGCTGTGGCGGCTCTATCTGCTGCGGGAGTGGACCCGCCGCGATCCGCACATGATCGCCGAACGGTACCGGCTGGGGTGCAGCCGCGCGGAGGTCTCCGAGGTGGTAGCCGGTGTGGTCAGCCCACCGGGGCCGCAGGAGGTGCGGGACCTGACCGATGCGGTGCTGCACGGTGTGTTCGGCGGCGACCTGGACGTGGCGCTGGACCGGGCTGCGGCGTTCCTGCACGTGCTCGTGGCCGGCACGGCACTGGATGCCGACTGGGTGGAGAACGCCGACGCCGGCGGCGCCGACCGGCTCACCCGGCGCGCCGGTGCGCTGCAGTCCACCGCTGAGGACCTGCAGCAGGCCGCCGCGCTGTGGCGGGCCGGGAAGCTGGACTGAGGAGTGCACGACGGCGCAGCTCACCGGGGCGAACCGCTCCTCACCCGCCGCAGCACGTTGGCTCCCGACCAGGCCGAGGCGGTCGCTCACCTGGCGCGGGCGGTCACCGACGCCGACGGTACCGAGGCGTTCTCCGAGCAGATGCTGCTGAACCTCACCGACGACCACCGGGAGGTCACCCACCTGCTGCTCACCGCGCCCGCAGCGTCGGGGACCGTGGGAACAGTCGCACCCACCTTGCCCGGAGCGACCCCGGGCCAGGGTGACCCACAGGGAGAGGTGAGCTCCGCCGTCGACCTGCTCGGCTACGCCCAGATCGACGATGGTGCCGCCGAGCTGGCCATCCATCCCGACCACCGCCGCCGAGGGCTGGGCCGGCAGCTGGTCACCGCAGTGCTGACCGAACCGCAGGTGCGGCTCTGGGCGCACGGTGACCTGCCGGCCGCCGAAGCGCTCGCCGAACAGCTCGACCTGGTACGGGTGCGCGACCTGTGGTTGATGAGTGCCCCGCCGCCTGCCGAGCCGCCGCAGGTGCCCACCCGCACCGACATCCACGTGCGCACCTTCACCCCGGGGCGGGACGAGGACGACTGGCTGGCGGTGAACGCCCGCGCGTTCGCCGACCACCCGGAGCAGGGCCGCCTCACCCGCGCCGACCTGGACGCCCGGATGGCCCAGCCCTGGTTCGACCCGTCGATGTTCTTCCTCGCCGAGGAGGTGTCCAGCGCGCGGCTGCTGGGCAGCCTGTGGGTGAAGATCGAGGGAACAGTCGGGGAGATCTACGCCCTCGGCGTGCACCCGGATGCGCAGGGTCGCGGCGTGGGCGGGCTGCTCACCGCCCACGCGATGGCCGCCTTCGCCGGTGCCGGCCTGGACCGGCTCGAGCTGTACGTGGAGGGCGAGAATACCGCGGCGATCCACACCTACACGCGCGTCGGGTTCACCAAGGAACGCGCTGACGTGCAGTACGCGCGGCGCTGAGCACGGGGCGGCCGGTGCCTACCGGCGCAGCTGGCCCGGCAGCCTCTCAGCCCGCGCGCGGAGCGGTGGCAGCAGCGGGCCCGATGGTGTCACGATGGGCTTCATGAGCACGCAGACCGGGGACGAGTCGACTCCAGGCACCCTGACCGCCGAGCCGGGGCAGTCGGCGGACCAGGAGCTGCCTGAGGGCCGGTTCGCCGACCGGGAGCTGAGCTGGCTGCAGTTCAACGAACGGGTGCTCGAGCTCGCCGAGGACGACGGTCTGCCGCTGCTGGAGCGGGTACGGTTCCTGGCGATCTTCGCCTCCAACCTGGACGAGTTCTTCATGGTCCGGGTGGCGGGGCTGAAACGGCGGATCGCCACCGGGATGGCCGTGACTGCCGCCTCCGGGCTGCTGCCGCGGCAGGTGCTGGAGATGATCTCGGTCAAGGCGCACGAGCTCGCCGCCCGGCATGCGGCGGTGTTCTCCGAGCAGGTGCAGCCCGCGCTCGCCGCCGAGGGCATCACGCTGGTGCACTTCGAGGCGCTGCACGACAGCGAGAAGGAACGGCTGCACAAGTACTTCCGGAAGATGATCTTCCCGGTGCTCACCCCGCTGGCGGTGGACCCCGCGCACCCGTTCCCGTACATCTCCGGGCTGTCGTTGAACCTGGCGGTGATCGTCCGCAACCCGACCACCGGCAAGGAGCACTTCGCCCGGGTGAAGGTGCCGCCGCTGCTGCCCCGCTTCATCGCAGTAGATGCCCGCGGGCGGCCGCACCGTCCCGAGGACGCCCCCGACGACGACGGGTTCCGCTCCTTCGTGCCCTTGGAGGACGTGATCTCCTCCTTCCTCTACTACCTCTTCCCCGGGATGGACGTGGTGGAGCACCACGTGTTCCGGGTGACCCGCAACGAGGACCTGGAGGTGGAGGAGGACGACGCCGAGAACATCCTCAAGGCCCTGGAGAAGGAGCTGCTGCGGCGCCGGTTTGGGCCGGCGGTGCGCCTGGAGCTGGCCCGCGGCTTCACCCCCAGGCTGCGGGACATGCTCATCGGTGAGCTGGGCATCGCCGAGACCGATGTCTACGAGCTGCCCTCTCCGCTGGACCTGACCGGGCTGAACCTGGTGGCCGACCTGGAACGACCGGAGCTGCACTACCCGCAGCACCTGGCCTCCACCGCCCGCGGGCTGGCCGAGGTGGAGAGCGCCAAACCGGTGGACATGTTCGGCGCCATCCGCACCCGGGACATCCTGCTGCACCACCCGTACGACTCGTTCTCCACCAGCGTGCAGCAGTTCCTCGCCCAGGCGGCGTCCGACCCGCAGGTGCTGGCGCTCAAGGTCACCCTGTACCGCACCTCGGGCGACTCCCCGATCGTCGACGCCCTGATCGACGCCGCTGAGGCCGGCAAGCAGGTGCTGGCGATCGTGGAGATCAAGGCCCGCTTCGACGAGGAGGCGAACATCTCCTGGGCGCGCAAGCTGGAGCGGGCCGGAGTGCACGTGGTGTACGGCATCGTCGGGCTGAAGACGCACTGCAAGCTCACCCTGGTGGTCCGCCAGGAGCCGGACGGGCTGCGCCGCTACTGCCACATCGGCACCGGCAACTACAACCCGAAGACCGCCCGGATGTACGAGGACCACGGTCTGCTCACCTGCGACTCCGACGTGGGCCAGGACCTGACCCGGCTGTTCAACCAGCTCTCCGGGTACGCCCCGAGGAGCAAGTTCCACCGACTCCTGGTGGCGCCCCGTTCGGTGCGTCGCGGACTGATCGAACGCATCGAGCGAGAGATCGCCGCCGCCGAGGCCGGCCGGCCCGCCTGGGTGAAGATGAAGATCAACTCGGTGGTGGACGAGGAGACCATCGACGCGTTCTACCGCGCCTCGCGCGCCGGCGTGCAGGTGGACCTGGTGGTCCGCGGTATCTGCGCGGTGAAGGTCGGGGTGCCCGGACTGAGCGAGAACATCCGGGTGCGCTCCATCCTCGGCCGGTTCCTGGAGCACTCCCGGGTGTACGCGTTCGCGTCGGGGGGTGAGCCGGAGGTGTTCATCGGCTCGGCCGACCTGATGCACCGCAACCTGGACCGCCGGGTGGAGGTGCTGGTCCGGGTCACCGACCGTGAGCAGGTGGACGACCTGCTCGGACTGCTTGACCTCTCCATGGCGCCGAGCACCTCGTCCTGGCACCTGACCACCGACGACGGTGGCGAACCGGTGTGGCAGCGGCACTATCTCGATGATGACGGGAGCAGGTTGGTGGATCTGCACGAGCACCTGATGTCCACGCACCGCCGGCGCCTCACGGACCGCTGAGATGGGCAAGTCGCGCCGCGAGGTGCTCGCGGCGGGGGCGGTGGTGTGGCGGGTGGTCGGCCGGCGTCTGGAGGTGCTGCTGATCCACCGGCCCCGGTACGACGACTGGTCCTGGCCGAAGGGCAAGCTGGACAGCAAGGACGAACCGCTGCCGCTGTGCGCGGTGCGTGAGGTGCAGGAGGAGACCGGGGTGCCGGTGCTGCTCGGCGCCAAGCTGCCCACGGTCCGGTACAAGCTGCCCGGCGGGGTGAAGAAGGTGTGCCACTACTGGGCGGCCACCCCCGTGGAGCCGGACGGCCCGGCGGCCGGTGCGCTGCGGGCCCGCGGGAAGATCAAGGAGTGCTCCAAGCATGAGGTGGACGAGGCCCGGTGGGTGGAGGCGCGCAAGGCCGCCAAGATGCTCACCCGCGCCGACGACACCGAACCGTTGGGTGTGCTGATGGACATGTTCGAGGAGGACATGCTGCGCACCTGGACGCTGCTGGTGGTGCGGCACGGGCGGGCGAAGAAGCGTTCCGCCTGGACCGAGGGAGAGGACACCCGGCCGCTCACCCCCGCCGGCCAGCGACAGAGCAACGGGCTGGTCCCGATCCTGGCGGCGTTCGGGGTGCAGGAGGTGATCTCCTCGCCGTGGGAACGGTGCGCCGCCACCGTGCGCCCGTTCGCCGAGGCCAGCGACAACCATGTGGTGCTCGCCCCGGAGATCACGGAGTCTGCGGCGAAGAAGCGGCCCGCCGGGGTGCGGGCTCTGGTGGACGACCTGCTCGGCCGGAAGCGGGAGGTCACTGCGGTGTGCACGCACCGGCCGGTGCTGCCGTTCGTGCTCGAGGCGATCAGCAAGCGCAGCCCGCACCGGGTCCTCAAGCGGCTGCCGAAGGAGAACCCGTACCTGCGCACTGCTGAGGTGCTGGTGCTGCACATGGCCCGGCGGCAGCACCGCCGCGCCCGGGTGGTGTCGGTGGAGACCTACCGCCCGCCCAGCTGACTGGGAGCCACCACCGGGTCGCCCGCCACCACCCCGTCGCCTGCCGCCACCACCCCGTCGCCCGCCACCACCGTCACGAAGGTGCGGTTGTGTTGGAGATCGGCCACATCACAACCATGAGGGCACCCCCGCGGCGGTGTGAATGGCCGGCGGGTGGCACGTGTTCACCTGTTGTTCACCCAAACCCGGCGGCCTGGTCACTCGCGTTCTCTAGCGTCGGCACTGGCTGCACTGACAGAGCGCAGCACCTGACACCGACCAGGAGACGAGAACGAACGTGACACGTGTGATCAGCCGCCGCGTGGCGGGCATCTCCGCCGCCGGCGCCCTCGCGCTGACGCTCACCGCCTGCGGCGGAGGCTCCCAGGCCTCCGACGGCGAAGGTTCCGGTGACGGACTGTCCGGCACCATCGCCGGCTCCGGTGCCAGCTCCCAGGAGAAGGCCGTGCAGGGCTGGATCGCCGGGTTCATGGAGGCCAACCCCGGCGCCTCGGTGAGCTACGACCCGACCGGGTCGGGCACCGGTCGGGAGCAGTTTGTGGGCGGCACGGTGCAGTTCGCGGGCTCGGACGCCGCGATGGACGCCGAAGAGCTCGCCGCCGCGCAGGAACGCTGCGGTGGCGAGGTGCTCGAGCTGCCGCTGTACATCAGCCCGATCGCGGTCATCTACAACCTTCCCGGGCTGAACGACACCCACCTGAACCTCAGCCCGAGCGTGATCGCGCAGATCTTCTCAGGTGAGATCACCACCTGGAACGACCCGGCGATCGCCGAGACGAACCCGGACGTGGACCTGCCCGACCTGCCGATCGTGCCGGTGAACCGGTCCGACGACTCCGGCACCACGGAGAACCTCACCGAGTACCTCGCTGCAGCCGCCCCAGAGGACTGGACCCACGAGCCCGCCGGCCTGTGGCCGATCAGCGGCACCCAGTCCGGGGCGCAGACCTCCGGGATGCTCGAGGTGGTCGGCGGCGCCGAGGGCACCATCGGTTACGCCGACGCCTCCCGTGTGGGCGACCTCGGCTCGGTCGCCGTCGGCGTGGGGGAGGAGTTCGTGCCGTTCTCCCCGGAGGCCGCGGCCGCCGTGGTGGACGTCTCCCCGCCGGCCGAGGACGCCAGCGACACTGTCCTGACCGTCGACCTGGCCCGGGACACTCAGGAATCGGGTGCCTACCCGATCGTGCTGGTCTCCTACTCCATCGCCTGCCAGACCTATGAGTCCGCTGAGCACGCTGAGCTGGTGCAGGGCTACCTCAGCTACGTGGCCTCCGAGGAGGGGCAGCAGCGCGCCGCCCAGCCGGACGTAGCGGGGGCTGCCCCGATCTCCGGGGACCTGCGCGAGCAGGTCGAGGCTGCGATCGAGAGCATCTCGGCCGCCGGCTGAGGCATCGGGGCCGCACCGGAAGACCCGGTGCGGCCCCGATGCGTGCCGGCTCGAGACCATGGAGAACCACGTGACAGCCACCGAGAACGTCGAACCGAAGACCGGTGCGACCCGGTCCGCGGGTGCCCCCGGCGGCACCGGTGCCCCCGGTGCGACCACGCTGCCACGCACCAGCAGCGACGGGCGCCTCGGCAACCGGATCTTTGCCGGCCTGTCCACCGGGAGCGGGATCCTCATCCTCGGGATTCTCGCCGCGGTCGCCGCGTTCCTGCTCTACCGCGCCTGGCCCGCGCTGACCGCTGGTGCCGGGGCGTTCGCCGAGGTGGACTTCATGTCCGGGCGCGGCCTGTGGGCGTGGGTCGCCCCGCTGGTGTTCGGCACGGTGCTCTCCTCGGTGCTGGCGCTGGTGGTCGCCGTGCCGCTGAGCATCGGCATCGGCCTGTTCATCTCCCACTACGCGCCCCGCCGGCTGGCACAGCTGCTCGGTTACGTGATCGACCTGCTCGCCGCGATCCCCTCGGTGATCTTCGGCCTGTGGGGCATCCAGTGGCTGATGCCGCTGGTGAGCCCGCTGTTCACCTGGCTGAGCAGCAGCCTGGGTTTCATCCCGCTGTTCGCCGGCTACCAGGCCCCGGCCCGAAACATCATGACCGCCGGACTGGTGCTCGCCGTGATGATCCTGCCGATCATCACCGCCACCATCCGGGAAGTGTTCCTGCAGACCCCGCGGCTGCACGAGGAGGCCTCCCTGGCTCTCGGCGCCACCCGGTGGGAGATGATCCGCCAGGCGGTCCTTCCGTTCGGCCGGTCCGGCATCATCTCCGCCGCGATGCTCGGTCTCGGCCGCGCGCTCGGGGAGACGATGGCGGTGCTGATGGTGCTCTCCCCGGGGTACGCGATCAACTTCTTCCTGCTCCAGCCCGGCCAGCACCAGTCCATCGCGGCGAACATCGCCAGCCACCTGCCCGAGGCCGGCAGCACCGGCGTGGACGCGCTGATCGCCTCGGGTCTGATCCTGTTCGCCGTCACCTTCGGCGTGAACCTCATCGCCCGGTGGGTCATCAACCGCCGGGCCGAGTTCTCCGGAGCCAACTGATGACCGTCCTCGCCCCGCCGCTGCCCGTCCGCACTCACCGCAGGCTCGCCCGCTGGGCGCCCTATGCCGTGCTCGCCGGGTCCGCCGCAGTCTCCGCCGGCCTGCTCGCCCTGCTGGCCACGGTGACCATCGCGGGACTGTTCGCGCTGACCGCGGTGAGCTACGCCGTCGCCATCACCATCATCTCTCGGGTGGTGGAAGGGCCCAGGTGGGCCAAGGACCGGCTGGCGACGGCGTTGGTCACCCTGGCCTTCCTGCTCGCCCTGATCCCGCTCGTCTCGCTGCTGGCGATCGTCGTCGGCGACGGGCTGGGCGGCTTCAGCTGGGACTTCCTGTCCACCGACATGGTCGGCGTGTTCGGGTCGATGACCACCGGCGGGGCGCTGCACGCCATCATCGGCACGGTCTACGTGACCGGTATCGCCTCGCTGATCTCCATCCCGCTGGGCATCTTCACCGCCATCTACCTGGTGGAGTACGGGCAGGGGCGGCTCAAGCGGGGCATCACCTTGCTGGTGGACGTGATGACCGGTATCCCCTCGATCGTCGCCGGGCTGTTCGCCTACACCGTGTTCCTGGTGCTGTTCGGCCCGGCGTACAAGTCCGCGCTGATCGGCGGGGTGGCGCTCGCGGTGCTGATGACCCCGGTGGTGATCCGCAGCGTGGAGGAGATGCTCCGGCTCGTTCCCAACGAGCTGCGCGAGGCCGCCTATGCCCTGGGTGTACCGAAGTGGCTGACCATCACGAAGGTGGTGCTGCGCACCTCGGTGGCAGGTATCACCACCGGCGTGATGATCGCCATCGCCCGGGTGATCGGTGAGACCGCGCCGCTGCTGGTGACCGTCGGCATCGCCCAGAACGTCAACTGGGACGCCTTCGACGGCCGGATCGCCACCCTCCCGGTGTTCGTCTACCGGCAGTACGCCCAGGGCGGGGTCGCCGCCGACCGGGCCTGGGCCGGGGCACTCACGCTGATCATCATCGTGATGCTGCTGAACCTGATCGCGCGGCTGGTCAGCCGCTACTTCGCGCCCAAGGGAGCCCGCTGAGCGTCTCGGCGCGCAGGGAGAGGAAAGACTGATGAGCAAACGGATCGACATCTCCGACCTGAACGTCTACTACGGCGACTTCCTCGCCGTCGAGGGCGTGCAGATGAGCATCGAGCCGCGCAGCGTCACCGCGCTGATCGGGCCCTCGGGCTGCGGTAAGTCCACCTTCTTGCGCACCCTGAACCGGATGCACGAGGTCATCCCCGGCGCCCGGGTGGAGGGCAAGGCGGTGATGGACGGGCAGGACCTGTACGCACCGGACATCGACCCGGTGGAGGTGCGCCGCCAGATCGGCATGGTCTTTCAGCGGCCGAACCCGTTCCCGACCATGTCGATCGCGGACAACGTGCTCGCCGGGGTGAAGCTGAACAACCGGCGGATCGCCAAGGCTGCGGCCGAGGAGCTCGTGGAGCGGTCGCTCACTGGGGCGAACCTGTGGAACGAGGTCAAGGACCGGCTGGAGAAGCCCGGGTCGTCGCTGTCCGGTGGCCAGCAGCAGCGGCTGTGCATCGCCCGCGCGATCGCTGTGGCCCCGCAGGTGCTGCTGATGGACGAGCCGTGCTCCGCGCTCGACCCGATCTCCACCCTGGCGATCGAGGAGCTGGTGCACGAGCTGAAGAACGACTACACGATCGTGATCGTCACCCACAACATGCAACAGGCCGCCCGGGTCTCGGACCGAACCGGGTTCTTCAACATCGAGGGCACCGGCAAGCCGGGCCGGCTGATCGAGATGGACGACACCACCACGATGTTCTCCAGCCCGGCGCAGCAGGCCACCGAGGACTACATCTCCGGACGGTTCGGCTGAGTCTCCGGCCGGTTCGGCTGACCGCAGGCGGCGGCCGATCCCACACAGGAGCGGTCCGCTCCCACACAGGAGCGGTCCGCGACGATACCTACTGCGCCCGGGCGATACCGCAGAGCACCACCCCACGGGCCAGGTATCGCCTGAATAGATTCAGCCGAGGGAGGCCTGGTGGGTGGGGTGGGGTGGTGGGTGCGTCAGTGGGGTCGGCTCAGAGGCCGGAGCCCTCGAAGCTCTCGGTCGAGGTGGAGCCGTCCATCGTGTACAGGTAGCAGATCACCTCGCGGTCGTCGGCCTGGTCCCAGGTGTCCTCGCTCGGGCCGATGAAGTTGATGTCCAGCGAGGACTCCTGGTAGCCGGTGCCCACGAACTCCTCGAACGCCGGGACGCATTCCTCCCCGGCAGCCGTCTGGATCGCGTCCCTGCCCGGGAAGTCGCCGTCATCCATGTCGAACTTGTGGAAGATCTGCGCGTCGTGCTCCTCCGAGCAGTCCACCTCGGGGATCTCGGTGATCTCGTCCGCTTCGAAGTCGGAGGAATTCATGCAGGTCCCGACGTCGGCGCTCGCGACCTGCCCACCACAGGCGGCGATCGAGGCGCTCACCCCGACAGCGCCGACGACGGCCAGTGCGGTGCGGGCAATACGAGCAGTGTTCATGATGCTCCCCAAGTCTCACGACGGGACAGTCCTCCCGTTCTCCGCAAGCCAATATA
>DATGRZ010000396.1:0-3163 GCA_035303065.1 Ruania sp.
GGTGTGGCGACGGCCTGCTTCTTGCGTGGGGGCACAGCGTTCCTCATCCTTCTCCGGGCGCCGGTGCGCCCCCTTCATCTTCTCCTACCACGAGCACTCCTGTAGCTGCTCCAGCGGCCACTGTGGCCGCCAGCTCCTCCAGCCGGGCGGACCGCTCAGCCAGCTCCTCCAGCGCCCGACGCACCTGCGCCAGCCCAGCGGCCACCGCCCTCGCCTGCGCCGGCGGCACCAGCCGCACCGGGAAGTCCCGCCACCGCCGCGCCGCCGCATCCTGCCCGGCCACGTCCCGGGCGAGCACCTCGCCCACCAACCCCACCTCCGGGCGCTGCACCCGCAGCACCTGCGCCGGGTAGGCGACCACGGAGAACCCCTCGGCATCCACCATCGCCGCCGGCCGCGGCGTCACGGTGAACACCACGTCCCCCGGTTCGGTCAGCCGGTGAGCGGGGTAGCGCGCCTCCAGCTCCAACCGGCCCGCCACCCGCGCCCCGGGCGCCAGCCCGCCGGTCAGCTCAGCCTCCCCGATCACCGGCACCTCGCCGGCCGCCCCGGTCGCCGCGCGCACGTCCGCCGGGTCGATCCGGTGCCCAGGCAGACGGCGGAGCACACCCTTGTCGTTCAGCTCACCGATCCGTGCGGTCCTCGGGGCGACGGCGGTCCCTCGTTGGGTCGTCAGCCGCACCGTGGCCTGGGGTTCGGCCGCCAGGGCGCGGAGCAGCTCCTGGGCGTGGGCGCTGGCCGCGCCGTCGTCCTCGCGCACGCTGCGCGGCACCGGGCGGGCCGAGGCGATCAGGCCGCCACCGCCCGCCAGGATCGCCGAGGTCAGGGTGAACCGGGCGAACCGGAACGCGTGCGCGCCCACCTGCGCGGCGGTGCCCATCGCAGCCACCAGGTCGGTGATCAGGTCAGAGACCGCTGTCTCATCCAGCCGACCACTGGGGGTGAGCAGCTCCTCGGAGACGTCGGCCACCAGGATCCACCGTTTCCGGATCGGCACCTGCGGGTGGGCGTCCCCGAGCACCCACAGCGCCAGCCGTTCCCGGGAGCGCTCGGGCACCAGGCCCGGCGGGAGCAGCACCGCGGCACGCACCTTGTCCGTACGCAGCAGCTGGGAGCGCACCGACTCCACCTCGCGCCCCTCGGCGGCATCCAGCAGCGCCCGGGCCGGGCCGAGCACCAGGGCACGCTGCCCGGGGGCGAGCCGCATCGCCACATCCTCGATGCGTTCCAGCACCACCTGCTCCGGCAGGTGCTGGCCGGTCAACGCCGTGACCACCAGGGCGTCTGCGCCGAAGCCCTGGTCCAGGTCCCGGGAACGCACGTGGTGCCCGTGCGCGGCCAGCCGGCGGCGGGTCATCCGGTCGGCGTCGGCGGGCAGCACCGCCACCGGCACCTCCAGGTGCTCCTGACCGCCGAGCACCGCGGTGAGCAGGTCCCCGCAGCCGGGGTCCGGGTCGGCCACGGTGAACGGGTCACCCGTGTGCAGGGCTGCGGCGATCGCCGCGGTCAGCTCCAGGGCGACCGGGGTGAGGGTCGCCGGGACCGGCTCGGCCAGGTCGAGCACCGGGCGGGTGGCATCCCGCGCCAGGGACGCGGCCGCCGTGGTGGCACCCAGCAGCGACTCCAGGGCTGCGGCCGGGGTGTAGGCGGAGTCGGCGAGCACGTCGGCCAGCGCGGCCAGCCGGGTGGTGTCCTGGCCCGCAGCCTCGATCTCGGTGAAGGAGTCCGCATCGTCGGGGTCCACGTCGTCGGCGAGATCGAGGATCTCCGCCGGGGTGAGCGCGGCGAGAGCCGCGCCGGCGGTCGCCTTCACCCGAAGCAGCGCAGTCAGAGCGGACAGCAGGGAGAGGTGCGCGGCGCCGTCGTCATGGGAGACCCCACGCAGGGCCAGGTCGATGGCGAACTCGGGATTGTTGCCCCGGCCGTTGCGCTGCACCCAGCTGGCCACCTCCGCGGCGGAGAACAGCGGCTGCTGGCCCCGCTGGCGCACCGGGCCGGGGAACGGGTCGTTCCCGCCTGCGTACCGGCGGCGCCAGACCGAGACCACCGGTCGCTGCACGTGGGCGGTCTCGGCGACGTCGAGCAGGCTGACGTGCAGCCCGGCGAGCACCTGCTGCAGCACGGCCTGGGTGGCCGGCGCCTGGTCAACGGTCGTGGTGGTCATGGCCGTCACTCTCCCGCAGACCACCGACATTCTGGCCGCGATCGCGATAACCCCTCTTATCGCAGCGGTGCTGCTGCTTCGTCGGGGGTCGGTCACACACTCCTTCGCAGCGGGCCTGATCGACCGGCCAGGCCCAGGGAGACGAGGAGAGAACGATGAGAACACCGACGATGCGCGTGGCAGGCACGGCGCTGATCGGCGCCCTGCTGCTCGGCGCGAGCGCGTGCTCGACCCAGCCGCTGGCCAAGGAGCCCGGGGCGGTCGGCGCGGGAACGCAGACCGCCCAGGCTGAGCAGGCCTCGACAGGCACGCAGGCGGCCGGGGCGCAGGACGATGCTGATGCCGGTCCCCAGGGGCCGGCGACCCGCCCACTGAAGCACGTGGACAAGGACGTGGGCACCCGGGCGCACCCGCTGCCGGCCGGCACCCCGATCGACGACGGTGACTGGACCGTGACGCTCGGGGCACCCTACGACGGCTGGTCGGAGATCCGCGCCGAGGACCCCTACAGCGAACCGCCGGAGGAGGGCACCGAGTACTGGCTGGTGCCGGTGACCGCGACCTACACCGGCAGCGACTCCGCCGAACCGTGGCTGGACCTGCAGTTCGGGTTCGTCAGCGAGGAGAACCGCAGCTATGAGGACTGGTGCCCGGTGATCGTGCCGGACGACCTGATGGAGGTCGACGCGCTGTACACCGACGCCACCGTTGAGGCGAACGTGTGCCTGCAGATTCCGGCGGAGGCCAGCGGGCTGTGGACGGTCGGCAGCTACTGGGGCGAGAAGACGTTCGTCAGCGGGCAGGCAGGTGAGAGCGATGAGTGAGGGCCGACGTGTGGTCGGGCAGGTCGGTCTCGGGCTGGTGCTGGTGCTGGCGGCCTGCGACGCCGGGGCGGTGGAGCCGCGGGGGCAGACCGAGCCGGCGCCGGGTGCGGCCGCCGGCGGCGCCGAGACGACGTCGGCGAATGCGGACACGGCGGAGCCGGCGGGGACAGACGAG
>DATGRZ010000397.1:0-3416 GCA_035303065.1 Ruania sp.
TTCGCCGACCACCAGCACCGCCAGCAGCGTGGCCACGGCTGGCTCCGCGAGGGTGATCGTGGTGGCGGTCGCTGCCGGTACCCGGGTCAGGCCGAACCCGAACAGCACGTAGCCGACGAACATCGGCACAGCGGCCATGTATCCGGCCACCACAGTCGCCTGCGGGGTCGCCAGCAGCGGTGCGCCAGTGAGCAGGAGCACCGGCACCAGCAGCATGCCGCCGCCCCCGAACACCGCCCCCATCGCGGCGGCCCGGCTCACCCCGGCACCGATCAGGTGGCTCACCGTCCAGGAGTAGGTCGCGTAGGTGCTGCCCGCCACCAGACCGAGCAGCACCCCGGCCACGACTGCCGCTGCGGTCGGTGCGCTCGACCCGATGGCGCCCGGCGCGGACGTCGCCGCCAGGCACAGCACTGTGCTCCCGGCGATGCCGAGCGCTGCAGCAAGTGCCCAGGTCCGGCTCAGCGGACGACTCTCCAGGAAGTGCTGCAGGATGCCGGAGGCCAGCGGTGCCGAGGCCAACGAGACCACCGACCCGACCGCCACCCCGGCGAGATGCATCGAGGAGTAGAACGCCAGCGGGTAGATCGCGACCGCCCCAGCGCCAACAGCGATCAGTCGTGCCTGCCCGCGCAACAGCGCCCGGCCCGCGCGCAGTGCCGGGACGGCGATCGCCGCCTGTGCCAGTCCGCCCAGACCGAGGGCTGCCGCCCCGATCGCCAGCGGCCCAGCATCCGGGGCGAACGTCGCGGCGGTGCCGGTCGTGCCCCACAGCACTGCTGTGATCGTGATCGCCAGGACCCCGGTGCGGTAGCGGCGGCTCACCTCCGGCATACCAGGTGCGCAGCGATCTGCCGCGCGCGCACCAGACGCTCGTCACTGCCCTCCAGCCCCGCCCGGCTCATCGCCCCCTCGAGCAGGAACGCCAGGTGCTCGGCTGTGCCCTGCGGGTCCGCGGCCTGCGCCTCAGCCAGATGCCCGGCCAGCAGTGCCTCCACCTCCTCCTTGTGCCGGCGCACTGCTTCTCGCCCAGGTGAGCCGGCCGGCAGCTCGGCTGCCGCGTTCAGCAGACCGCAGCCACGGAAACCGCGGTCGTAGGGGAGGCGTGCGTGGTCCAGGTAGGCGTCGACGACGGCGAGCACCCGCTGGTCCGGCGTGCTCGCCTGGGCCAGGCGGTGCTGATAGAGGTCCAACCACTCGCGGTGCCGGGCCTCGAGATAGGCGAGGGTGAGGTCCTCCTTGGAGCGGAAGTTGTTGTACAGGCTCTTCTTCGCCACCCCGGCCTCGGTGGTGATCGTGTCGATGCCGGTCGCCGTCATACCGCCGGCGTAGAACAGCCGGCCGGCAGCCTCGAGCAGCTTCTCACGTGCCGGCGCAGTCGTGTGGGTGCTCACCAGCTCACCGTCCCTTCGAAGCTCGTGCGGGATGTCGCTCGTAGTAGGTAGATCAGTCTACCTACCATGCAGCGATGACGGCACTGCTGCCCAGGCTGGCTCGGCGCTAGCGTGTCTCGACCGCTCGGGCCGCGGACAAGCCGGCGTGGATCGCGCCCTCGACGTGCCCGGCGTAGGCGGTCGCGGTCTCGGTGGAGGCCCAGTGCACCCGTCCGTGCACGGGGCGCTGGTACTCGGGTGCGCCGAACGTCGCCGAGCTTCCGGATCCGGTGCTTGCCGGTTGGGTGTACTGCTCCTGGCTCCAGTCCACCACGTGCACAGAGCTCACGTCCCTGGCGCGGGGGCCGAACAGACGGACCAGCTGAGCGGTGAACAGCTCGGCGACCTGTGCGCGCGCGGCGCCGGCGAGCGAGGCGGCCGGGGCGAAGCCGAACACTGCAGCGGGGGTGCCGTCCGGACCGCAGTGGTCATGCAGCTCGCGGAACGGGCCAGCATGACTGATTGCTGATCCGGACAGGCCCTCGGCACGCCAGAACGGCTCCTGGTAGCAGACGACGGCCTTGACCATCTCACCCATCCACACCGGTGTGCTCTCGGCCAGGGCGCGCAGCGGGGCAGGCAGTGCGGGGGTGAGCTGGACCTGCTCCACGGCCAGCGCCGGAGGCAGCGCGAGGATCGCCTGGCGCGCTGCTACCACCGGCCCGGCAGCAGCCGAGGTGCGCCCTACGGCAGCCTCCGCTGGCTGGACGCTGGCCTGTACGCCGTCATCGGACACGCTCAACGCAGTGACCGGGCTGCTCAGCCGCAGCGCACCGGTCGGTAGCGTGCCTGCCAGCCCGGCGGCAAGCTGCTGCGCGCCACCAGTGACGCGTTCTGCGGGCGCATCGATCGGGTTGCCGTCCAGCCGCTGCACTGCCGGCCCCTCCCAGAGCGCGTCCCCGGCGAGATGCTGCGGATAGGTGCTCAGGCCGAGCTGGTCCGCCAACGAGAGGACCAGCGGCTCGTTGTCCCAGAACCAGGTGGCCCCGGCCTCGACCACCCCGCCCTCGACCGGTACGGAGTGCAGCCGGCCGCCCACCCGGTCCCGAGCCTCCAGGACGGTCACGGTCCGCCCGCGGTCGGCGAGCACGCTCGCCGCAGTCAGCCCGGCGATACCCGCCCCGATCACGACGACGTCACACCGGACGGTCATCCTGGTCGCCTCAGCATCGGTCCCGCACCGGAGCGGCGCCTCACGGTCATCACGGTCAGCGGGATCAGCACCACCATCGCCAGGACGGCCAGGGCGGGAAAGCTGCTGGCGACCAGCAACGGACCGGCGGCGAAGGCCGCCGTGGCGCCGCAGAGGTTGGACAGTGCATCGATCCCGCCCTGGGCGGACGCCCGGGTCTGGTCCGAGACGGCGGCACTGAACAGCGTGGAGCCGGCGACGTTCACGAACGACCAGCCGATCCCGAGCAGGATCAGCGAGGCCACGATCCATCCGGTGTCCTCCGGCCACAGCGCCGCGGCGGCCAGCGAGCTGAGGAACACCACCAGGCCGATGCCGATCGTGGGGCGGATCCCGGCCCGGTCGGCGAGCTGACCGACCACTGGGGACAGGCCGTACATGCCCGCGATGTGCAGGCTGATGGTGATGCCGACGATCTCGATCGAGCCACCCTGGTGCGCGATGTGCACCGGGGTCATCGTCATGATGGTGACCATCACGATCTGCGCGGTGAGGATCGCGACTACTGCGTACCGGGCTCGGGTGTTGGCCCGGATCTCGGTGAACACCGGGCGCAGCCGCCCGGGCCGGCGGGCGGTGGCGGGCACGTCGGCTGCAGTGGTCCGTTGCAGGTGCAGCAACGGATCCGGGCGGAGCAGGGTGAACACGAACACCCCGGCCAGGGCGAGGCACACGGCGGCGATCAGGAAGGCCCCGGCGTACACGTTCAGCCCGGTGCTCGGCCCGAGCAGCTGACCGGGTACCCCCAGGTTCGGTCCGAGCACCGACCCGAGCGTGCCGACCCAGACGAT
>DATGRZ010000398.1:0-4097 GCA_035303065.1 Ruania sp.
ACTACTTCACCGGCTACCGGCAGAGTGTGAAGGCCGCCGACGAGCTGATCGCCGCCGTGCTCATCCCGCTGCCCCTGGCGCCGGTGGTGGCGTTCCACAAGATGGCCAAGCGCCGGTTCGACGACATCTCCAGTGTGGCCCTCGCGTTCGCCCTGGAGATCACTGACGGCGTGGTCCGCCGGGCGAGGATCGGCGCCGGTGGCGTAGCCGCCACCCCGATCCGCGCAGTAGCTACTGAGCATGCGCTGCTCGGCGCACCCTGGCAGCTGGACACTGTGGAGCAGGCGGCGGAGGTGCTCGGAGCCGAGGGCACCCCGATGAGCGACCACCGTGCCAGCGCCGAGTACCGCACTGCGATGCTCGGTCAAGCGTTGCGCAAGCTCTACGCACAGACCCAGCATGAGGAGGGACAGCATGAGCACGCTCGCTGACCGCCCTACCGACCCCGTGGTGGGCCGACCGGAGCCGCACGAGTCCGCCGCGCTGCACGTGACCGGCACGGCGCTGTACACCGACGACCTGGTCGGACGCACCAAGGACGTGCTGCACGCCTACCCGGTGCAGGCCCCGCATGCACGCGCCAGGGTCGAGGACCTGGACATCACTGCTGCCGAGCAGGTACCGGGGGTGGTCACGGTGCTCACCGCCGTCGACGTGCCCGGTATCAACGACGGCAACGAGCACGAGGACGAACCGGTCTTCCCCGGCGAGGTGCAGCACTACGGCCAGGCCGTGTGCTGGGTGCTCGGGGAGAGCCTCGAGGCGGCGCGCCTGGGCGCGGAGGCGGTCCAGGTCCGCTACGCCGAGCTGCCCAGCCTGATCAGCCTCACCGACGCCATCGAGGCGGGCTCCTACCAGGGCCCGACCCGGCACATGGAGCGTGGGGACGTGGACGCCGCCTTCGCCACCGCCCCGCACGTCTTCTCCGGTGAGCTCGACTTCGCCGGCCAGGAGCACTTCTACCTGGAGACCCAGGCGGCCCTGGCCTACCAGGACGAGGCCGGTCAGATGTTCGTGCAGTCCAGCACACAGAACCCCACCGGCGCCCAGCACGTGATCGCCGACCTGCTCGACCTGGACGCTGGCATGGTCACCGTGCAGAGCCTGCGGATGGGTGGCGGGTTCGGTGGCAAGGAGACCCAGTCGAACCACTACGCCGGTGTGGCGGCTCTCGGCGCTGCCGTCACCGGCCGCCCGGTGCGGGTGCGGCTGAACCGCACCCAGGACCTGACCATGACCGGTAAGCGGCACGGCTTCCGCATCCAGTGGACGATCGCGTTCGACGACGGTGGGCAGATCCAGGCCTACCGCGCCGACCTGGTCGCGAACGGCGGCTGGAACCTGGACCTGTCCGTCCCGGTGGTGGACCGGGCGGTGATCCACTCCGACAACGCCTACTACCTGCCGAACGCGGAGATCACCGGCCGGATCGCCCGCAACAACGTCACCTCGCAGACCGCGTTCCGCGGGTTCGGCGGACCGCAGGGCATGCTCGGCATCGAGGACGCGATCGGCCGGTGCGCCCCGCTGCTCGGTATCCCCGCGCACGAGCTGCGCCGCCGGAACCTGTACCAGCGGGGGCAGACCACCCCGTACGGACAGGAGGTGGAGCAGGCGCCCCGGCTGCACGCCGCCTGGCAGCAGGTGCTGACCAGCGGCGAGTTCGAACGGCGCAGCCGCGAGGTCGAGGCGTTCAACGCTGCCCACCCGCACACCAAGCGCGGGCTGGCGATCACCCCGGTGAAGTTCGGCATCGCGTTCGGTCAGGGGGTGATGAACCAGGCCGGTGCGCTCGTGCTCGTCTACCGGGACGGGTCGGTGCTGGTGAACCACGGCGGCACCGAGATGGGCCAGGGGCTGCACACCAAGATGCTGCAGGTCGCGGCTACCACGCTGGGGGTGCGCCGGGACCGGGTCCGCCTTGCCCCCACCCGCACCGACAAGGTGCCGAACACCTCCGCGACCGCCGCCTCCACCGGTGCCGACCTGAACGGCGCTGCAGTGAAAGACGCCTGTGAGCAGATCCGGGACCGGCTTGCCGTGGTCGCCGCCCAGCAGCTGGGCGTGCACCCACAGGACCTGGTGTTCGCAGGCAGCGAGGTCTACGCCCGCGGCGGCCGCGGGACGCACCTGGCCTGGGAGGACCTGATCAGCAAGGCCTATGAGCAGCAGGTGCAGTTGCATGCGGCCGGCTTCTACCGGATCGCCGGTCTGCACTGGGACGCCGAGACGATGCAGGGCCACCCGTACAAGTACTTCGTGCACGCCGCGGCGCTCGCCGAGGTGGAGGTGGACGGGTTCACCGGGGCCTACTCCACCAGGCGGGTGGACATCGTCTACGACGCCGGCGACTCCCTCTCCCCGATCGTGGACCTGGGGCAGATCGAGGGCGGGTTCGTGCAGGGGGCCGGTTGGCTGACCCTGGAGGACCTGCGCTGGGACACCTCCGAGTCCGAGACCCGGGGCCGGCTGTCCACCCAGGCAGCCAGCACGTACAAGCTGCCGAGCTTCTCCGAGATGCCGGCCGAGCTGAACGTCTCGGTGCTCACCGACGCCACCGAGCACGGTGCGGTGTACGGATCGAAGGCGGTCGGTGAACCTCCGCTGCCGCTGGCGATCTCGGTGCGGGAGGCGCTCCGGCAGGCGGCAGCGGCCTTCGGGCCGGAGGGTCTCAGCCTGGAGCTCGCCTCCCCGGCCACTCCGGAGCAGGTCTACTGGGCGGTGCAGCGCGCCCGCGCCGCCCTGGACGAAGGTGACCCCGAGCACGTGCCGGCCCGGGAGCAGGACGGCGCTGTGGTGCGCCTCGTTCCCGGTGAGCGGATCGTGCCCCTGACGGGCTCCGTCGTCGGCGTGGTCGGCAACGGGATTGATGACCAGCACAACGCGAACGACCACCGGGGCGAGGAAGCGGAGGAAGCACACGAGAGCACCGCGAGCGGGGTCGGCCAGCAGAGCGACCACCAGCACGGCACCGACGGCACGGTGATCGAACGACTCCCGCTGCAGGCCGCCGTCCCCGCTGGCGGCCGGCACCCGCAGGAGCGCGGCTAGGGACCCGATGCAATGGATGACGGCGCTCGCGCACCTTCGCCGCAGCCGCTCACCGGGTGTGCTGGTCACCGTGGCGCAGGTGCGCGGGCACTCACCGCGGCAGGCGGGGGCGAAGATGGTCGTGGGGCTGGACCAGGTCTGGGACACCGTGGGCGGTGGCAACCTGGAGGCGGTGGCCATCGACGCTGCTCGGGAGATGCTGCGTGCCGGTGGCACCACCCCAGAGCTGGTGCAGGTGTCGTTGTCCGACAAGGCTCCGTTGCAGTTCGGGGTGCAGTGCTGTGGGGGTGAGGTGACCGTGCTGCTGGACCCGATCCCGGTGACCGGGGCGGTGGCGATCTTCGGCGTGGGACATGTGGGCCTGGAGCTAGCCCGCATCCTCGCCCGGCACGACGTGGACCTCACGCTGGTGGACTCCCGCACCGAGCAGCTCACCGACGAACGGCTCGCGGTGCTGGCCGATGCCATCGCCGAGGTGCATGTGCGGCACGAGCCACTCACCCCCGAGCGAGCGATCGCCGACCTGCCGCCGGGGACCCATGTGCTGGTGATGACCCACGACCACGCCGAGGACCTCGCGATCTGCGACGCCGCGCTGCGCGCCGAGGACCTGGGCAGCATCGGGCTGATCGGTTCGAGCGCGAAGTGGGCGCGATTCAGCCGGGCCCTGACCAGCGAGCACGGGCACGAGCGCAGCGAGCTGGACCGGATCACCACGCCGATCGGTCGCCCGGACATCGTCGGCAAGGAGCCTGCCGTGATCGCGCTGAGCGTGGCCGCCGACCTGGTGCTGCGGATGCAGGACGGCCCAGGTCCGCGGGCGTAGCGGTCCAGACGGTGCGGACCCGAGCATCGAGGGGTGGTTACCCGGCGCGCTCGAGCAGTGCGCTGACCGCGTCCACGATCGGCAGGTCCGGCTCCAGCCACGGCACCTGGTACAGGTCGGTGGCCGGCAGCCAGCGCAGCTCGTCATGGTCGGCGAGCGGTTCCGGGGCGCCGTCGACGATCTGCACGAACCAGATCCGCATCGTGTGCCCGTGCAGGAT
>DATGRZ010000399.1:0-5065 GCA_035303065.1 Ruania sp.
CAGGCGCCGTCCTACAAGGTCGGCCAGCGGCTCTGGGAGCAGATCCGGGAGGAGACCCGGGCCCGGGAGGGCGCGGACTTCGACCTGCCGGCCTTCCACCGCCGCGCACTGGACGTCGGTTCGGTGGGCCTGGACACGCTACGCGCCGCTCTGCTCCCGTGACCGGCCCGCACCCGCTGACCACCCACCCCGATCCCGTGAATCCATTCAGACGTGAGTCGCCACGGCAGGTCGTGCTCGCGGGTATCGCACCGGCGGCGAAGGTATCGCACCGGTGAGCGTGGTGGATCGGGCCCCCAGACCGCCCGCCCGGCCGCGGCTGCTGCTCGCCTCCGCCTCCCCGTCGCGAGCGGCGCTGCTGCGCGCGGCCGGGGTGGAGCCCGTGGTGCAGCCGGCAGACGTGGACGAAGACGCCGTGCTGGCCAGGCACACCGCCGCGCACGGGCCTGCGTCCGTCGCCGAGACGGTGCAGCTGCTGGCCACGGCGAAGGCCGAGGCGGTGGCCGCCCAGCTGTGGCCGGCCGGCGCCGATCCGAGCGGGATGCCGCCACCCACCGCAGCAGGCACCGGCCCCCGCCCCGAGACCGCCGGAGTGGACCTCCCAGCCAGGGTGGTGCTCGGCTGCGACTCGCTGCTGGAGGTCGACGGCGCCGCACTCGGCAAGCCGCACACCCCCGACCGGGCCCGGGAACGGTGGCGGCACATCCGTGGGCGCAGTGGTGTGCTGCACACCGGGCACCAGCTGATCAGCAGCACCGACCGCGCCGCCGGCACATCCAGCACGACCGTGCACTTCGCCGAGGTCAGCGATGCGGAGATCGAGGCCTACGTGGCCACCGGTGAGCCGCTGGAGGTGGCCGGTGCGTTCACCATCGAGGGCTACGGGGGCGCATTCATCACCGGCATCGAGGGCGACCACCACGGCGTGCTGGGCCTCAGCCTGCCGCTGCTGCGCGAGCTGCTGCCCGCGGTGGGGCTGTCCTGGACCGACTTGTGGCAGCCGCCGGCGCGCTGATGCCTCGAGGACGCGAGCAACACTCTCCGCCTCCTGAGGGTCAGCGGTGAGGAGTCTCGCTTGTCCTGGTGCGCACGGACAGCAGACATGGCGTCCCTCCCTCTACTGTGCGGTCACCCGAGAACCAGAGTCACGCAACATACGTAAGATGCGAAGCAAACGACACAGGCTGCCCGATTCTGCTGGACACCAGGGCTAGCGTGGCCGCGTGACCTCTGCGTACCTGCGTGATCCCGATGTCCGTGCCGACCTGCTCACCTTCGTCGCCGCCGACGACGTGTGGCTCGCTCCGGTCGCTGGTGGCCGAGCGTGGCGGCTGACCCGGGACACCGCACCGGTGCGGACCCCACGGTTCTCCCCGGACGGACGCCACCTGGCCTTCATCTCGCACGCCGACGGGCACCCGGAGGTGAGGCTCGCCGATGTGGAGACCGGGCAGAGCCGGCGGCTCACCTGGTGGGCCGGGCAGACCACGTTGCTGCTCGGCTGGTCCGCACCAGACACCATCCTCGTGGCCACGAACGCCGGTGAGGCGAGCATCCGGCACACTGTGGTCCGGGCGCTGCGCACCGACGGCACCTGGCAGCGGCTGTGGATCGGCGCCGCCGCCGGACTGGCCGTCCACCCCGAGGGCGCGACCGCCCTGAGCACCTACAACGCCCGCCCACCGGCACACTGGAAGCGCTACCGCGGCGGCACCGCCTCCCGGCTGTGGTTGGACGCTGACGGCCGCGGTGACTGGCAGCGGCTGCTGCCGACCGAGACCGCTGCCCTGGTGGACCCGCTCTGGCTCGGCGATGCGCTCGCGTTCGTCTCCGACCGGGCGGCCCGCTTCCCTGACCGCGCTGACGAGCAGGCGAACCTGTGGCTGTGGGAGACGCCGGGCGTGGGCGAGCCGCGCCAGCTCACCTACCAGGGGCCCGAGGAGGGCTACGTGCGCAACGCGGTCACCGACGGCACCCGGATCACCTGGCACTCCCGCGGCCAGATCTGGCTGCTGGAGGACCTCGAGGCCCAGCCCCGCCGGCTCGAGCTGACCCTGCCCGGCACCACCCCGGCGCCGGTGGCGCTCGATCCGACCGAGCACCTGGAGGCCTTCGCCCCGGACCACACCGGCACCGCCAGCACTGTCATCTGGCGCGGGAAGGCGTTCCACCTGACCCACCGTGACGGTCCCGCCCGAGCGCTGGTGGCCGACTCCGGGGTGCGCACCCGGGAGCCCGTGGCCCTCGGCCGCACCGGGCGGGTGGCGCTGGCTACCGATGCCGAGGGCGCCGACGCTCTGGAGATCCACACGACCGACGGCACCGCCCCGGCCCGGCGTATGCTGGCCGGCCGGCTCGGCCGCGTGCTGCACCTGGCGGCCGACCCGGCGGGCGAGCGTATCGCCGTGGTCTGCCACGACGGCTGGGTGCGGTTGGTCGACCTTGCCGACGACGGCGCAGCCCCCTCGGTCCGGGACGTCACCCGGTCCGGGCGTGGGGAGGTGCGCGGCCCGACGTTCTCCCCGGACGGTCGGTACCTGCTCTGGTCCGAGCCCACCGGCACCGAGGGGCAGCTGCACCGGATCATGATCCTGGACACCCGCGGAGAGCACGATCCGGTCCCGCTGACCAGCGGCCAGTTCCACGACCGCTGCCCCGCGGTGACCGACGACGGCAAGTTCGTGGTGTTCCTCTCCGACCGCACCCTGGACCCGCAGTACGACACCCAGGCGTTCGACCTGTCCTTCACCGGCGCCACCCGACCGTGGCTGATCCCGATCGCCGCCGACGAACCGGCCCCGTTCGGGCCGAGCGTGACCGGCTGGCCGCCCACGGCGACCCCCGCCCAGGGTGCGGGAGCCCGGGCCCCGGGGAGCTCCGCCGTCGAGATGAGCATCGGTGAGCACCGGGTGACTGATGCTGCCCCGGGGAGCTCCGCCGTCACCAGCCCGGACCTGGATGCTGAAGACGCCGAGCAGCGGATCACCCCGTTCCCGGTGCCGTCGGCGGGCTACCGGGACCTACGGGTGGCTGATGGCGGCGTGCTGTGGATCCGGTGCGCCGAGGAGGTCGGGGTGCTCGGTGCGCGGCGGGCCGGTGTCTCCGGTGACGCGGCCGCCGACAGCCTGCAGCGCTGGTCGCTGGCGGACCGGTCGGTGAGCACGATCGTGGACAAGGTGGACTCCTATGCCGTCTCCGGGGACGGGCAGCAGCTCGTGGTGCGCCACGAGGAGACGGTCACGCTCACCCCTGCCACCCGCAAGCCCGAGGAGAAGGACCCGGCCGTCGTCAGCGTGGACCTGAGCCGGCTGCGCTTCGAGCTCGACCCGGCGGCGGAGTGGCGGCAGATGTTCGCCGAGACCACCCGGCTGATGGCCGAGAACTTCTGGCGGGCGGACACCGACGGGGTGGACTTCGCCGCGGTGACCGACCGGTGGCGCCCGGTGGTGGAGCAGGTGCGCAGCCACGACGACCTGGTGGACCTGCTCTGGGAGACCGTGGCGGAGCTGAACACCTCGCACGCCTACGTGCTGCCCGCCGATCCGCCCGGCGACGCCGACCGTCGGCTGGGGCTGCTCGGTGCCGACCTGGTCCCCACCGAGGAGGGCTGGCGGATCGAGCGGATCCTGCCCGGGGAGTCCAGCGACCCCGGTGCCCGGTCCCCGCTGCTGGCCGCCGGTGTGGGTGCCCGCCCGGGCGATCTGGTGGTGGCCGTGGACGGTGCGCCGGTGGACCCGGTCGCCGGGCCGGCGCGACACCTGGTGGGCGCGGCGGACAAGCCGGTGGAGCTCACCCTGCGCACCGGTGGAGCCGACCGGCGGGTGGTGGTGCTGCCGCTGGCCGACGAGGAGCCGCTGCGCTACCAGGACTGGGTGCGCTCCCGGCGGGAGTACGTGCGGGAGCGCTCCGGTGGGCGGCTGGGCTACCTGCACGTGCCGGACATGATGAGCGCCGGCTGGGCACAGCTGCACCGGGACCTGCGCTGGGCCAGCCGCGCCGAGGGGGTCATCGCCGACGTGCGCTACAACCGCGGCGGACACACCTCCCAGCTGGTGGTCGCCAAGCTCGCCGCCCGGGTGGTCGGGTGGAGCCTGGCCCGGCACGAGGACCATCCCGGCAGCTACCCGGACAGCGCCCCGCGCGGGCCGGTGGTGCTGGTGGCCAACGAGTACTCCGGCTCCGACGGGGACATCGTGAACGCGGCCGCGCAGGCGCTGGGCGTAGGCCCGGTGGTCGGTGTGCGCACCTGGGGCGGGGTGGTCGGCATCGACGGCCGGTTCGACCTGGTGGACGGCACGTCGGTGACCCAGCCGCGGTACGCCACCTGGTTGGCCGGCAAGGGCTGGGGCGTGGAGAACTACGGGGTGGACCCGGACATCGAGGTGGTGCACACCCCCGCCGACCTGTTCTCCGAGGACGACCCGCAGCTGGACCGGGCGATCGCCGAGGCGCTGGCGGCGCTGGAGCACGCACCTGCCATGACCCCACCCCCGCTGCCGGAACCCAAGGTCCGCCCCTGACCGGGCACCCCTCGCAAGGTCAATCGAACCCGGGCACCCGTGCCCGATGTTGCGTGACATTGTCGGTAGATCGGCGGAGGTTTGTGTGACCTGGACTACGGTCGACGGCTCAGTAGGCGCCGTTGCTCACCTGGAGTTGTAGGAACTCTACAAACCGGGGAGGGTGAGGTTGCCAGGCCGTACAGACTTACCCGGCACCCGGTGCGGTGGTTGGGTGGGAAGGGCATTGCGGTACTAGCGTGAACTGACGCCGGTGCGTCACCACCCGGGTCGACCCCGTCGCCGGGCGGGCCAGTGAGTTTCGAGGAGAGTGCATGTCGACGAGCGCGGCGCCGCAACCAGCCCGCACCCCGGTGCGCAGAGTGCTCGTCGCCAACCGCGGCGAGATCGCCGTACGGATCGTGCGCGCCTGCCGGGACGCCGGTATCGCCTCGGTGGCGGTGTATGCCGACCCGGACCGGGAATCCCTGCACGCGGCCCTCGCCGACGAGGCCTACGCGCTGCACGGCTCCCGCGCCGCCGAGACCTACCTGGACATCGCCAAG
>DATGRZ010000400.1:0-22318 GCA_035303065.1 Ruania sp.
GGAACAGCCCCTGCATCAGCGGGAAGTCGTGGTTCTGCACCGCCTGGAACAGGGTGTAGCCCACACCGGGGTAGTTGAAGATCACCTCGGTGAGCATCGAACCGCCGACCACCGCACCCAGGGCGAGCGCGAAACCGGTGACCGAGGGCAGGATCGCGTTCCGGGCGGCATAGTTCACCAGCACCATCCGCTTCGGCAGCCCCTTGGCCTCGGCGAGGGTGACGAAGTCCTCCCCGAGCACGGTGACGGTCATGTTCCGCATGTTCAGCACCCAGCCGGCGAACGAGGCGATCACGATGGTGACCGCCGGCAGCGTGCCGTAGTAGAGCACCGAGGAGATGAACTCCCAGCTCCAGGCGCGGTCGATGTTGACGTCGTAGGCGCCGGCCACCGGGAACACGCCCAGGTTCACCGAGAACACCAGCACCAGGATCAGCGCCATCCAGAAGTAGGGCACTGCGTTCAGGAACGTCAGCGTGGGCAGCACATGGTCGCTCCACGAGCCGCGGCGCCAGGCGAGCACCACGCCCAGGCCGGTGCCGATCACGAAGCTGATGATCGTGGTGATACCGACCAGCCCGAGCGTCCAGGGCAGGGCGCCCATGACGATCTCGGCCACGGGGGTGGGGTGGAACCCGATCGAGAGGCCGAGATCGCCGTGGAACAGGTTGCCCAGGTAGGTCCAGTACTGCACGTGCAACGGGTCGTCGGTGATGCCGTAGCTCTCCGCGATCGCCGCCATCGCCTCCGGGTCGATCCGCCCCTCCATCCGCTCCACCAGCAGGGTGACCGGGTCCCCCGGCATCAGCCGGGGGATGAGGAAGTTCAGCGTGATCGCCGACCAGGCGATGAACGCGTACAGCGCGACCTTGCGCAGCAGGTACTTCACTGCGCCGGGGTGAGGTGTCGCAGCACGATCATGATGTCCGGGTTCTGGAACGGCGCACCGAACGCGTACGGGTCGTCCTCGTTCGGGAAGCCCTCCCAGCGTTCGGTGTTGTACTGGAACCAGTTCGGCGACTGGATCATCGGGACCAGCGGCAGCTCCTCGACGAAGACCTGCTCCAGCGTGTCCAGCGCCGCCTGCTGCTCCGCCTCGTCGGCGGTGGCGGCGTAGTCGTCCAAGGCTGCATCCGCAGCATCGTCGTAGAACCTGCTGAAGTTCTGCCGGACCGCACCGTCGCTGGCGTACTCCGAGCTCATCATCGACCGGTACATGTCGAACGGGCTCTGCCCGATCGCGGTCGCAGAGATGGTCAGGTCGAAGCTCCCGGAGTTGCGCGTCTCCACCCAGGAGTCGAAGGAGACACCCTGCGGTGTGATCTCGATGCCGACCTCGGCGAACTGCTCCACCAGCAGCTGGCTGATGGTCACCCAGTCCACCCAGTCCGAAGGGATCTCCAGCGGGTAGGACATCGGCTCACCGTCCGGGGTGGTGCGCACACCGTCGGCGCCCATCTCGTAGCCGGCCTCGTCCAGGAGGTCGTTGGCAGCCTCGACGTCCCGGCTGTAGGCCGCGTCGGCGTACTCGGCGGACAGCGAGGACTCATACGCGGGCATCGGCAGACCGGTCGGGTGCGCCGGCGGGGTGTAGCCCTGCATCGCCACCTCGGAGATCTGCTCCCGGTCCATCGCCAGGCTGAGCGCCTCCCGCAGCTGCGGGTCGTCGAACGGCGCCTCCTGGGTGTTCGGGGTGAGGCTGACCAGCCCGCCACCGGGGTACCAGTACCCGCGGTTGTCCGGGTCGCGGGCCACGAAGATGTCCTCCACGTTCGCCACGAAACCGCCGGACCAGTCGATCTCACCGGACTGCAGGCTGGTGGTGAACGTCTGGTCCGTGTTCGCCGGGTAGCGCAGCTGCTCCACCTGGACCTCGTCCGCGGCCCAGTAGTCCTCGTTCTTCGTCATCGTGTACAGCTGCTGAGAGAAGTCCTCGAGCAGGAACGGTCCGGTACCCACCGGATCCTCGTTGGTGTCCTCCATCGGGTCCTCGACGTCGGCCCAGATGTGCTCGGGGACGATCAGCGTGTTGCCCACGGCATGCTCGAAGGCGAACATCGGCTCGGAGAACTCGATCTCCACGGTCAGATCGTCGGTGGCCCTCGCCTCCACCACGTCCAGAGCGGCCAGGTTCGTGGCCGGTTCGTCGACGAACAGGTTGAACGTGAACGCCACGTCCTCGGCGGTGAAGTCCTCCCCGTCGGACCAGGTGACGTCCTCGCGCAGCGTGTAGGTCATCACCGTGCCGTCGTCGTTGAACTCCACCGACTCCGCCAACCACGGCACCGGTTCGTCCATCTGCGGGCTGGAGGCGACCAACGGCTCGTAGATGTAGCCGCGGGCGCCGTGCAGCACGCTGGCGGAGAACGGGTTGAAGTTGCGCTGGTAGGTGTTCGCGGAGTTGGCGTGGATGGTCAGCGGCTGCACCTCACCGGTGCCGTCACCGCCGCCGTCGTCTCCGCCGCCGGAGCAGGCGGACAGGATCAGTGCGGCGCCGGTCAGCGCGGCTGCCGCAGTGGTGAGTCGTCGGGCTCTCATTCGGACCTCTCCCTCGTGGTCTGGGTGGATGGGGTGAGCTCGCGCCGGAGGACGTCGAACCGCCGGGTCACGGTGAAGCCGGTGCGCCGGTACAGGTGCCCGGCGGGCGAGTCCTCACCGGTCCACAGGAACCAGGCGCTGTGTGCCCCCTCCGCACGCATCGCGGTCAGCGTGTGGTGCAGCAGGATCTTGCCCAGACCGGTGCCGCGCAGCGACTCGTCCACCCCGAACGGGCCGAACCGCTCCCGCAGGCCCCGGTAGGCGCCGTAGATCGCGAAACCGGCCACACCGGTGGGACCGCGCACGATCCGCAGCCGGTGCAGGTGGCCGTGGCGCAGCACCGCGTCCCGCACCGCGTCCGCCCAGTCCGGGGCGAGCTCGCGGCCGGCGAAGTCGATCACCTCGGGCAGGTCGTCCGGGGTGGCCGGACCGAGCTGGTATCCCTCGGCGGCACGCTGGTCGGCCAGAGCGAGTACGTCCGTAGGGGTGCGGTAGGTGCTCAGCTCCAGCGCCATCGCCGCCGCGGTGTACAACCGGGTGAAACCGTGCTGCTCCAGCAGCCGTGCCGCCTCCGGGTAGGCGACCGCGTCCAGCCCGGGCACGAAGTAGGCGGGGGCGTAGGCGGCCACGTTCACCCAGGTAGCGCCCCGCTCGGCGAGGTAGTCCGTCGCGCGGGTGAGCAGCCCGGTGCCCACCCCGCGGCCGCGGTGGTCCGGGTGCACGCAGCCGATGGTCAGCCAGCCGCCGGGTGCCTCCTGGCCCGACCCGGCCCCTGCAGTGGTGACTGCGTAGACGAAACCCACCGGGACGCCGTCGTGCTCAGCGACGATCAGCCCCTCGGGCTGGAAGTTCTCGTCCAGCAGCACGTTCTCGGTGAGCGTGGGCACGTCCACGGCGTCCTGCGGCATGGCCAGCGTGGTCAGTGCGGCCAGCGCCGCAGCGTCGCCGGCTCGGTGGGTACGGAAGGTGGTCGCCATCAGCTCACACCTCCCGCAGCCCGTGGCCGCCCTCGGCCAGCGCGACGGCGTGGCTCACCCCGGCCAGGCACCCTCGGGTGATCAGCTGGGCGTCGTAGTAGTCGATGTAGCGGAAGCCGTAGGTCTCCCCGCGGGCGAAGGCCTGGCAGCCGATCGCCTCCAGCCACAGGTCCCGGGCGCGTTGGGAGACGGCGGTGTACCGGGTGGCGAGGAAGCCGTCCGCGTCCTCCCAGTTCTCGGTGTAGAGCAGCTGGCCCACCCCGTGCCGACGGCCCGGACCATCAACGGCGCCGGGGTCCTCCTGCCAACCGGGCAGCCCGGCCAGGAACCGGGCCCGCTCGGCAAGCAGGCTCGCCTGCTCGTGGTCGGTGTGGATGCTGCGCCCCCAGTGCGCGAGCAGCAGGTCGGGGCGGATGGTGCGGATGTCCCGCGCCAGGCGAGCGGCGACGTCGTCGGTGCAGTGCAGGAACCCGTCGGACAGGTCGTCGTAGACGATCACCTCGGCACCGATGCCCGTGGCGAACGTGTGCGCCTCGGTGATCTTCTGCTCCTTGTACTCGGCCACCCCGAGCCGCGGGTGGCCGCGTTCGCCCGGGGTGAGCGCCAGGAGCACCGACCGACCGCCGTCGCAGACGTTCTGTGCCAGCAGCGGACCTGCGGCCAGGTCCATGTCGCCGATGTGCCCGCCGACAGCGAGGATGGTCCGGCCAGTCACGCGAGAACCTCCGTGGTGGTGGGGGAGTAGAGCAGGGTGTCGGGTGGTGGGGTGGGTGCCGGTGGGCTGGCGGCCAGCACCTGGTCCAGCGAGTGGCCCGCATCGATGCCTTCGCGCAGTGCGGGGCTGCCCCAGAGCAGGTCGAGGAAGTGCGGCCGCCCGGGGGCCGCTTCCCGCCAGAGCTGCTGCTCGGGGTAGAGCGTGGCGAGGGTGCTCAGCAGCGTGTACCCGGTGCGCACCGGGTCGAAGGCGGCCGGGTCGCTCAGGTGCAGCTGTGCGCCGTGCACCCGCGCACCCGCGTGCTTGGCGAACATCGGCACGAACACCGCTTCGCGCACCTGCACCCCGGGCAGCGCCTGCTCGGTCAGGGTGGCAGCCAGCCGGGCATCGGTCCACGGGGCGCCGAACAGCTCGAACGGCTTCGTGGTGCCCCTGCCCTCGGACAGCGTGGTGCCCTCGAGCAGTCCGGTGCCCGGGTAGAGCTGGGCCGTGGTGCGGGTCGGCATGTTCGGCGAGGGCGGCACCCACAGTCGCCCGTGCGTGCCTGTGTCCCGGTCCCCACCGGTCACCTGCACCACTGCCAGCCCGGCGCGGGAGCCGGTGGCCGCCGGTACGTGCACCGCGTTGAACCAGCGGGCCAGCTCACCGAGGGTCCGGCCGTGCTGCAGTGGTATCGAGACGCGCCCGACGAAGCTGGCGCAGGCAGGGTCCAGACCGGGGCCCGTGACGCCTGTGCCGAGCGGGTTGGGCCGGTCCAGCACCACGACCTGGTGCCCGGTCCGGGCCGCGGAGCAGAGCAGGTCGAACAGGGTCCAGGTGTAGGTGTAGAACCGGGTGCCGATGTCCTGCAGGTCGAGCACCACCTGGTCGGCGCCGGTGCGCTCCAGCAGCGCGTCCAGGTCGGCACCGGACACGCCGTAGGTGTCCAGCACCGGGAGCCCGGTGGCCTCGTCCTGGCCGTCCCCCTCGCTCTTGCCGGCCTGGACGCCGCCCCAGTAGCCGTGCTCCGGGGTGAGCAGGCAGCGCACCGGCAGGCCCGCCGCCACCAGGGCGTCCACGCCGCGACCGAGCTCGTCGGTGACGGCGGTGTAGTTGGTGCACAGCGCGATGCTGCCGGAGCCGAGCAGGTCCAGGTCCTGGAGCACGCGGCTCAGCCCGGTCCGCGGCGGTGCGATCGGCACAGACGTCTCCCCACGTCGGTGTAAGGCCATTACAAGCATGGCTGTCGTCTGGTCAATGAGTAACAGAACCTAGCATGATGGGCGCATGGACAGAAGCCCCGCACCGCCCGGCGGTGTCTCTGCGGACCGGTTCCGACGCCTCGCCCTCGGTGTGCTCATGCCCGGCTTCAACGGCAGCATGGCACCGGGATGGCTCACCCGCGCCATCGCGGACGGCCTCGGCGGGGTGATGCTGGTGGCGCAGAACGCGCCAGACCTGGAGACCACCCGCGCACTGACCGGCGCGCTGCACGCCGCAGGTCCGGTGCTGATCAGCGTGGACGAGGAGGGCGGGGACGTCTCCCGGCTGCAGGCCGCCTCCGGATCCGCGCTGCCCGGTGCTGCCGCGCTCGGTGCTGCCGATGATCTCGCGCTCACCGAACGGGCCGGCACCGCTCTCGGCGGCCTGGTCCGGGCCACTGGTATCGACCTGGACCTGGCACCGGTGCTGGACGTAGCCAGCGAACCGACGAACCCGGTGATCGGGGTGCGTTCGTTCGGCCCCGACCGCGAGCGGGTGTCCCGGCAGGGGGCAGCGTTCCTGACCGGGCTGCATTCCGGAGGTGTGGCGGGCTGCGGCAAGCATTTCCCCGGCCACGGCGCTACCACCACCGACTCCCACCTGGAGCTGCCCTTCCTGGACGTGACCGCCGAGGAGCTGACCAGCCGGGACCTGCCACCGTTCCACGCCGCCGGCACCGCCGGGTTGGACGCGGTGATGACCGGGCACCTGCACATCCCCGCGCTCGGCCCCCGGCCGGCCAGCCTGGAACCGGCGGTGACCGACCTGGTCCGCACGCTGCCCGGCGGTGCGGACCGGGTGATCGTCACCGACGCCCTGGACATGGCCGCCGTCAGCGACGGGGACGGTCCCGGTCTGGCGGTGGCCTGCGTACGGGCGCTGCAGGCCGGAGCGGACCTGCTCTGCCTGGGTACCACGAGCGGCCGGGACGACGAAGCGATGCTGACCACCGCCGTCGACGGCGTGCTGAGAGCGCTGCGCTGTGGGGAGCTCGACCCGGCTGCCCTGGCGGCCAGCATCGCCCGGCTGGACGGTCTCCGCGACCGCGTGGCCCGGTACCAGGCAACCAGCCCGGTACCGGACCTGGAGGAGGCAGCCGCCGCCGTGGCCACGGTCGGGCGCGACATCGCGCGCGCGGCGGTGCAGGTGGCCCGGGGCGAGGTGCGGCTCCATGCTGCCCGGTCCGGTGGGCCACCCCCGGTGCTGGTCGACCTGCGGCGACGCTACAACCAGGCGACCGGACGGGTCGCACCGGGGTTCGCGAACGCGCTCGCCGAGCGCTTCCCGGACGCCCGGGTCGTGCTCGCCGGTGCTGACGATGCCCCGGCCCTGGTGGACGTTCTCGACGGCCTGGGTGACGTGCCGGTCATGGCCCTGACCCGAGAGCCCCTCGCGGACCTGCGGGAGCAGGAGGACCTCGACCTGCTGCTGGACCGGCGAGATGACGCCGTCGTGCTGCACGGCGGGATGGCCGAGGCCGCCCCGGCCGCGCCCCGACTGGTGCTCGCCCACGGGGTGGGCCGGGCGAACGCCGAAGCGGCGCTGCGCCTGGTGCTCGGCGACTGATGCGGGTCCTCGCCGTGAGCTCAGGCACGTCGGTGGACGCGATCGACGTCGCCCGGGCAGAGCTCAACCCGCTCGACGACGGCGCGCTCCAGCTGGTCCCGTGCGGTCACCTGGAGGTGCCCTGGCCGCAGGCGCTGCGCGACCGGCTGCTCGCCGCGCTCCCGCCCGGCCGTCCGGGCGTGGGGGAGTGGTGCGCCCTGGAGGCCGAGACCGGTCAGGCGTTCGGGGCTGCTGCCGCCCAGGGCCTGGCCGAGCTGGGGCCGGCAGACCTGGTCGCCAGCCACGGCCAGACACTGTTCCACGACGTGCGCGCAGGAGCTGTGCACAGCACGCTGCAGATCGGCGGACCCGCATGGATCCACGCGGCGACCGGCCTGCCGGTGGTGCACGACTTCCGCACCGCGGACGTGGCCGCCGGCGGGCACGGGGCGCCCCTGGTCAGCCTGCTCGACCAGCTCTGGCTCGGCGAGCAGCCCACAGCGGTCCTGAACATCGGCGGCATCGCGAACCTCACCCTCGTAGGGGCCGGACCGGTGCGCACCGGGGACACCGGGCCCGGCAACTGTCTGCTCGACGCCGCTGCGCAGGAGACCGGCCGCCGCGCCGATGTGGACGGCGTGCTGGCGGCTGCCGGGACCGTGCACCAGGAGGCCCTGGCGGTGCTGCTCGAGGATGACTTCTACCGCCAGCCGTTGCCGCGGTCCACCGGGCGGGAGCACTTCCACGCCGGCTACGTGGCCGAGCGCCTGGCAGCAGCAGGCGTACCGGTGCCGCAGGGTGCCGACCTGTTCGCCACGCTCACCGAGCTGACCGCGTGCACTGTGGCCGACGCGATCACTGGCACCGGTGTGCGCCGGGTGGTGGTCTCCGGTGGCGGAGCGCGCAACCCGGTGCTGATGGCACGCCTGGCCGAGCTGCTGCCACCGCTGCGGACCGCCACCGACGCCGGCCTGGACGCCGATGCGAAAGAGGCGTACCTGTTCGCGCTGCTCGGCTACCTGTCCGTGCACGGGCTGCCCGGCACCGCGTCCGCCGACCCTGCCGACCCGGACGGGCCGCGCGCCACCGGCGCACGTCTGCCCGCAGTGCTTGGCTCGCTGACGCCACCGGTCCCCGTCCCGGGTACGACCGCGGGTGGGCCGGTGCGCCGGCTGGTCGTGACCCCGGCGGGCGGACAGATCATCCCGGAGCGGTGATGGTGCGGTGCCTGCGGCCCGAGAGCACCCCGGCGAGCAGGACCACCAGCACACCCGCCAGCGGTACCACCAGCAACCCGACGCGCAACGACGTGGCGTCCGCGACCAGGCCGACCAGCGGTGGGGAGGCGAGGAACCCGAGCCGCATCAGCCAGGACACCACGGTCAGTCCGGTTCCGGGACGCAGACCGGGCAGGTCGTTCGCCTCGGACATCGCCGCTGGCACCAGGGTGGCCACCCCGAACCCGGCGAGCGCGAAGCCAATGATCGTGCCCGGCACTGTGGGTAGCGCCAGAGCGGTGCCCATCCCGACAGCCACGATCACTCCACCGGCTCGGGCCACGGCCCGCTGCCCGAACCGGTCCACCAGCCGGTCGCCGAGCAGCCGACCCACCGTCTGTGCACCCACCAGTGCGATGTACCCGGTAGCGGCCAGCGCTGCCGGTGCGCCCAGATCGGCGGAGAGATACAACGCCGCCCAGGAGTTGCCGGCGTCCTCGACCAGGGTGCCGGAGATCGCGACCAGGACGAACGCCAGCAGCACGAGCACTGTGCGGCCGGAGACCGGGGAGCGCGATCGCGCGGCGCCCGCCGAGGAGTCCTGACCGGGCACGTTCGCCTGTGGCGCGCCCTGGTCCGGGCCGGGCAGGCAGAACTGCAGCGCGATCAGGGCGACGATGGCGAACACGAGCGCCGAGACGCCCAGATGCCAGCCCAGCGGCACGTCTAGCGCGATCGCAGCGGCGGCCATCGAACCGCCGAGCACTGCGCCGATCGACCAGACGGCGTGGAAGGAGTTCAGGATCGAGCGTCGGTACTCCCGTTGTACCCGCAGGGCATGGGCGTTCTGGGCGACGTCCGTGATCGCGTCCAGGGCGCCGGCCAGGAACAACCCGACCGCGAACAGTGCGGCTGACGGAGAGATACCGGCCAGCAGGATGGCGATGCTGGTGCCGACCGTGCCGATGACCGCGACCGGTGCGGAACCGAACCGTCGGATCAACGCGGCGGCGAACAGGCCCGCGGCGATCGCGCCGGTGGGCAGCGCCGCGATGGTCAGCCCGTAGGTGGTGTTGCCCAGGGCCAGCGCTGACTTGATCTCCGGGTAGCGGGGGAGCAGGTTGGCGATCAGGGCACCGTTGGTGAGGAAGAGTGCCGCGACAGCCGCTCGGGCGCGCCGTTGGGTGACCGTGGGCGTGCGGGAGAACTGAGCAGGCACGACCGCGAGCCTACCGACGCTCGGACCGGGGGGATCGCCAGACCTGAGCGCCACGCCGCCCAGGTGCCAGCCATTGTCAGGGGTGGTTAGTACACTAGTTCTATGAGCGAGATCGGCGACACGACACCCGAGGAGCGGCCCGCGGCCGGTCCGGGGAACGGTGCCGCGGAACGAGCGCTGGTCCGGCTGGTCGCCGGGTACCAACAGCTCGGCACCGACGCTCAGCTGGCCGCGACCGGCACCGGAGGCGTGCTGCTGGACCGGTTGCTGGCGATAGATCTGGACGAGAGCGACGACGGCACGCTGGTCGAGGTCGTCGCTGCAGCGAACCGGCTCGCGGCGTGTGCCGAGGCGCTGATGGCGCAGGCCGCGGGAGTGCTCTGCGAACGCGAGTCGATGAACCCGCTGGCCCTGGCCGACGTCGTGACCGACGCCGACAGTGGCGAGAGGACCGCAGTGGCGGCGGAGAAGGCGTGCACCGCGCCGGAGGAGCTCGCCGTGCGGTTGGGCTGGACGCGGAACCAGTGCCGGGACCTGGTGCGCCGGGGCCGCCTTGTCAGCACTCACCTGCTCGGCACCGGTGAGGAGCTTCGCCGCGGGACGATCGACACCGGCCGGGCTCGCGCGATCCTCGACTCGTTGGACGACGTGCCCTGGCAGGTCGCCCTGGCTGTTGAGGACCAGGTGCTGCCCACGGCTCCCTCGCGCACCGCCGGCCAGCTGCGCCGGGACGTAGCCCGCGCGCTGGTCGCCGTGGATCCGGCCGAAGCAGAACGCCGCGCGGAGCGGCGCCGCACGTGCCGTCGGGTGACCCGGCCCCGGGCACTGCCGGACGAGACCGCCGCGATGACCATCGAAGGCCCCGCAGCCGACGTGCTCGCCCTGGACACCGCCCTGCAGGCGGCGGCCGCTGCGGCGAGAGCCGGCGGCGACCCGCGCACACCGGACCAGCTCCGGTTCGACGCCCTGGCGACCGTCGCCGCCGAGGCTCTGGCCACCGGACACCTGGGCCCGGAGCATCTTTCGCTGCCGCTGGCGCACACCGACGGCCGCCGGCCGGAGATCCATGTGACCGTGTCCCTCGCCCACCTGCTCCCGCAGAGCGGCGCAGCAGCGGCGGCTGCGGCCGATGCTGCTGACGAGGCTGGCACCCTGCGGCGGATGGTCACCGCTCCACCGGCGACCGATGAGGGCGGCGAGGCGGGCGGGACCGCCCTGGAAGCCCCATGGCGACATCCTGATGACCCCGTCACCGACACCGGACCTGCGATCGACCCCGACGCAGTGCCACACCTGACTGGCTATGGCCCGATCACACCGATGACCGCCAGGGCCCTGGCCGCAGGCGGCATCTGGCGCCGGCTGGTCACCGACCCGCTCAGCGGCAGGCTGCTCGATCTCGGGCACACCCGGTACCGCCCCTCGGCACCCCTCGCCGACCACGTCCGGGCCCGGGACCAGCACTGTGTGCGGCCCGGGTGCAGCGCCCCAGCACGGGACTGCCAGCTCGACCACACCAGGCCCTGGGACCACCAGGAGCCGACCGCCGGCGGCAGCACCAGCCCAGCAAACCTCGGGCCGCTGTGCCACCGGGACCACCAGGTGAAGACGCACGGCGACTTCCAGGTGGTGCAGACCGCACCGGGGGAGTTCGAATGGACCACCCCCACTGGGCACCGTTACCGCCGCAACGTCGACGGCAGCAGCACCCAGCTCAGCCCCAGCCCAGAGATCCCGCCATTCTGACCAAGCCGCCGGCCCGGCTGCGGAACCGCAGCCGGGCCGGCGGAACTCCAGGGCCCACGCCGACCCGGTGCCAGCACGGTGAGCTCCGCGGTCAGGGAATGGTCAGCTCGTGCACACCTGCCATCGACTTCAGGTTCGCTGCGGCGATGCCCAGTGCGGTGCTCCGCGGCGGGACCCCCACAGTGTTCCACTCCGCCATCATCTGGTTCACCCGCGCAAACATCTCCAGTCGGAGCCGGTCGAAGGAGTCGTACGGGTCGAGCCCGACCTCGCCGAGCAGCAGCCACCATGCCCAGGCGGCTGCGCCTGCGTTGGCCACGAAGTCGGGGATCACCAGGATCTCCCGGGCGGTCAGCGCGGCCTCCGCCTCCGGCAGGACGCCGGTGTTCGCCGCCTCGACCACCACCCGGGCGGAGACGGTGTCCACGTTCTCGGCACTGATGGCGTAGGAGATGGCCGCCGGGACCAAGATGTCGGTCTCCATCGACAGCACGGCCTCGCGCGGCAGCTGTGCGACGTCGTCCGGTACCCCCGCACGGTCGATCTCGCCGTAGGCGTCGCGCAGGTCGAGCAACGCAGGCACGTCGAGACCGGCGGGGGAGTAGAGCGTGCCGCGGGCATCGGCCAGCGCCACCACTGGGACACCGGCCTCGTGCAGGTACCACGCGGTCCCGCCGCCCATCGTGCCCACCCCCTGGATCGCCACAGTGGTGCGCCGCTCGTCCCAACCGCGGGCGTTGGTGACCGCGAGGCAGGCCTGGGCCACACCGTAGCCGCCGATGATGTCGCCGAGCAGCAGCCCGTCATCGGTACGGCTCGCCAGACCGGCGTGCACCCGGTCCAGTGTCGCGTCCGGGTTCTCCGAGCGCTGGATAGCAGCGTGGAACGACTGACCCAGGTCCACCCGTTCGAACACGGCGTCGATCAGCTGCTGGGTGACACCGAGGTCCTCGGCGGTGACCCAGTGCGCATCCAGCCAGGGGCGCATCGCCATGCAGTACCGCTCCAGCACACCGAAGGCCCGCTCGTCCTTGGGGTCGAAGTCGATGCCGCCCTTCGCGCCGCCGACCGGGAGGCCGAACGTGGCGGTCTTGGTGGCCATGCCGCGGGCCAGGTCCTCCACCTCGTGCATCGTGCAACCAGGGCGCATCCGCAGACCGCCGGTGGCCAGCCCGCACACCAGCGTGTGCACCACCAGGTAGCCGGTGGCGCCGGTCTCCTCGTCCTGCCAGGTGAGCCGCTGGTACGGCTCCTGGTCGATCGGGTTGGCAGCGGTGAGGTGATCATCTCTGTCGTGTCCGTTCCCTGCGCGTGGGATGTTGTCCAGGGTCGTCATTTCCACCACCTCCTGCGTGCGTGCTGATGCTGTTCGGCTGTTCCGGCCACCTGCCGGGAGCACCACAGTGGCACCCCCACGGGGCCTGTGTCCCCAGGGTGCGACGCGTGTTGACGGGCGTCCATCGGTGATTCATGCACGTTCCTGTCCATGGTTGCTTCACAGTGCGTACGCTGAGGCAGCATGGAGCTCTCGTTGCGGAGACTGCGGATGCTGCGCGAACTGCACCGGCGCGGCACCATCACCGCTGCCGCGGCAGTGCTGCACTACAGCCCGTCAGCGGTCTCCCAACAGCTCGCCCAGCTCGAGCGCGAAGTAGGTGTGCCGCTGATCGAACGGCTCGGACGCCGAGTGCGCCTGACCGACCTCGGGCTGCTGCTGAACGAGCACGCCGAGGACATCCTCGCCTCGGTGGAACGAGCGACCGTCGCCCTGGAGCGGGCGCAGGGCGGGGTGACGGCGCGGCTCGAAGGGGGAGTGTGGGCATCGGTGGCCTCCGGGCTGCTCCCGCCCGCGTTGGCCACCCTGGCGGTCAACCATCCCGGAATCGAGGTGCGCACCTCGGAGCTCGCTCCGGAGGACACCGCCGAGGCAGTGCGTGACGGGACCATCGACTTCTCCTTCGTGATCGACTACTCCGACTACGCCGTGCCCCGGGACCCGGCGCTGGAACGGCGGGAGGTGGCTGTGGAGCGGCTGCACGCCGCTGTACCCGCCGGGATCGTGCCCGCGGCCACCGTGTCCCTGGCCGACCTGGCCGACCACCCATGGATCCTGGCCGGGCCGCGGTCCCACTTCGGCCGCGCAGTGCGGATCGCGTGCCGGAACAACGGATACGAGCCGCGGATCAACCACGAGGTGGAGGAGCAGGCAACGGCACTGGCGATGGTCGCCGGCGGCCTCGGCGTCACCCTGGTGTCCGACCTGGCGCTCACCCTGCTGCCGGCCGGGGTGGACATCATCGCCCTGCGCGAGCCAGTGGTGCGCACCGTCTCGATCGTGCACCGGGCCGCGGCCACGCCGCGGCGCTCGCTCGAGCTGGTGATCGACGCGGTACGGACGGTGGCGGCGCAGAAGGGGCTCGCTGCCGGCCCGGCGGTGCCCGGGCTGGCGGACCTAGAACCAGCGGACCCAGAGCTGGCGGACCCCGAGCTGGCGGACCCAGAACCAGCGGACCCCGCAGAGCACTGACCGCAGGAGGAGAGGATCGGGTGATGAAGATCAACCACCAGGTGGTCGTGTTCGACAGTGCCGACCTGGAGACGGAGAGCACGTTCTGGGCCGGGGTGCTCGACGGGACCGTGGACCGCGACGACGACTGGCACATGGTGCTCGTCGACGACCAGCCCCGGATCGGCGTACAGCTCGATCCTGAGCACATCCGCCCCGACTGGCCGGAGGGCACACCGCAGCAGGTGCACCTGGACCTGTGGGTGGAGGACTTCGAGGCCGCACACGCCCACGTGATGGCCCTGGGCGCGCACGTGCTCCAGCCGACGACCACGCACGACCCGGGGGAGGCGTTCCAGGTCTACTCCGACCCTGCCGGGCACCCGTTCTGCCTGTGCTGGCTCACCTGAGCGGCCTGCGATCTTCGCCACGTCCCGGATTGGGAGCAACGGGCCACCCTGCGGTAGGCTCACCTCGGTCCGTTTCGCGGACGACAACTGCATATCACGGGCTGTGGCGCAGCTTGGTAGCGCACCTGACTGGGGGTCAGGGGGTCGTGGGTTCAAATCCCGCCAGCCCGACCATTGTGATGTCTGGCGACATCGTGAACGGCTGAATCCTCGCCGAGCAGGGGTTCAGCGAGAATGCACTCGTGGGCTACCGGGCGCGGGCGTCGTCCCAGACCGGTTCATCATCTTCGGACACGCTGCCGTCGGCTCCGAAGACCAGGAAGCGGTCGAAGTCGCGGGCGAACCACCGGTCGTGCGTGACGGCGAGCACCGTCCCGTCGAAGGACCGGAGCGCCTGCTGGAGCGCTTCGGCCGAGACGAGGTCGAGGTTGTCGGTGGGCTCGTCGAGAAGGAGCACTGTGGCTCCGCCCAGCTCCAGCAGCAACACCTGGAGGCGCGCCTGCTGGCCGCCGGACAGTGAGTCGAAGTCCTGCTCGGACGCGCGCGCAAGACCATAGCGAGCGAGCACCCGCGAGGCGTCCTCGCGCGGCAGACCGGTTCGATGCTGGTCGCCTCGGTGGAGGATCTCCAGCAGCGTGCGGCCGGCGAGATCGGGACGGGCGCGATTCTGCACGAACCACCCGGGCCGGCACCGGCTGCCGAGCCGTGCGGTGCCGATGTGCGGTACCGGTTCGAGATCGTCCTCGGTCGTCGGCGACCGTGGCGTGGGGTGGGTTCCACCTGCGGCGAGCAGGCGTAGGAAATGTGACTTGCCGGACCCGTTGCCGCCGAGGACCGCGATCCGGTCGCCGTACCAGACCTCGAGGTCGAACGGTTGCGTCAACCCCGACAGCCCCAGCGCCTCGCACGTCAGTGCGCGCTTACCGGTGCGACCGCCGCGAAGTCTGATCTCCAGGTGCTGCCGGTGCGGCTGCTCCTCCGGTGGCCCGGCCTTCTCGAACCGATCGAGCCGGGTCTGGGCGGCCCGGTACCGCGATGCCATGTCGGAGTTGTACGCGGCCTTCTGCTTGTACATCTGCATGAGCGAACGCAGCTTTGCATGTTCCTCGTCCCAGCGGCGGCGCAGCTCGTCCAAGCGTTCGAATCGCCGTTCGCGGGCCCGGTCGTAGCTGGCGAAGCCACCCGGGTGGGTCCAGCTGGTGCTACCAGCTGCGCCGAGCTCGAGGGTCGCGATCGACGTCGCTGTGCGCCGGAGCAGCTCGCGGTCGTGACTGACGTAGAGCACGCCCTTCGTCGTCGCCTGCAGCCGATCTTCCAGCCAACGCTTACCTGGGACATCGAGAGAGTTGTCCGGCTCGTCCAGCAGCAGCAGATCATCTGCGCCACGCAGCAGCGCCTCGATGGCAAGACGCTTCTGCTCACCACCAGAGAGGGTGGACAGCGGCCGGTCCCGGCACTGGTCGAACGGTATCCCGAGCGCGGCGACAGTGCAGGTGTCCCACAACACCTCGGCGTCATAACCGCCTGCATCACCCCAGTCGGTGACTGCCGTGGCGAACGCCATCTGGGACTGCGTGGTGCTCCGGTCCGCCATCGCGGCCTCGGTGCGCGCGAGCCTCGCGGCCGCGTCACGGATGGCAGGCGGCGCGACTGACAGCAACAGCCCGCGCACAGTGTCTCCGGTGATGAACTGGCGCATCACACCGAGGCTGCCGATGCGGGAGACGGCTCCGCTCTCCGGCCGAAGATCACCGGCGGCGATCTGCAGCAACGTGCTCTTTCCGGCCCCGTTCGCGCCGATCAACGCCACGCGTTCACCCGCGCCCACGCGTATCGTGATGTCGCGCAGCAGGGGACGTCCGTCCGCCAGTGTGTAGGACACGGAGTCGACACCGAGATGGACCATCGGGGCCAAGGTATCGCAGTCGTGCGAACCGGCCGAGGGCCACCAGCTGGGGCTCGCGGTGACCATCACCTGACCAGGACCCGCCGGTGACATCACCGTTCCACTCGCCTCCAGGCAGAAGACGGGCCAGGCTAGAGGGGAACCATCGACCCCTTGGGAGAAACCGATGAGCTTGAGCACCGCCGATGCCGCACAGCAACCCTGGCAGCACCGCACCCGACCGGAGCCGGACCAGGCGACCCTCGCCGCGATCCACGGCTGGTGGCGTGCGGCGAACTACCTGTCCATCGGGCAGATCTACCTGCTGGACAACCCGCTGCTGCAGGAACCTCTGCGTCCGGAGCACATCAAGCCCCGGCTGCTGGGTCACTGGGGCACCACCCCGGGCCTGAACTTTCTCTATGCGCACGCCAACCGTGCCATCGCCGAGCGGGCGCAGTCGGCCCTCTACATCACCGGACCTGGGCACGGCGGTCCCGGTGTGGTGGCGAACACCTACCTCGAGGGCACCTACTCGGAGATCTACTCGGACGTCACCCAGGACACCGAAGGTCTGCGCCGGCTGTTCCGGCAGTTCTCCTTCCCCGGCGGCATTCCCTCGCACGCCGCCCCGGAGACCCCCGGGTCCATCAACGAGGGCGGCGAGCTCGGCTACGCCCTCTCCCACGCCTACGGCGCCGCCTTCGACAACCCGGACCTGCTGGTGCTCGCCGTGGTGGGCGACGGGGAGGCGGAGACCGGGCCGCTGGCCACCAGCTGGCACTCCACCAAGTTCGTCAACCCCGCCACCGACGGTGTGGTGCTGCCGATCCTGCACCTGAACGGGTACAAGATCGCCAACCCCACCGTGCTCGGCCGCATCCCCGAGACCGAGCTGCTGGACCTGATGCGCGGTTACGGACACCGCCCACGGGTGTTCACCGCCGGGTTCGACGATGAGGACCCGATCTCCATCCACACCCGCTTCGCCGCCCTGCTGGACGAGGTGCTGGACGAGATCGCCGAGATCAAGGCCACCGCTGCCACCACCGACCCCGAACAGGTCGAGCGCCCCGCATGGCCGATGATCGTGCTGCACACCCCGAAGGGCTGGACCTGCCCGAAGGAGATCGACGGGCAGCAGACCGAAGGGTCCTGGCGTGCCCACCAGGTGCCGCTCACCGGTGCCCGGGAGAACCCCGAGCACCTGCAGCTGCTCGAGGACTGGATGCGTGGCTACCACGCCGAAGAGCTTTTCGACGGCGAAGGTCGCCTGGTCCCCGACGTCGCCCGGCTCGCTCCACCAGGGCAGCTGCGGATGAGCGACAACCCGCACAGCAACGGCGGCCTGCTGCTGCGCGACCTCCGCCTGCCGGAGCAGGCGAGCTACGCCGTCGACGTGCCCGCCCCAGGCGGTGTGATCACCGAAGCCACCAAGATCCTCGGCCAGTGGCTCACCGAGGTGATCCGGCGCAACCCGGACAACTTCCGCCTGTTCGGACCGGACGAGGTCGCCTCGAACCGGCTGCAGGCGGTCTACGACGTGACCGCCAAGCAGTGGAACGCCGAGCTGACCGAGACCGACCGGGCCGAGCACCTGGCCCGGGCCGGGCGGGTGATGGAGATGCTCTCGGAGCACCAGTGCCAGGGCTGGTTGGAGGGCTACCTGCTCACCGGCCGGCACGGTCTGTTCACCTCCTACGAGGCGTTCATCCACATCGTCGACTCGATGGTCAACCAGCACGCCAAGTGGCTCAAGGTCACCGACGAGCTGTCCTGGCGGCGGCCGATCGCCTCGCTGAACTACCTGCTCAGCTCGCACGTGTGGCGCCAGGACCACAACGGTTTCTCCCACCAGGACCCCGGCTTCATCGACCACGTGGTGAACAAGGGGGCCGACCTGGTGCGCGTCTACCTGCCCCCGGACACCAACACCCTGCTGGCCACCTTCGACCACGTGTTGCGCACCCGGCAGTACATCAACGTGGTGGTCGCCGGCAAGCAGCCGAACCCGAACTACCTCACCCTGGAGCAGGCCCAGGACCACTGCTACCGGGGCGTCGGTATCTGGGAGTGGGCCGGGACCGAGATCCCCGGCGAGGACCCGGACGTGGTGCTGGTCTGCGCCGGGGACATCCCCACTGTGGAGGTGCTCGCCGCCGCCGACCTGCTCCGCCAGCACCTGCCGGAGCTGAAGGTCCGGGTGGTGAACGTGGTGGACCTGATGCGCCTGCACGACCCGGGTGAGCACCCGCACGGGCTGACCGACCGCGAGTACGACACCATCTTCACCACGGACTCGCCGGTGATCTTCGCCTACCACGGCTACCCCTGGCTGATCCACCGGCTCACCTACCGCCGCAACGGGCACGCCCATCTGCACGTGCGCGGCTACAAGGAGAACGGCACCACCACCACACCGTTCGACATGGTGATGCTCAACGACCTGGACCGCTACCACCTGGTGATGGACGTGATCGACCGGGTGCCCGAGCTGGGCTCCCGGTGCGCGGGCCTGCGTCAGCAGATGGCCGACGCCCGGCTCGCTGCCCGGCGGTACACCCGCGAGCACGGCACCGACACCCCCGAGGTCGCCGAGTGGCAGTGGCCGGACGGTGGCGACTCGGTCAGCGGGCCCTCGTTGGCGGACACCGGGGCCGACAATGTCTAGGTGCGTGTCTAGGTGATCAGATCACGCCCAGGTGCAGCATCGCCTCGGCCACCTGGGTGAACCCGGCGATGTTCGCACCGGCCACGTAGTTGCCCGGTGCACCGTAGGCGTCGGCGGTGACCAGGCAGCGGTGGTGGATCGAGCTCATGATCTCGGCCAGTCGCTCCTCGGTGTACTCGAAGCTCCAGGAGTCCCGGGAAGCGTTCTGCTGCATCTCCAGGGCGCTGGTGGCCACACCGCCGGCGTTCACCGCCTTGCCCGGGGCGAACTGGATGCCGGCCTCGCCGAAGATGCGGATCGCGTCCGGGGTGCTGGGCATGTTCGCGCCCTCGGCCACGATCTGGCAGCCGTTGTCAGCCAGGGCCTTTGCATCGGCACCGTTGAGCTCGTTCTGGGTCGCGCAGGGCAGGGCGATATCGCACGGGACGTCCCAGATCGAGCCCCGCTCGAAGTGCTTGACCTTCTCCCCGCGCCGCTGCGCGTAGTCGGTCATCCGGCCCCGCTGGCCGTTCTTGATCTGCTTCAGCAGGTCCAGGTCGATGCCGTCCGGGTCGAGCACGTACCCGCCGGAGTCGGAGCAGGCCACCACGGTGCCGCCGAGCTCGTGCACCTTGTCGATCGCGAAGATCGCCACGTTGCCCGAACCGGAGACCACCACCTTCTTGCCCTCGAAGCTGGAGCCGCCCGCGGCGAGCATCTCCCGCACGAAGAACACGGTGCCGTACCCGGTGGCCTCGGTCCGCACCTGCGAACCTCCCCAGCCCAAGCCCTTGCCGGTGAGCACACCGGACTCGTACCGGTTGGTGATCCGCTTGTACTGGCCGAACAGGTAGCCGATCTCCCGGCCGCCGACACCGATGTCCCCGGCCGGCACGTCGGTGTACTCACCGAGGTGCCGGTACAGCTCGGTCATGAACGACTGGCAGAACCGCATCACCTCGGCGTCGCTGCGGCCCTTGGGGTCGAAGTCGCTGCCGCCCTTGCCGCCACCGATGGGCAGCCCGGTGAGGGAGTTCTTGAAGATCTGCTCGAAGCCGAGGAACTTCACGATGCCCAGGTACACGCTCGGGTGGAACCGCAGCCCGCCCTTGTACGGGCCGAGCGCGGAGTTGAACTCCACCCGGAAACCGCGGTTCACCTGGACCCTTCGGTCGTCGTCCATCCAGGGGACGCGGAAGATGATCTGGCGTTCCGGCTCGCAGAGGCGGCGGATCACCTCGCCGTGGGCGTACTCGGGATGCTTGGCCACGACCGGGCCCAGGGACTCCAAGACCTCACGGACCGCCTGGTGGAACTCGGTCTCACCAGGGTTGCGTGCAATGACCTCGTCGAAGATGTCGACGAGCTGCTCGTCCAAATGCGCCACGAAAGTCTCCAAGAGAGTCGATGATGCTGCCCGGCCCGCGCTCGGAGACTGTGGGCCGGTGCGGATCGGCGCCCGGACCGCGGCCGCACGCAGAGGTGGAGCCGGTCACGGCGGTGGGCCGTCCTGGAGCATACCGACATTTTGTCCTGCCGTTACCATCTGTCCACGTTCTGGCACGCTTTCCGTGACCATGGTGACGGCGGACACCCGCCTGCGTGCCCGCCGTCACCGGGGAGGGTCAGGACGGTGTGTCCTTCTTTGCCTCCGCCTTGGCCAGGGTCCGTGCTGCGGCGTCACGGCCACCGAGGCCGAAGGCGAGCGCCGCAGCCAGGGCACCTCCGACCACCACCGAGCCGAAGGCCAGCGTGATGATCGAGTCGGCGATCCCCATGTACTTCAGGCCCATCGCCACGAACAAGGCGATCGTGGCGTACCGGACCACTGTGGAGGTGGTACCGGTGCCGATCGCGGTGGACACGATCTTGGCCACCAGGAAGCCGACAGCGATGATCACCCCGCCGAACAGCACGCGTCCGCCCAGGGAGAGCACCTCGTCCAGGATGGCGGTGACCTCCGGGAAGTGCAGCGCACGGGCCGCCATGATCGCGAAGAACACCATGATCGCGACCTGCACGATCCGGGTGAGGATCCGCGAGGCGCTCTTGTCCTCGGACATGATGCCCAGGCTCGCCACCGCCCGGTCGGTACCCAGCCCGCGCAACGTGCTCTCCAGGATCGAGCCGATGAACTTCGCGATCAGGTAGCCGATGCCCAGGAGCAGCACCGCCGCGAGGATCAGCGGGATGGCGTCCAGGATCAGCGTGAGCATGTTCACCGCCGGGTCGGAGATCGCAGAGATCCCCAGCACCTGAAGTGCAGCGATGGTGACCATGATGAGGATCACCGCGAACACCAGGTTGCCCACGACCGAGCCGACCTTGGTCGAGCTCACCCCCGAGGGCTGCTGCGGGGCAGCTGCCTGCTGGGGCGCACCCGGGTACTGCTGACCCTGGTACTGCGCGCCCTGGTACTGCTCGGCGCCCGGGTACTCTCCCGGGGCCGGGTAACCGCCACCAGGAGCGGTCTGCTGGGCCGGCGGCACCTGACCGGTGGCCTCCGGTCCGGCCTGGGCTGCGGCGTGGCCGGTGGCGTCCGGCTGCTGCGCGGCGCCCTCACCAGTGGGATCGACCGACTTGACCTTGGCAGCGATCCCGCCGAAGTTGATCATCCCGATGGCGGCTTCCACCAGCTGCTTGGCGATCTTCGCGATCAGGTAGCCGATGAAGAAGACGAACCCGGCACCGAGCACCTTCGGCAGGTACTCCATCACCGTGTTCAACGCACCCTGGATCGGAGAGAGCACTGCGTCCAGGGCGAACACCTGCAGGATCGCGACCAGCCCGAAGAGCCAGACCAGCAACGAGCCGACTCTGCCGAGCGACTCGCCGATCGACCGGCCGTCGGCGCCGGGTCGTTGCAGGAAGCCGATCCTGCTGACCAGCTTGCCGATCGCCCACTTCACAACTTTCGCGAGAATCCAGGTGACGATGACGATGACGATCGCGATGCCCACCTTGGTGAGCATCCCTACCCAGTCGAAGCCATCCATGTGGTGAACTCCTTCTGTCCGGCTTTTGGGCGGACGGTTGAACTCTGCCTGCCCCTGTCGGCAAAGCACGCTACCGGACGTGGTCAAGATCACAACAGGAGCCGGTCTGCTGCTGCCCAGTCGTGCGGCGAGAGCCACGGCCGGTGGCCCTGGGGACCTCTGCCCGCGCGGGCACCGGCGCGCACCGGTCCCGGACCGGTATCCTCACCGGCGGTGATGCAGGAATCACGGGCAGATCACTGGACAGACAACTGAGGTGAAAAGAATGAGCATTCCGGCGGGCTGGTACCCGGATCCGCAGCAGCAGGGTCAGCTGCGCTACTGGGACGGGGCGGCGTGGACCGAGCACCAGGCACCCGCCCAGGGAGCCGCGCCGGCCGCCGGCGGCCAGGGGCAGGCGGGGCAGCAGACTGGCAGCCATGGCGCTGCGTCAGTGCCGCAGCAGCAGCCTGGTGCACCACAGCAAGGTGCAGGGTACGGCGCCGCACCGGCGCCGGGGACGGCGGACCAGACCGCACCGTACGGCAGCGTCGACCCGGCGATGCAGTACGGCACCCAGTCTGGCGGACACGGCCCCTCGCAGCCCGGAACGGATCCGCTGGCCCACGGCGGGCCCGGGGGCGGCTACGGCCAGCCCGGTATGCCCCCTGGGGGCAACAAGCCCAACCGGGT
>DATGRZ010000401.1:0-10374 GCA_035303065.1 Ruania sp.
TGGGGCGGGCTCCTCCCGCATCCACCCCACCCGGCTGGAGACGGCGCTGGCCGAGATCCGGGCGATCAGCACCGGTGCGCTGACCTACGCACCGGGGTTCGACCTCGGCGGCGGGGACACCACGGCGCTGCGTGCTGAGGCGGTCCAGGCGGCGGCTGCGGCGGAGGTGGCGGTGCTGTTCCTCGGGCTGCCACCAGCGGCGGAGTCGGAAGGGTTCGACCGGGAGCACCTGGATCTTCCGGCTGAGCAGGTGGCGTTGCTGGCCGAGGTGCTGGCGGTGAACGAGAAGGTGGTGCTGGTGCTCTCCCACGGCGGGGTGGTGCGCATCCCGCAGGCGGAGCAGGTGCCGGCGATCGTGGACGCCTCGCTGCTCGGGCAGGCCGGCGGCGGGGCCACCGCGGACGTGCTGTTCGGGCGGGTGAACCCCTCGGCGCGCCTCACCGAGACGGTGCCGCTGCGGTTGGAGGACACCCCGGCATTCGGGAACTTCCCCGGGGAGAACGGTCAGGTCCGCTACGGCGAGGGGCTGCTGGTCGGGTACCGCTGGTACGACGCGCGCACCATGCCGGTGGCCTTCCCGTTCGGGCACGGCCTGTCCTACACCACGTTCTCCTACGGGCAGGCCAGCGTGGCCATGGCCGACGACGGCGGCTGGCTGGTGCGCGTGCCGGTCACCAACACCGGGGGTCGTCTGGGGCGGGAGGTGGTGCAGGTGTACGTGTCGTTGCCGGGTTCGGCCGTCTCCCGCCCTCCTCGGGAGCTGAAGGCCTTCACCTCGGTGGAGGTCCCGGCCGGCCAGACGGTGGAGGTGGAGGTGCCCGTACCGCGCACCGCCCTGGCGGTCTGGGACGTGCGCACCGACTCCTGGTGGGTCGAGGGCGGGCAGTACCTGGTGGAGGTCGGCGCCTCCAGCCGGGATCTGCGCACCAGCACAACTGTGGACCTGCCCGGGGACGAGGAGCGGGCGCCGCTGACCCGGGAGTCCTCGCTGGCGGAGGTGCTCGCTGATCCGGATGCTGCCCCGCTGGTGTCCCAGGCGGTGCAGCAGCTGGCGGTGCAGGTGCCAGAAGCAGCGGGCATCCTGCAGGACGAGGAGATGATGACCTTGATGTCCTCCTTCCCGGTGGGGCGGCTGCCCGGCTATGCCGGTATGCCGATCACCGCCGAGCAGGTGGACGGGCTGCTCGCGGCCGCAAACGCCGCCCGGGGCACTCCGGAGGGGCCCTGATGCGCCGGCGCCGGCTGCCGCTGACCGGCCGGCAGGTGCTGATCACCGGGGGTGGCAGCGGGCTGGGCCGGCGGATGGCGCTGCTGGCCGCTGCCCGTGGTGCCCAGGTGCGGGTGTGGGACCTGGACCTGGGCGGCGCCGAGGGCACGTGCGAGCAGATCCTCGCCACCGGTGGGGCGGCGTCGGCCGATGCGGTGGACGTCTCCGACGAGGCGGCGGTGCAGGCTGCGGCCGAGAAGGCAGGGCCAGTGGACGTGCTGGTGAACAATGCCGGGATCGTCAGCGGCGGGGCGTTGCTGGAGAACTCCAGCTCACAGGTCCGCCGCACGTTCGCGGTGAACGTGCTCGCGCTGTACTGGACCACCCGGGCGCTGCTGCCGGGGATGCTGGAACGGGGCACCGGTACAGTGGTGAACCTGGCCAGCGCCGCCGGGCTGGCCGGGGTGGCGCGGCAGACGGACTACTCGGCGAGCAAGCACGCTGTGGTGGGGTTCACCGAGTCGCTGCGTGCAGAGCTGCGCACCGCCGGGGTGAACGGGGTGCGCACACTGCTGGTCTGCCCGTACTACGTGGACACCGGCATGTTCGCCGGAGTGCGCACGAAGTTCCCGCGGCTGCTGCCGATCCTGCAGGAGGAGAAGGTGGCCCGCGCGGTGCTGGACGCGGTGGAGGCCGGTCGCGAGCAGTACATCACCCCGTTGCTGGCCCGCCTGGTGCCGATCGGCCGGGTGCTGCCGGTGCGCGCGTTCGACGCGATGATGGACTTCTTCGGCATCAACCAGACGATGGACCACTTCACCGGCCAGGCCGGGCGGCAGCCCATCACGCCCGACGCGCCTCGCTGATGGACTCCGAGCGGGTAGACCCGCAGGTCCGGGCCGCCCGGCGGATGCCGGACATCCCGGTGTACCGGTGGTGGGGCCGGCTGCTGGTCCGGACTGGGGTGCACCTGCTGCCCCGCGACCGCCGCCCGGGTGTGCAGGTCCGGCGGGTGTACCGCCCGCGGCTGCGGGTCTACCAACCGATGGCACCGGGTCGTACATCGGGCACCGGGGCGCTGCTGTGGTTCCACGGCGGCGGGCTGGTGAGCGGTGCGGCGGTGATGGACGACCGGCTGTGCGCCGCCGTCGCCGAGGAGCTGGGCATCACGGTGGTCTCCGCGGACTACCGCCTCGCCCCGCGGCACCCGTTCCCGGCGGCGCACCAGGACGCACTGATCGCCTGGCAGTGGCTGCAGGACCATGCCGAGCAGCTCGGGGTGGACCCGGGCCGGGTGGCCCTCGGCGGCGGCAGCGCGGGCGGGAACCTGGCGGCCGGTCTGGTGCTGCACCTGGCGGACATGGGCGGGGTGCAGCCGGCGGCACAGTGGCTGTTCGCACCGATGCTGGACGACCGTACCGCCACCCACCGCGAGCTGGACAGGATCGAGCACTGGGTGTGGGACAACCGGTCCAACCACTTCGGCTGGTCGGTCTACCTCGGCACCGAACCCGGCAGCCGGGAGGTGAGCGACCACGCCGCCCCTGCCCGCCGGGAGGACCTGTCCGGGCTGCCGCCGACCTGGCTGAGCGTCGGCGACCTGGACCTGTTCCTTCAGGAGGGCGTGGCCTATGCCGACCGACTGGCTGGTGCTGGGGTGCCGGTCACCCTCGAGGTGGTCCCGGACGTGCCGCACGGGTTCGAGGGCTGGGCCCCGGAGGCGGACGTGTCCCGGGCGGTGGAGCAGCGCGCCCGGGACTGGCTCGCCGCGGCGTTGGGCTGAAGCCCTCCCCTACCTCGCACTAGGTCCCGTCCCGGTCGATGCCGAGCGTGGCGACCAGATCCTCGTGCAGCTCGAACCAGACCCGGTGGCAGGAGTCGACGTCGGACCGGTCCACCCAGTCTCGCTCCCCCGCCTGGGCGCGCTGCAGCGCGGAGCGGAACCGTTGGTCGTAGCCGGTGAACCTCGGCAGCACGGCAGCCAGCCGGCCGACCAGATGGACCAGGTCGTGGCTGAGTGCTTCGAGCTCGTCCAGGACGCGGCCGTCCCAGGTCGGGTCGGTGTGGTCGTTGACGGCGAGCGGATCAGTGGCAGTCGGCCGGATCTGCCAGTCGGTGCAGGCACGCAGCAGCCGTGCGTTCAGCGGCAGGAACGCGGTGTGGGCGGCGTCAAGCTCGCGGTCGCCGTCGGCCCGTTGTCGTTCCAGGGCGAGGATGCGTTCTCCTTCGGTGCGTCCGGCGTCGGTCAGGGACCAGCCGTGCAGGTCGGCGAAGTTGGTGTGCTGCACCCAGCCGCGGGCTTCATCGTCGGCCAGCGCGGCGGCGGCTTCCGGTACCGGTAGCCGGGCACGGATCGCCACAGCGGCGGTGTCGGCGAAGCCGAGCAGCCGGACCGCGTGCAGCACCGGCAGCTGCGAGCTCATCACGAGTGCTCCGCGGTGCGGGCAGCCAGGCGGGTGAAGTGCTGCTGGCAGGCCTGCGGGGAACCGAACCCCATCGCGTCAGCGATCTGCGCCCAGGTGAGGCCTGCGCTCCGGGCGAGGAACAGCAGACCTGACTCCACGCCGTCGACCTCTGCGCGGGCGGCCGGGAGCAGGGTCAGGGCTGCGAGCAGCTCCTCCTCGCCGAGCTCGCCAGCGCGCCAGAGCGCGTACTGGGTGAGGTCCACAGCGGTCGGCGGTACCGGGACCGGGCGCCACGGGCGCGGTCCGAGCTGGTCGGCACCATGGTCGAGGAGCCGCTGCGCGGCCTCCTGCTCGTGTCCCGCCCGGGCCTGGTCCCCTGCTGCACCTGGTGCGGGCTCCTGCTTGCGTTCCATGCCATCACCCTGCAGAATCAACGAACTGTTGTCAATGTTTCGTTGATAGGTGCCTGATGCTCGTTCCGCTGACCGCAGCCCGGTCTGCAACCTGTGGCGGCAAGGCCGCAGCCCTGGGCACTCTGCTGCGTGCCGGGCTGCCGGTGCCTGATGGCGTGGTGGTCCCCTTCGAGGCGAAGCCGGCCGCTGCGGAGGTGCGCGGGTCGGCGACCGCTGCGCCCTGCAGCGCGCTGCAGGGCGAGCTGGCCTCGGCGCTGGCTTCGTGGGGCGATCCGGCCGTCGCAGTGCGCTCGTCGGCGGCCCACGAGGACACACCCGAGGCATCGGCCGCCGGTCAGTACGAGAGCGTGCTCGGTCTGCGCGGGGCGGCAGCGGTCGGCCAGGCGGTGCGGCAGTGCTGGGTCGCCGCCGGAGCCGGCCAGGTGGCCGCCTACTGGACGCACCTGACTGGGGAGACCAGGACCGAGCCCCCGGCGATGGCGGTCATCGTGCAGCAGCTCATCGACGCGGACGCCTCCGGGGTGATGTTCACCCCGACCGCTCCGGCGGCAACCACGCGGATCGAGGCCTCCTGGGGACTCGGCCCGGCGGTGGTCGGTGGCACGGTCACTCCGGACAGCTGGCAGCTGCATCCCGGCCAGCCCGCCCGGGCCCAGCTCGGTCACAAGGCGACCCGGATCGACCGGCGCCAGCAGGGCGAGGGCCTGACCACCACAGTGGTCCCGCACCACCTGCGGGACGTGCCCGCGATCACCGAGAGCACCGCCCGCACGCTGGTGGCCCTGGGCGAGCAGGCGGCCGCCGTGCTCGGGCGGCCACAGGACGTCGAGTGGGCCGTGGCCGGCGGGAAGCTCTGGCTGCTGCAGTCCCGGCCGGTCACCGCCGCTCCTCCCCCACCACCCGATGAGTCCTCCGACGGACGCGGGCCCGCGCTGACCGGCAGCCCGGGCGCCCAGGGCAGCGCACGCGGGCCCGCGCGCGTGCTCCGCACCATCGCCGAGGCGGGCCCGGTGGATCGTGGGGACATCATCGTCTGCCGGCACACCGACCCCGCGTGGACTCCGTTGTTCCGGATCGCCGGCGGCATCGTCACCGAGACCGGTGGGGTGCTCTCGCACGCAGCGATCGTCGCCCGCGAGCACCGCATCCCGGCCGTGATCGGCGTCCCGGGCGCCACCACCAGCATCCGCGACGGCAGCACCATCACCATCGATGGCAGCGCCGGGTCCATCACGTTCCCGACGCCCTGATCAGGAAGGAGGCGAGAGCCCCCGGCTCCCGGCACAGTCCAATGGCCACCCGCTACCTCTACCTCGCCCGGCACGGGGCCGCCGACCCGTTCGGCGACCTCACCCCCGCCGGCCACGACCAGGCCCGGCTGCTCGGCCGGCGCCTCGCCCACCTGCCGATCGACGCTGTCTGGCACTCGCCCCTGCCCAGGGCTGAGGCCAGTGCCCGCATCGTCGCCGAGCAGCTCGCCGGCCCCGTGCCAGCACAGGCGGCCGAGGAGCTGGTCGACCACGTGCCGTATGTTCCGCCGGTCGAGGAGATGCCGCCCGCCTGGGCGCCGTTCTTCGACGGCTACGATCCGGCCGAAGCCGCCGCGGGTCATCGCACCGCGCAGCGTCTGACCGCACGGTTCGCCCGGGCGCCGGAGGGGGTCGACGTGCACGAGGTGCTGATCACGCACACCTACCCGATCGCCTGGCTGGTCCGGGACGCGTTCGACGCCCTGCCGGAGCGGTGGCTGGGTCTGGCTTTCGCGAACGCAGGGCTCACGGTGATCGAGTACCGGCCGGCGCTGCCGCCGAGCCTGACCGTGCTGAACGAGCTGAGCCACCTGCCCCCGGAGCTGCGCTGGACCGGGTTCCCCCACGCGCCACGCCCGTGATCGCTGCGGCGCCCTCAGGCCGGCACCTGCTGCACCAGGTCTGCCACGGTGCTCGCCGCCTTCAGACCCGATCCGCTGAGCATCACGACCGTCGTCTCCTCTGCGTGGATCGTGCCGGCTGCCCGCAGCCGGGTGTGGGCCGCTGCTGCCGTGGCGCTGGTCGGTTCCACGAACAGCCCGCGGTGGCACAGCCGTTCCAGCGCTGTGATGATCTCCTCCTCCGGGACCGCTACCGTGCCGCCACCGCTCTCCCGCACTGCGGCGACCATCTGCGCCAGCCGCAGCGGGCGGGCGATCGCGGTGCCCTCAGCGATGGTGGGCAGCACGGGCCGCTCTACCGGCGTGTCCACCCTGGCGGTCACGCTGGCATCCAGCGGTGAGCAGTGCAGCGGCTGCGCGGCGAACAACCGCGGCAACCGGTCGATCTGCCCGGCAGCGAGCAGCTCGGCGAAGGCGAGGGCGCAGCCGAGCAGGCTGCTGCCCGCACCGACCGGCAGGATCACGTTGTCCGGTGCCCGGAAGCCGAGGTCCTCCCACAGCTCGTAGCCCAACGTCTTGGTGCCCTGCAGGAAGAACGCCTGCCAGTTGTGGCTGGCGTAGAACGCGCTGCACGACTCGGCGATGTCGATCGCTGCCTGCTGGGAGGCTTCTCGCGGACCGGGTACCAGCTGCACATCGGCACCGTAGGCGCGCACCTGGGCGATCTTGGCCGGCGACGTGCTCTCCGGGGCCACGATGGTCACCTGCAGCCCACCGGCCGCACCGTAACCGGCGACCGAGGAGCCGCCGTTGCCGGAGCTGTCCTCGACCACAGCGGTGATGTCCCGCTGGCGCAGGTAGGAGAGCATCACGCTGGTGCCGCGGTCCTTGAAGCTGCCGGTCGGGTTCAGCCACTCCGCCTTCACCAGCACCCGGCCGCCCTCGTCCCAGTCCTGCTCGAGCAGCGGGGTGCGCCCCTCACCCAGGGTGATCGGGCCGGGGAGATCCACCGGGAGCGCCGCGCGGTAGCGCCACAGCGAGCGCTGGCTGGTGTCGATGTCCTCCGGTTCGATCCCGGGCCCCGGGGCGATCCACAGCGGCCGGCCTGCCGCGGAGCACCACCGCGGCTCGTCCAGCGGGTAGGTGCTGCCGTCGAGGGGGTCCAGGTAGTGGCTCACGCCGCCGAATCTACCGAGCCTGGCCCGCCGTCCACGCACGGACTGCCGCACCCTCGGTGACGGTACCGACCCCCGGCACGTACGCTCAGACCATGGCCGACTCAGTGCGTGTGGACTCCTGGCTCTGGGCGGTGCGCGTGTTCAAGACCCGCACCCAGGCGCAGGCGGCCTGCCGCGGCGGGCATGTGAAGATCGACGGCGAGAGCGTCAAACCGGCCACCCTGGTCGGGATCGGTACCCGGGTCGTGGTCACCGCACCAGACCGGGAACGCACAGTGGTGGTCCGCGAACCGTTGCGCAAGCGTGTCGGTGCGCCGCGGGCCGCGCAGGCGATGATCGACGAGACGCCGCCACCCCCGCCGAAGGTGGAGCAACCGGCCGTGCCTCGTCGGGAGCGCGGATCGGGGCGGCCGACCAAGCGGGAACGGCGGCAGATCACCCGGCTGCGCGGGTACTGAGGGGAGGGCACTGGCCCTCCCGGTGTGCGCTCCTGACTGTGGCGCCCCGCTTCAGCACGACGGCGGAGCTCACCTGCCCTTGGCCTTCGCCCGTTGGCGCTTGCGGTACTCCTTGTAGAACCGGGGGCCCCACAGGAACGGCAGCACCATGCCGATCATGCCGCCCAGGGCGCCGATGACGATGAACGGGACGCCAATCCCGTAGATCCCGTCGGGCAGCGCCCGGTAGAGCCCGACGCCGAACATCACGATCCCCGCGCCGGGGAAGACACCCATCGCCATGCTGTCGCTGCCGTAGATGTCCGTGTACCACCACCGGGCCCTGTGGGAGCGCCCCCGCCAGCTCCACACGAACAGCCAGAGCAGCGCCGCGCTGCCGACGAAGAGCCCGATGGTCAGCAGTACGTCCTTCATCATGAATCCCTCAACGGGCCACCCTAGAGTCCAGCGCGCAGCTCCGCGAACGCATCTTCTGCGTCGGTGTACTGCGTCAGCCCGGCGCCCTGGCCGACCCACAGCGACTGGAGCCGACCGATGCCCTCTCGGTTGGCGACCGCGCGGAACCGCCCAGTCATCCAGTTCTGGGCGGGGAAGGGTGCGATCTGCCCAGCGCGCTCCAGCACCTCGACCGCACAGTTGCGCACCCCGCGGGAGAGCCGCCCGCTCATCGCCCGGGTGAGCACTGTGCCGGCGTCTCCGGCGGTGGCGATCGCCTGCCGGTGCGCCTCGCTGGCGGCGGACTGGCGGGTACGCAGGAACGCAGTGCCGGCGAGGATGCCGTCGGCCCCGAGCGCGAGCGCGGCGGCGACCCCGCGCCGGTCAGCGATGCCACCGGCAGCCACCACTGGCACGTCGACGGCGTCGACCACCTGGGGGACGAGAGCGAAGGTGCCCACCAGGGACTCCTCGGCAGGCTGGAGGAAGGAGACGCGGTGGCCACCGGCCTCGCTGCCGGTGGCGATGATAGCGTCCGCTCCCCGGCCGGCCAGGTGCACCGCCTCTGCCACGGTGGTGGCGGTACCGAGGACCCGGGTGCCGCCCGCGTGCAGCCGGTCCATCACGTTCTTGTCCGGCAGGCCGAAGACGAAGCTGACCACTGGCGGTGCGGCAGCCAGGACCGCCTCGATCTGGGCCTCGAAGTCCGGCAGGAACGCCTGTGGCGGGTCCGGGAGGGGCACGCCGGCGTCGTCGAACAGGGGCTGAGCCGCCGCCGTGGCAGGACCGAGGTCTACCCCGTCCGGGCGGACCTCGTCACCGGTGGGCACCCACAGGTTCACCGCGAACGGTGCGGAGGTGGCCGCCCGAAGGGCCGCGATCGTCTCGGCGATCCGGTCGGCGTCGTAGCCGTACAGGCCGTAGGACCCCAGGCCACCGAGGGTGCTGACCGTCGCGGTCAGCTCCACTGAGGACACCCCACCGAAGGCGCCGAGCAGGATCGGTTCGCGGATTCCGAGGAGTCGGGTCAGTCGCTTGCTGGTCATGCTCTGCTCCTACCGATGGTGCCTACCGCGCGGTGCGATCCTCCCACGCCTGGGCGCCTTGGTCGTGCGGGACGACGGGCTGTCCGCCAGGTGAGCCGGCAGCACTCGCGCTGTGGGTCGGACGCGCAGGGCGACGCCCGTGCTGGTGCTGGTGACCCGCCTCAGGCACGATGAGAGAGTGTCGTGCATTCTTGCGGGGCTGTCCAGACGCTGCTGGTGCGCTGGCCTGGCTCCCCTCCTCCGCGTGTCCAGAGGAAGGCCATGTCCGTGACCCGTAGAGAACGATTCGCTGCTGAGGAGGTGGGCACAGCAGGGTGGCGCCTGCACGAGCAGCGTCCGCTGTTCGACATGCTGGGCGACCGGCGCATCGGTCACGGGCTCCTTGGTGTCAGCGACCCGGACATCTTCTACGCCGACGGACGCTGGCACATGCTTCTCGGTGCGGTCACCTCTCGGTTCAAGGTCGCCATCGTGCATGCGCGTCTGCCGGAGGGAGATGAGATCGATTCGGACTGCTGGGAGTTCGTCACCGATGCCCGCGGCCGTGCCGTCACCCTGGGCACGCCCACAGCGCGCGACGCCTGGGATCGCGGTGGCATGCACACACCGAGCCGGGTCATCGGCAGCGCCCACGGCGCCCAGGTCGAACGGATCTACTACGCAGGACAACGCACACGTTCGACCACCGGCCCACGAAGCCGGTACGCGATCGGTTACCTGGAGAAAGACGCCAGCGGCACGTGGCGCCGTCACCCATCCCCTGTGGTCGAGGGCGAGCCTGATCGGCCCAGTGCGCTCGAGCCGTTCGTCCTCTTCACCGGCGGGCGGTGGCGCATGTGGTATCTGTCCGCCGAGGGGGAGGTCGGCCGCGGCGAACAGCCGGACTACCAGATGCGGTACACCGAGAGCAGCGACGGTGTCCGCTGGCAACCACCGGAGGTCTTCGCCTCAACCGCTGAGGGCTACTTCGACAACTGTGTCGTCCCGGTGGTCGATGGCTGGCGCATGGTGCTGGCACGCGGCACCAACTTGCACGGCACCCGCCCGTTCCCATCGCAGGGGCTCTGGATCTGCGAGAGCACGAGCGACCCGGCTGGCCGGGATACGTGGCATCCGGTGGCACGCCTGCTGGACACCGATCTGGAGTCCGAGCCCTGGTTCTCCGCCGGGCTGTGCGGCCCGGCGATCGTGACCGACTCAGACCTCATGCATGTCTTCGCTACTGGTACCGCCGGGCCGACGTCCTGGTGGCGTGAGCTGCGCGCCCGTGTGCGCGATCATCGCCGGCTGCCGCCACCATCCCCGTTCTACCTGTGCACCGGCCGACTCACCTTCACCCGCCACTAGCTGGGCTGCGGCGAG
>DATGRZ010000402.1:0-7328 GCA_035303065.1 Ruania sp.
CGTAGGTGGGCATCGGCGTGCCGTCGACCGTGCCGTAGGTCTGGATGCCCGCAGCGCACACCAGCGAGTCCACACCGCCGCCGGCGGCGACCTGCTCGAAGGCGGCGGTCATCGCTGCCTCGTCGGTGACGTCGGCGGGCACGGCGATGATCCGCCCCGGCCCGGTCTGCCGTGCGGCCAGCGCCTCGAGTGCTTCGGCGTTCACGTCGATCGCGTAGACGACGGCGCCCTGCTCGGCGAGCAGCACGGCGACGGCCTCGCCGATACCGGCGGCAGCACCGGTGACCGCGACGGCGGTCGGCGGACGACCAGCCGGATCGCCCCGGCGGGCGGGCGAAGAAGGGTGGGCTCCGCCGTCGGACGTGTTCTCAGACATGACGACCTCCTGAAGGTGGACGACTAGAACTGGCCCAGGGACAGGCCTCGGGTGAATATGCGCTGGGTAGCCAGGAACAGCACCACTGTGGGGAGGGAGACCAGCAGCCCACCGGCGAGCACTGTGGACATTGTCGAGCCGCCATACGTGCTCTGCAGTGCCGAGAGCGCAGTGACGATGGGGCGCACCTCGGCCGCCTGGGTGAGGGTGAGACCGAGCAGCAGATCGTTCCAGACGAAGGTGGCCTGCAGGATGAACACTGCCACCAGAGCGGGGACGGCCATCGGCAGGTAGATGCGCCAGAAGATCCGCCAGGTGGTGGCACCGTCCATCACTGCGGCCTCGAACACCTGGTGCGCGACTCCGGTGAAGAAGTTGCGCATCACGAACGCCGAGAACGGCACGGCGATCACCGTGTACACCAGGATCATCCCGATCCGGGTGTTGAACAGGCCTGTCTGGGCGTAGCCGACGAACAACGGCATCAGGATCATCTGCAGCGGGAAGATCGACGCGGCGAAGATCACCACCAGCCAGAAGAACCCGTTCCGCAGCCGGAGCGCCACGATGGCGAACCCTGCGGCAGCACCGACGACCACGGCGATGGCCGGGGCGACGATCGCGTAGATCGCCGTGGAGAGCACACCGCTGCTCAGCTTGCCGCGGCTCCAGGCATCGAGCATGTTCTGCCAGAGTCCCCCTAGGGTCCCTGGCTCCCACAGACCATAGTTGCCGAACTCCGCAGGAAGCTTCGAGGCGTTCGCCAGCAGCAGGTACACCGGTACCAGCCAGAGCAGGCCGAGAATGACGAGCACGACCTTGCGCGCAAGCATAGTGGGCTCCTTCCTCACATCGACCGGCTGTCGGCCAGCTGACGGCGCAGGTACAGGATCGAGGCGAGCACCGTGATCACGGTCAGGAACAACGCGACCGCTGCCCCGAGGCCGTAGTCGTTGTTCACGAACGTCTCCTTGTACATGGTCAGCGCGAGCGTCTCGGAGACTCTGCCTGGCCCGCCCTGGGTCATCGCCCACACCACGTCGAAGGTCTTCAGGCTGCCCACGATCGCCAGACCGACCACCACAGTGGTCAGCGGAGCGAGCATCGGCCACGTCATGGTCCGGAACAGGGTGAACCCACTGGCTCCGTCGACTCGAGCGGCCTCGATCGGCTCCTTCGGGATGGACTGCAGCCCGATACCGAAAAGCAGCGCGTTCACGCCGGCACCCTGCCAGCTGGCGGCCAGGATCATCATGAACGTGTTCAGCGGTCCATCGAGCAACCAACGCAGGTCCGCACCAGGAAGGTGCAGGAACGCCAGCGCCTGGCTCAGTGCGCCGTTGGTCTGCAGCACGAAGGACCAGATCACACCGACGGCCACCCCGGAGATCGCGTACGGGATGAGGAACGGCAGCCGGAACCAGGACGCGTTCGGCATCCCGTGGCTGAGCACTGCGATCAGCAGGCCCAGACCCACAGGGAGCAAGATGGTCCCGATCACCCAGAACAACGTGTTCCGCAGCGAGACCAGGAATCCCGGATCGGCGAACATCGCGGTGAAGTTGTCGATGCCGACGAACTCGGGATCGCCGAGGCCGCTGTACTCGGTGAGGCTGATCCAGCTGGTCCAGATGAACGGGAGGTAGAGGACGACGGCTACCAGCAGCACCCCGGGTGCGACGAATCCGATACTGGAGACCCAGTAGGGATTCTTCGGCTTGTTCCCCCTCGGGAGCAGCTCGGCCCGCCGGGCGGTCGGAGCAGACACGCAGTCTCCTTCTTCTCAGCGTGGACGGGGGTGGGGCGAACTGGCGAACTACGTGCGGTCCGCCCCACCTGGGAGGTCAGGAGTTGTCGGCCCAGTAGGCGTCCGCGGCATCCTGGATCGCTTGCAGGTGGGCCATCGGGTCGTCGTTGTTGGTCACGAAGGCACCGAACTCCTCCGAGGCGACCGTGTAGATGTCGTTCGGGGTGGCCTCGAGGTACCGGCGCATCTGCAACGAGTCGTCACTGGTGGCCTGCGTGGTGATCTCCGCCAGTCCCTCGTCGGTCACGGTGGCCTCGGGGTTGAAGGAGACATCTCCGCGAGACTCGCTCCATGCCGTCTGGGCATCGGTGGTCATCCACCACTCGGAGTAGGCCAGTGCAGCCTCCTCGTTGTCGCTGTCGGCCCCGACGCACAGCGGCCCGGTCTCGACAACCACCGGAGTCTGCGGCTGGTCACCGTCCACGGCCGGCAGGAGGAACGAGCCGTAGTCCTCGCCGGAGACCATGTCCAGATCGTTCAGCTGGCCGGTGAAGAACGTACCGAAGTAGGCCATCGCCACGTCACCGCTCTGCAGCAGTACCTGGGGGTCGGTCTCCACACCAGGGTCGATGAAGTAGCCATCGGACTGCATCTGGTGCCAGATCTCCATCGCCTCGACGACTGTCGGGTCGGTGTAGCTGACACTGCCGTCGGACAGCCCGTCATAGGCGTCCGGGTCGAGTCCGGCCAGGATCGCCTGGAACCAGACGAACTCGAAGATGATGTTCATCTGGTGCAGTGGCGTCACGTCGTTGGCCACCAGGGTGTCGGCCACGTCGATGAACTCCTCCCACGTGGTCGGCACGTCGAGGCCGTTGTCCTCGAAGACCTGGGTGTTGTAGTACATCACCCAGTAGACGACGTTCAGCGGCACGCAGTACTGCGCACCGTCGTAGGTGTAGTTCTCGGCGAGCTCCTCGGTCACATACCCGTTGGCGATCGCCTCGTCCCAGATGTCGGTGGTCTCGGCCACCAGCCCCTCGTCCACCAGCTCGTCCAGCTGGTCCCCGGTGTGCCAGGTGAACAAGTCAGGACGCTCGTTGGTGCGGAAGGACTGCTTGATGAATGCGTCATAGGCCGTGGGGTCGGAGTAGCCGGTGAACTCCAGGTGCGGGGCCACTCCTTCAGAGGCATCGTTCATGTCGTCGAAGGACGACTCCCAGGCTGCCTTGTCGGTGAAGAAGTTCAGCGTGGCGTCGGCTGGGTCGCCGTTGTTGCCACCCCCGCCGCTGGAACAAGCGGTGAGTGCGAGTGCGGCCGAGGCGACCAGCGCCGTGGCCATCGCCATCTTCGTTTTCATCGAGACACCCCTTCGTGGGTCGCGTGGTGGGTGGAACTGAGGTCGGGTGGTGAAAGGGCTCAACCGGCGCAGGAACGGTGAACCGGTGGGACATCGCTAGGAGCGCGCCCGGACGATCGTTGCCACATGCTCGAGGTGCCGGGCCGCAGCCCTCTCTGCATCCACCGGATGCCCCTCACGCACAGCAGCAGCCAGGCGCGCGTGCTCGTCGTAGTCCTCAACTGCGTCTCCGTGCAGGCGCAGGATCTCCCGCTGCGCATCAGCGTGGATCAGCACGATGGAGTCGAGCACCTCGGCGAGGACTCCGTTGCCACCGGTGGCGGCCACGGCACGGTGGAAGTCGAGGTTGGTGAGCCACAACGCCTCGTCCCGTTCGGCGATCTGCTGACGCGCCCGCACCAGGCTCTTCTCCATCCAGGCCAGCCCGACCGGTTCCTGCACCTGTGCGGCGAGCGCAGCGATCGGCGGCTCGATCCGCCGTCGAGCCTCGAGCAGCTCGATGAGCTGGCTCTCGTCCGGTTTCGGGCTGAGCGGGTTCGCCAGCACCCGGCGGCCGGCGTTCGCACCGACATAGATACCGGAGCCGTGCCGGAACTCGAGCACACCGAGGCCCTCCAACCGCCGAAGGGCCTCCCGCATGGTCGGCACAGCAACGTCGAAGCGCGCAGCGAGGACCTTGACCGAGTCCAGCGCGTCACCAGGACCCAGACCGTTGTCGTTGACCATCCGCACGACAGCGCGTGCGAGGTCGCTCGACAACGTTCGGCGCAGATCGGACGGGCTCATAAAGTGATCTAATCAATTTATCACCTGTTGCGCAACCCAGGTCGCCAGATCGAGACAGGTTCGTGACCTGCGGCACTCGCCTGGCCGGCCGGTCCGTCAGCAGCCAGCGCGGCCATCGTCGGGACCGTGGCCCCACCCACGACCCTGACCATGGCCGGGGCCAGCCCCGTCGCCGCACGGGCTGCCGTGCGGCCAGGTGACGTCGAGATCCACGGTCACGAACCGCGGCCGATAGATCGTCACGTCCTCGTACAGGTCCTCGGAGTCGAAGCTGTTCACGTTGTAGCTGATCGTCAGCGAGCCGTCGGTGCGCAGCTCGGGGTGCTCGTGAGCGTTGTAGGCGAAGATGTTCGGGTCGCCATAGCTGCCAGAGGCACCGACCTCAGGCATCTGCGCCACCTCGCCGACCAGCTCGAACGGTCCCGTCGGCGCACAGGCGACATAAGCGTTGATAGTGGCGCCGAACTGCTCGTGCGTGTCCTGCGTGATCAGCAGGTACCCGTCGGCGAAGGCCGCCACGCTGTACTCGTTCGCCACCCCGTCCATCACCCGGGCACTGCTGGACTCGCGCGGGGACCAGCGCTGACCGTCCCAGAACCTCCACGGTCGGCTCAGATCGCTGCCAACGACCCGGGCGACGTGCATGTACTTGCTCTCGTCCTGGTCCTCGACGCCATAGATGTAGGTGTACGGACCCGCCGGCTCGATCCAGCTCGCCCACTGGACCCCCGAGGCCGAGGGCAGGTCGACCAGGTCAAGCAGCTCGAAACTGTCCGGATCGAAGGTGGCCAGGTGGTTGCTGTCCCAGCCGAAGTCCCACATCCCTCCGCCGCCGTCCCAGTACTGCAGCGCCATCAGCTGGATCGCGCCGTCCCTGCGCTGCAAACCGTCACCGACCCAGAACCAGCCACCCTCCTCCGGTGGCGGCAGCAGCGCCTCTGGAGCCTCGGCGGTGCCGCCGTGGGCGGTACTCAGGTCCTGCCCGTCCTGGACCACGAAGCTGTTGTTGATGAATGGCGCGGACTCCGGCCGGGTGCCGTCACCGTTCACCGGGCCGAGGAAGGTGTCGGAGAAGACCCAGACGTTGCGGCCGTCGCGGAGCGGGATGGAGTAGGTGGAGTCGCCACCGGTCCAGCCGGCGCCGGTGTCGGCGTAGTCGTTGAACAGCTCCGTCAGATCGGTGGCGGGCGTGGCAGTGCTCTCGATCTGCGCATCCACCAGGTCGCAGGTCCGCTGTGGCGGTGCGGACGAGGCCGGAGCGATGGTGCCCGGTAGTGCGGTCAGCGCAAGGGCGACTCCCGCTCCGATCGCGGCGACTGCGCCGAGCGGACGAGGACGGACGGTCGGTCTGGGCATCGGAGCTCCTTGCCACATCTGGTCGACGATCAGCACACACCAAGCAGCCACCATTCCGCGGTAGCGAATGCTCGTTCCAGGACGATCGCATGCGGACGAGGTCCGGTCAAGGCGCCGCCGGGGCGGTCGCGGTGCTGGTGGAGCTCTCAGAGCGCCCGTGGGATCGCCAGCGACTCCGGCAATCCCGTCGCGATGATCTCCCGGAGCCTGCGGCCGATCCCGGGCAGCTGGGGCCGGAGACGTTCAGCGGGCATCGTCACGCTGATCGCCGCGGTCGGCCGCCGAGCACGCAGCACGGCCACCGCGACGCAGCCGATGCCCGGTTCGGAGTCGCCGTCCTCCTGCGCGTACCCCTCCAACCGGGCGGAGACGATGCCCTGCCAGGACCGGGTCACCTCCTCGTCGGTGAACTGAGCCGCCGGCGCAAACCGCGAGAGGGTCCGCCGGTCCACCTCCTGGCAGGCAAGGATCGCCCGACCGAGCGCCGTGGTGATCGCCGGCAGCCGCCGGCCCACCTCGCTCCACACCCGGATCGCCCGCGGCGGCTCGGCCTTGTCCAGGTAGACGATCTCGGTACCGTCCAGCACGCCCAGCTGGCACAGCTCCCCGAACTCGTCGCGCACCGACGCCAGCAGCGGGTGCAGCAACGCCGGCAGGTGCTCGTGATCCAGGAAGTTCGCGCTCAGCGCCAGTGCCGCGTGGCCGAGCCGGTAGCGCCCGCCTGTGGGGTCCTGGCTGACGAAGTGGCGGTGCCGGAGTGCGGCGAGTGTTCGGTGCAGGGTGGACTTGGCTGCCCCCAACGCCTCGGCGAGCTCGGCGAGGCTGCGGCCCTGCGGTCCGGCAACGGACAGCTCGGTGAGCACGAGCAGCGCCTTGTCCACGCTCCCCATTGGAGAGGGCTCGTTCATCTATCGCTCCGGGGACGCAGACAGGTGCTCACAGCCAGAGGGTACGCGGAACGACGCGGTCGTACGCCGGGCCATCCCCACGCTCCACCCGGACGCGCCCCACGGCTCCTGGATGGTTCCCGTGGGTGAGGGCAGCCACGGCGCCCGTCCTCCGGAGCGCTCACCGGACCCGAGCTCGATGCGATGAGAGCGCGAAGCCAAGGGTGAGCCGAACCCACAGGACGTGGATGTCGCCGTGCGATTCGCTGAGAACGCTGGTGGGGACCCGCTGTCGTTGCGGGATGGCTTGTACCAGCTCACCGGCTACGAAGACTTTGATGTTCTCGATCTGCGCCGAGCGGGGATGTTCTCGATCTGCGCCGAGCGGGGCCGTTAGCACGTGATCGGGCACTCTCTCAGGGCCGACCACTCCATCAGGCCCAGCCGGGTCTCTATGGGCACCCGCAGATTGCCGCGATGATGGACCGCCTGGAGACCCGCGAGTTCCGGCGGATGCAGCTGGAGCTGCTGACGAGCTGAGTGCCCGCAGCCTCGATCCTCAGGTCGTGCTGAACAAGCTCGATCTGATGTCTCAGCTGCTCGAGGACCTTCCCGGGAGCTGATCGGTGAGACCAGCACGACCACGTCCCCCTCACCTCACCCCCGGGCCCGCGCGCCCCGACCCGTCGGCTCGACCCGGGCGGTACGTTGCGGACATGACCTCTGACGCTGTCCCGGCTGAGCGCGCGGCTCGCCCGCGCTACGACGACGACCTGCGCCTCGCGCACGTGATCGCCGACCAGGTCGACGCCCAGA
>DATGRZ010000403.1:0-34859 GCA_035303065.1 Ruania sp.
CCACACCAACGACGAAGACCGCGACACCTCCTGGGGCTATGGCCAACGCGTCCGCACCGAAGAAGAGTTCCACCAACGATTCACCGGACTGACCACCGTGCTCCTAGACGACCCACACATGTTCGGCTACTGCTACACCCAGCTCACCGACACCTTCCAAGAACAAAACGGCATCTACACCTTCGACCGCACCCACAAGCTCGACGTAGCCCGCGTCCACGCCGTACAACAACGCCCAGCCGCCTACGAGCAACGCGGCTGACCTGATCGCGAGCCGCCCCACCACCAGCCGCATTCGAACACCCTTGGCGTATTCGAACCACCATGTACACGGGTTCGAATGCGCCAAGGGTGTTCGAACGTGTGAGCCACATAGTCGCCACCTGGTGAATTTCCAGCGCCCTCCCAGGAAACTCTCAGCCTCCGCGCGCAGACTAGAGGTATGACTTCCCCGGACACTGCCCAGAGGTCGCCTGAGGCCTACCTGCTGGTCGTCGACGACGAACCGAACATCCGCGAGCTGCTGTCGGCCTCGCTGCGGTTCGCCGGCTTCGAGGTGCAGGTGGCCGCCGACGGCAACGACGCCCTGCGGCAGGTCGCCGGCCGCACCCCAGACCTGATCGTGCTGGACGTGATGATGCCGGACATGGACGGGTTCACCGTGACCCGACGGTTGCGGGACAAGGGCATCCACGCACCGGTGCTGTTCCTCACCGCCAAGGACGAGACCTCGGACAAGATCGCCGGGCTGACCGTGGGCGGGGACGACTACGTGACCAAGCCGTTCAGCCTCGACGAGGTGATCGCCCGCATCAGGGCGATCCTGCGCCGGGCTGCGGCCACTGCGGCGATGACCGAGGACTCCCTGCTGCGAGTCGCAGACCTGGAGATGGACGAGGACGCCCACGAGGTACGCCGCGGCGGCGCCGAGATCGACCTCTCCCCCACCGAGTTCACCCTGCTGCGCTACCTGATGCTCAACGCCGGCCGGGTGCTGTCCAAGGCACAGATCCTGGATCACGTGTGGGCCTACAACTGGGGCGGTGACGGTGCGATCGTGGAGTCCTACATCTCCTACCTGCGCCGCAAGGTCGACAGCCCGTTCGCACCGGACTCCCCCCCGCTGATCCACACCAAGCGAGGCGTAGGGTACGTCCTCCGTGAACAGCAGTAGGCTCCGCTCCGTGCGGCACCCGCTGGACCGGATGCCGTTGCGGATCCGGCTGGTGCTCATCCTGTCCGTGCTGCTGGTGGCGGCGCTGACGGTCACCGCACTGACCACGCTGAGCCTGCTGAAGCGGTCCCTGATCAGCCAGGTGGACGAGAACCTGGACTCTGCCGTGCAGGTGCTCGAGGCCCGCGGCGCCTGGCCCTCGAATGCTCCGACCAACCGTCAGCCGAACACCTACTACATGCGGGTGATGGCCGCTGACGGGTCCACCTACCTGAACGTGCCTGCCACCACCGGCACCGACGCCGTCCCGGAGATCCCACCGATCACCTACGACCAGACGCTGCAGCAGGCCGGCACCGCGCGCACAGTGGGCTCTGTGGACAGCGGCACGCAGTGGCGGATGGTGCTGGTGCGCGGGGTGCAGGAGCAGACCGGCGAGCCGGTATCGGTGGCGATCGCGCTGCCGTTGAACTCGGTGAACGCCACGCTGCACCAGATGCAGCTGTTTATCCTGCTGGTCGGTCTCGGGGTGGTGCTGCTGGCCGGGATCACCGGGTACGCCGCCGTGCACCGCTCCCTGCGTGGGTTGCGCGCGATCGAGGACACCGCGGCCGCTGTGGTGGCTTCCGGGGACCTGACCCGCCGCGCCCCGGTGGCCCCGGACTCCACCGAAGTCGGCCGGTTGGGCGCCTCGTTCAATGCGATGGTGGCCAACCTGGAGGCTGCGTTCGCCGCCCAGGCCGCCTCGGAGGCGCGGATGCGCCGGTTCGTCTCCGACGCCTCGCACGAACTGCGCACCCCGCTGGCCTCGATCCGCGGTTACGGCGAGCTGTACCGGATGGGCGCGGTGCCCGAGACGGACCTGCCCGGGACGTTCTCCCGGATCGAGTCCGAGGCGATCCGGATGGGCACGCTGGTCAACGACCTGCTCGCTCTGGCCCGCCTGGACGAGGGGCAGGAGCTGCGCCTGACCCAGGTCGACCTCAGAGATGTCGCCACCGATGCGATCGGCGACCTGCACGCACTGGACCCGGAGCGACCCACCGAGCTGATCGGTGACGTCCCGGTGCCGGTGGTCGGGGATGCCGACCGGATCCGGCAGGTGGTCACCAACCTGATCGGCAACGTGGTGCAGCACACCCCTGCCGGCACGCCGGTGGAGATCGCCGTGGCCGCTGAGTCCGGCTGGGCACGTCTGGAGGTGCGCGACCACGGCCCGGGGGTACCGCCGGAAGCGGCCAGCCGGATCTTCGAACGGTTCTACCGGCCGGACACCTCCCGGGCGCGCACGTCCGGAGGGGCGGGGCTCGGCCTGGCGATCGTGGCGACGATCTTGGCCGCGCACCACGGCACCGTCGAGTACCGGCCCACACCGGGCGGCGGGAGCACGATCGTGATGCACCTGCCGCAGTCCCAGCCCGGGACGCCGGCGCAGGATCAGCCGGAGGCGACCGTCCCGTCCTGACCGGCGGCACCCGCACCGGCGACACCAGGACCGGCGGCACCCGCACCGGCGGCGGGCTCCCCCGGGTCTGTATCGTCCATCACGCCGGCGCGCACGTCCTGCGGGTCCACCTGCAGCCACACCTCGGCCCCCGGCGTCAGCCACGCCGGGTGCACCTGGGTGGCCGGCACGTCCGCAACCAGCTCGGGCGGGCCGGCCAGCCGCAGCCGCACCCCGCCGTCAGCCGGTTCCACCCACCGCACCGTCGTGCGGGCCACGTTCGCCCCCTGGGGGCGCTCCCTGCCCAGCACGACGGCGGAGGGCCGGACCCGTAGGACCATCGCCTGACCAGGGCGCACCTGGGGCTGGCCGGGTGCGCCTGCGCCGTCGTGCGAGACCTGCCAGTCCCCCAGCGGGGTGCGCACCCTGCCTTCCTCGAGGCCGGTGCCGGTGATCAGGTTCACCCCGGCCAGGGTCGCTGCGAACGGGCTGCGCGGGGCGGCGAGCACCTCGGTCACGCTGCCGTGCTCGGCCACCTGTCCCTGGTGCAGCACTGCGATCCGGTCGGCGAGGACCACCGCGTCGAGCACGTCGTGGGAGACGATCACCGTGGTGGCCCCGCTCGCCCGTACCTGCTCGGCAAGGAGCTGGCGCACCTGCGGGGCGGTCTGCACATCCAGCGCCGCCAGCGGTTCGTCCAGCAGCAGCACCTCCGGCTCGGCTGCCAACGCGCGGGCGATCGCGACCCGCTGCTGCTGCCCGCCGGACAGCCGGCCGGGGCGGTGCCGGGCATGCTCGGCCATCCCGACCCGGTCCAGCCAGCGCAGCGCCAGCTGCCGGGCAGCGCGTGGTCGCATCCCCGTGCTGCGCGGGCCGAAGGCCACGTTCTCCACGGCGCTCAGGTGCGGGAACAGTGCCGGGTCCTGGGAGAGCAGCCCGACCTGCCGCTCCCGCGGGCGCACGAGCACCCCGCCGCCGGCGTCGGTGAGCAGCCGGTCACCGAGGTGCACAGTGCCCCGGGCCGGGCGGAGCAGACCGGCGAGCACGCGCAGCAGGGTGGACTTTCCAGACCCGTTCGGCCCGACCACGGCGAGCACCTGCCCGGCGGGCACCTGCAGCTGCGCGTCCAGGTGGAAGTCACCCAGGTGCAGCTCCACCGCGGCGTGCAGGTCGGCGGTCACCAGGCCACCCTCCGGCGCCAGTCCCGCAGGCCGATGAGGATCACCAGCGCCACCACCACCAGCAGCACGGCCAGCGCGAGCGCAGCGTCCCGGTCCACCCCGGCACCGTTGAACGCGGTGTAGATGGCCATCGGCACCGTCTGGGTGACCCCGGGCCGGTTACCGGCGACCATCGCCGTGGCCCCGAACTCCCCCACCGCCCGGGCGAAGGCGAGCACGGTGCCGGCGGCCAGACCGGGCAGCACCAACGGCAAGGTGATGCGGCGCAGCACGGTCCAGCTGCCGGCACCGAGGGTGGCCGCGACCTGCTCGTAGCGGGTGCCGGCGGCGCGCAGCGACCCTTCTAGGGAGAGCACCAGGAACGGCATCGCCACGAACGTCTGGGCGAGCACCACGGCAGCCGGGGTGAACGGCACACTGATGCCCACCACCTCGAGCACCTGACCGAGCCAGCCGTTCCGGCCGAACAGGTACAGCAGCGCCATCCCGCCCACCAGCGGCGGGAGCACCAGCGGCAGGGTGACCAGGGTGCGCAGCACGGCGGCCACCCCGGCCGGTGCGCGGGAGAGCACCAGCGCCATCGGCACCCCGAGCAGCAGGCAGCAGACCACCGCCACCGCACCGGTGCGCAACGACAGCCCGAGGGCGAACAGTGCCTCCGGGGAGGTGATCGCGGTCGGGAAGCGGGACCACTCCACCCGCGGGAAGAGGGCGAGGAGCGGCAGCACCAGGGTGGCCACAGCGACCACCGCGAGCGCGAGCACCCACACCGGCAGGCGCCCCCGCACCTGGGTGCGACGACCTGGACGGGTGAGCCCCGCCGTCGACGGCTCGTTGCTGCGCACACCAGTGGTCATCGTGCTGCCTTGGCCCACAGGGTCCCGGCGGTCATCGGGGTACCTGGGTGGTCATGGGACTCAGCCCGCCTCCGGAGTACCGAAGCCGTAACCGGCGAGCACGTGCATCCCGTCCTCGGAGAGCACCAGGTCCACCAGCTCCTGGCCGAGCTCGGAGTCCTCGAGGGCGAGGATCGGGTAGGAGTTCACCACCTCGGCGGCATCCGCCGGCACTACGGCCGCCAGCTCGTCAGACCGCGAGGCCACGTCGGTGGCGTAGACCAGGGCGGCATCCACCTCACCGGAGGCGACCCGTTCGGCGGCAGCGGTGACGTTCTGCTCCAGGCTGACCGGCTGGCCGTCGAACCCGGCGCGGTCGAACAGCTCGGTGGCGGCAGCACCGCAGGGCACCTCGGGGGCGCAGGTGACGATCGTAGCCTCGGTCAGGTCGGCCAGACCGGTGATGCCCAGCGGGTTGCCGGTGGGGACCGCGATCACCAGCGTGTTCGTGGCGAACAGCGTCGGCTGGTAGTCCTGGTCCGGGAAGGCGGCGACCAGATCGTCCATGGTGGCGGTGTTGGCGGTGGCCAGCACGTCGGCATGGGCGCCTTCGGTGAGCTGGGTGACCAGGGTGGAGGAGCCGTCGTAGACGGCGGGCTGGATGGTCACCTCGGGGTGGTCCTCGGCGAACATGTCCAGCAGGTCGCCCATCGGTTCGGCCAGGGAGGCGGCAGCGAACACGGTCAGGGTCTGGTCGGCGCCGCTGTCGCCCGCCGGGTCACCCGCCGGTTCGTTGGTGCCCGGGTCACCGGAGGCGCCTGCACCGCACGCTGTGGTCAGGGCGAGCGCAGCGGCGCCGAGAAGGACGGCGGTGCGGCGGCTGCTCATCGGGCCTCCACGATCACCGTGGTGGCCTTGACCACTGCGCTGGCACGGGCACCGACCTCGAGGCCCAGGTCGCGGACCGCTTCGGCGGACATCAGGGACACCACCCGGTAGGGCCCGCACTGCAGGTCCACCTGGGCCATCACCGCATCGGCGGTGATCGCGGTGACCAGCCCGGTGAACCGGTTCCGAGCGCTGGTGCCGGCGCCACCGTGCGGGGAGGCTGCGCGCTCCTGCGCCCACCGGGCCAGCGTCTCGCCGGGGATGACCAGCCGGCCGGCGTCGTCGTGGCTGGCAGCGAGCGCACCGGAGTCCACCTGGCGGCGCACCGTGTCGTTGCTGACACCGAGCAGCTCGGCAGCCTCGCTGATCCGATAGTGCGACATGATCAGAAGCATACAGGCGCATATGCGTCTTGCATGCTGACGCCTGTCCGCATCTGCGGCCCTGTTCTCGGCGCCAACTGCCAGTCCCGCAGGTACCCGTTGGCACGGCGGACGCCCGCAGATCCGTCGCCCACACCGGCACCACCGTGGCCGATCCCGCGCATGGCGCCACGCGCCCGCGTTAGCGTGGCCACCATGCAGATCACATCGGACACTGTGGCCCTGATCTCCGGCGGCGCCTCGGGCCTGGGCGAGGCCACGGCGAGAGGACATCTCCAGGCGGGAGGCGCCGTCGTGCTCCTGGACCTGCCCACCTCCCCCGGCGAGGAGCTGGCCACCGAGCTCGGCGAGCGGGCGGTGTTCGTGGCCGGTGACGTGCGCGACGAGGGGTCGGTGCGCGGAGCGGTGGAGGCTGCCACCGGGCTCGGCGAGCTGCGGGTCGCAGTCTCCTGCGCCGGTGTGGCCACCCCGGGGCGGATCTTCGGCAAACGCGGTGTGCTGGACCTGGAGGACTACCGACGGGTGGTGGAGGTCAACCTCGTGGGTACGTTCAACCTGCTCCGGCTGGCTGCCGAGGCGATGGCGAGCAACGACCCTGCACCGATCGCCGACGGCTCAGCGACGGATGAGAGCACCGGCGAGGGCGGTGACCGCGGTGTGGCGGTGCTGACCGCATCGGTGGCGGCATTCGAGGGGCAGGTCGGCCAGGCAGCCTACTCCTCCTCCAAGGGCGGGGTGGCCTCCCTCACGCTGACCGCGGCCCGCGACCTGGCCCAGTACGGGATCCGGGTGGCGGGTATCGCGCCGGGAGTGTTCGGCACCCCGATGATGGCCGGCCTGGGCGAGGAGGTGAAGGCCGGGCTGGAGGAACGTGTACCGCATCCGCACCGGCTCGGCCGGCCGGAGGAGTACGCGGCGCTGGTGCAGCACATCGTGGCCAACCCGTACCTGAACGGTGAGGTGATCCGCCTGGACGGCGGGTTGCGGATGCCGCCTCGCTGAGGCGGTCCCCAGTCGCGTGGATGAGCTGTCAGCCGATGAGCTGTCAGCCGATGAGGTCGTCGCGCGGCACGGACAGGCGCACCTCGTCTCCGTCCACCGAGGCGATCTCGTCACTGGCGACGTACCGGTCACCGGTGAAGATCCCGGCGGCGTCCACGTGCAGGAAGCCCATCCGCGCCAGGCGCTCTCTGGCGCCGGTGGGCACAGAGCTGGTCTCGAACGCGATGGCGAAGTGGTCCAGGATGTCGTGCCCAAAGCCGCTCTCCTGCCCCTTGGCGGTCGCTGCCTGCGGGTCACCCATCCGTACTGCCTTGACCTTGCCCACCTTCTCCCCGGCGGAGTCGAGCACGGTCATGCCCTCGTGCACCTCGGTGATGGGCCCGTCGGTACCAGTGGGATTCGCCATAGTTGCCTCCAGGGTGGTGGTGCCCCGCACCAGACGGCGCGGTCTACCCGTTCCATCCTGCGGCCACCGTGGCTGGCTCGCCACCGCAGCAGCCGCTCGCCCTGCTACCGCTCCCAGCGCCCGCGCGGGCCGCCGTCCCCGGCACTGGTCAGGCCCCGACCGTTAAGGTTGAGGTATGTCCCTGCCACCGTTGGTCGAACCCGGTCCGCCGCTGTCCCGGGTCGAAGCCGATCGCTTCGCCCGGCAGCTGTTCCTGCCCCAGCTCGGCGAGATGGGCCAGCGTCGGCTGCGGGCGGCGAAGGTCGCGGTGATCGGCGTCGGCGGGCTCGGCTCCCCCGCGCTGCTCTACCTGGCCGGTGCCGGCGTGGGCACCCTGGGGCTGTTCGACGACGACGTGGTGGAGCGGTCGAACCTGCACCGCCAGGTGATCCACACCGTGGACGACCTGGGCCGACCGAAGGTGGACTCCGGCGCCGAACGCCTGCTCGCACTCAGCCCGGACGTGGACGTCCGCCGCCACCAGGTCCGCCTGGACCCGCAGAACGTCACCGAGCTGCTCAGCGGCTACGACCTGGTGCTGGACGGCACGGACAACTTCACCACCCGTTACCTGGTCAACGACGCCTGCACCGAGCTGGGCGTCCCGCTCATCTGGGCCTCGATCTTTCGCTCCGACGCGCAGATCTCGGTGTTCTGGTCCCGCCCGCCGAACGGTGAGCAGCCCCGCACGCTGCGCGACCTGTTCCCCCACCAGCCGCCGGAGGGCTCGGTGCCCTCCTGCGCCGAGGGTGGGGTGCTCGGGGCGCTGTGCGGGCAGGTCGGAGCGATCATGGCGAACGAGGCGATGAAGCTGATCGCCGGGATCGGTGACCCGCTGTTCGGCCGCGTGCTGGTGCTGGACACCCTCGCGGCGAGCTGGCGGGAGATCCCGCTGCGGCCACGGTCGACGGCGGAGGGCGGGTCGGTCTCCCCGGCCGCCTCGGCCGGAGGTTCAGCAGGCAGCACGGGCGCGGCGGCGGACGCCGGTTCGGCGGCGATGCCGCCACCCAGCGGATCCCCTGCGCCGCTGCCGCCGCCCTCCGGTGCGCCGGTGCCGTTGCCGCCACCAGCGGATGAACCGTTCGGCCGGATCAGCCCGGCCGAGCTGGCCGAACGGCTGCAGGACCGCCGCTACGGCCGGGACGACTTCGTGCTGATGGACGTGCGCGAACCGGGCGAGTACGCCCAGCGCTCCATCCCCGGAGCGCGCCTGGTGCCACTGGCGCAGGCGCTCACCCAGGCCGGCCGTGCCGGGTTGGACGCCCACACCCCGGTGGTCGTCTACTGCGCGCAGGGTCCGCGGGCCGAGCGCGCCGCCCGCGACCTGGCCGCTGCCGGGTTCCACACCAGTGTGCTCACCGGCGGCATCGACGCCTGGCAGCGGCTGTGAGCCGCCCGCGCTCGGTCGTCGAGCACCAGGCGGCGCTGGCTGAGCTGACCGGTCCGCTGCCGCCGCGCACCGTGCCGCTGGCTGGGGCCGGCGGCTGCGTGCTCGCCGCGGACGTGACCAGCCGCACCGCGATCCCGCTGTTCGACAACTCGGCGATGGACGGCTACGCGGTGCACTCCGCCGACCTGGCCGGGGCAGGCCCGGACCATCCGGTGACCCTGCCGGTGGCTGCCGACCTGCCCGCCGGCGCCACCCAGGCGCCCCGGATCGAGCCCGGCACCGTGGCCCGGATCATGACCGGTGCGCCGCTGCCCGAGGGGCCGGATGCTGTGGTGCCGGTGGAGCACACTGACGCCGGCACCGCCCAGGTGCACATCACCGCTGAACCGGCCGTCGGCGCGCACATCCGGCGTGCCGGTGAGGACGTGGCCGCCGGTGACCTGGTGCTGCCTACCGGCACTGTGCTGCACGCACCGCAGATCGCGGCCGCCGCCGCGTGCGGGCACGGGGAGCTGCTGGTGCACCCGCGGCCCCGGGTGGCGGTGGTCTCCACCGGCTCCGAGCTGGTCGCCGCCGGGGAGAGGCCCGAGTGGGGGCAGATCCCGGACTCCAACTCCCACCTGCTCGCTCAGGCGGTGCGGGAGGCCGGCGGTGAGGCGGTGCGCCTGGGTGCGGTGCCCGACGATGCGGCCGACTTCCGCCAGGTGCTGGACGAGGTCGCCCCGGACGTGGACCTGATCATCTGCTCCGGTGGGGTGAGCGTGGGCGCCTACGACGTGGTCAAGGAGGTGCTGGCACCGCTGGAGACCATGTGGTTCGGACCAGTGGCGATGCAGCCCGGCAAACCCCAGGGCCTGGGCCGGCTGCCCGGCGGGCCGGTGGTGGTGGCCCTCCCGGGCAACCCGGTGAGCGTGCACGTGTCCTTCGAGGTCTACCTGCGCTCTGCGCTGGCCCGGATGGCTGGTCATGGTGACGGCGGAGCTCACCTGCAGGAGGCGGAGGTCGCCGTGGGGTGGCGCTCCCCATCCGGTCGGGAGCAGTACATCCCGGTGCTGGTGGACCCACCGGCCGATCCGGGCGGGCGGCCTGCAGTGCGGCCGGTCGGTCCGCGCGGGTCGGGCTCGCACCTGGTCGCCAGCCTGGCCGCAGCACAGGCGCTGGCGCGGGTGCCGGCAGAGGTGGACCAGGTCGAGGCCGGGGACGTCGTGGCGATCCTGCAGCCCACCCCGCAGCACGCGCAGATCGCGCAGCGTGCCGACAGTGCACAGCGCGCAGACAGCGCCCAGCCCGCGGAGAGGAAGCAGTCCCGATGAGCGAGTTCACCCACCTGGACGAGACCGGCCAGGCCCGGATGGTCGACGTCACCGAGAAGACGCCCACGGTCCGGTCGGCCACCGCCACCGGACTGGTGCGCTGCGCCCCGCACGTGGTGGCGGCGCTGCGCGAGGGCACGGTACCCAAGGGCGATGTGCTGGCAGTGGCTCGGATCGCCGGGATCGCCGGCGCGAAGCGCACCCCGGAGCTGTTGCCGCTGGCGCACGTGATCGGTGTGCACGGGGTGGTGCTCGACGCCGAGGTGACCGACGAGGGGGTGGTGCTGCGGGCCACCGCCCGCACCGCGGACCGCACCGGGGTGGAGATGGAGGCCCTCACCGCGGTGAGCGTGGCCGCGCTGAACGTGGTGGACATGGTCAAGGGCCTGGACAAGTCGACCGCGATCGAGTCCGTGCAGCTGGAGGCCAAGACCGGCGGAAAGTCCGGCGACTGGCACCGCCCCACCCAGCACCCCACCACCCCTCACCGCTGAATCGATTCACGCGATACTTGGCCCGTGAGGTCGTGCTCGGCGGTATCGCTCCCGCGCAGGAACTGCCGCCCTGGTGACCATCCGACGGGCGTCGCAGGAACTGCCCCCTGGTGGACATCCGAGTTCGGCCAGGTGCTGCAGGGGCGTGTTCGACGACCCCGACCACCCCGCCTCCGCGATTCTCTGGCAGACTCGAGGCAGAGGCACAGACGGCGCGCGGCAGCGGCGGGTGTCCCGCCCGGCCAGCGCCCTGTGGTGAGGAGGAGTCGTGACCGAAGTTCGGTACTTCGCGGCCGCAGCGGAGGCGGCAGGGCGGCAGGGTGAGTCCCTGGCCGCGAGCACCATCGAGGAGCTGCGCGCGCTGATGGTCGACCGGCACGGGGAGCAGCTCGAGCGGGTGCTGACCAGCTGCTCGCTGCTGGTGGACGGCGTGGCCGCCGAGTCCAGCACCGAGGTGGGCGAGGCCACTGTGGTGGACGTGCTGCCCCCGTTCGCGGGCGGCTGACCCCGCGCACGACGTGTCTGAGCACCTTGACGAGAAGCTGGTCAGCTTCGCCTCCATCCTGGAGGAGAAGACCCGCGACCAGGCAGTCGCCAGCAGCCGGATGCCGTTCATCTTCCCTCATCTGGCGCTGATGCCCGATGCCCACCTGGGCATGGGCGCCACCGTGGGTTCGGTCATCCCGACGCTGGGCGCGATCATGCCGGCCGCGGTGGGAGTCGACATCGGGTGCGGCATGGAGGCGGTGCGCACCCAGTTCACTGCCGAGGACCTGCCTGGAGATCTGGCACCGATGCGGGCGGCCATCGAGGCAGCGGTCCCACTCTCGCCCGGCCGGTACAACCGACAGCTGACCGCTAGCGCGAAGGCGCGCATCCGGCGCCTGGAGCAGCGTGCCGCCGAGGACGGTGCCACTGCCTTCGATCCGGCCCGCTACGCCAAGAACTGGCGCAAACAGCTGGGCAGCCTGGGCGGCGGGAACCACTTCATCGAGGTGACGCTCGATGAGCAACAGCGGGTGTGGCTGTTCCTGCACTCCGGCAGTCGTGGTGTGGGCAACAAGATCGCCCAGCACCACATCAAGGTCGCGCGTGAGTACTGCGAACGGGAGGGCATCGACCTACCGAACCGCGACCTGGCCTACCTGGTGGAAGGCACCGAGCAGTTCACCCAGTATGTCGACGAGCTGCGCTGGGCGCAGTCTTTCGCCCGGGAGAACCGCGCGGAGATGATGGACCGGCTGGTGGAGGTAGCAGGGGACGCACTAGGCGCGCCGGTGCAGCGGCTGCAGGAGGTCTCCTGCCACCACAACTACACCGAGCGCGAGCGGCACTTCGGCAAGGACGTGTGGCTCTCCCGCAAGGGCGCCATCGAGGCCAGCACCGGCACCTGGGGGCTGATCCCCGGTTCGATGGGCGACGCCTCCTACGTGGTCCGCGGCAAGGGCGACCCGATGTCCTTGAACAGCGCCCCGCACGGAGCCGGCCGGGTCCACTCCCGGTCGGCCGCGAAGCGGAACTTCACCCTCGAGGACCTGCGGGAGCGGATGACGGGCATCGAGTTCCGCGACTCGGCGGCGTTCATCGACGAGATCCCGGACGCCTACAAGTCGATCGACGTGGTGATGGCCGATGCCGCCGATCTGGTGGAGATCGTGCACACGCTGCGTCAGGTGGTGAACGTCAAGGGCGAGTGAGCGCCAGCGCCGGCCTCACAGACCGAGCACTGCGGCCACCGGGCCGCGGGCCTGCTCGAAGATCTCCTCGGTGGCGGCGGACAACAGCCAGTCCTGGCGCACCCGCGGGTCATAGTCGGTGCCGTCCAGGCGACCGGTGCGGCCACCGAGCTCGGCGACCATCAGCGCACCGGGCACGTGGTCCCAGGGCCAGTCCCGGCGGAAGAACAGGTAGTCGGTGGCGCCGCTGAGCATCTGCGTGTAGTCCACACCGGCGCACCACCAGGAGTCGGACACCTCGGCGAGGTCGCCCGGGGCCATCCCGTGCAGCTCGGTCGAGCTGGCCCCGCGAATCTCACCGGGCGCGCTCGAACGTGGCTGCGCCGTGAGCCGCTCACCGTTGCAGTACACCCCGGCGCCGGCCTCGGCCACGTGCGCGAGCTGGTGCTCCGGCTGCCAGATCCAGGCGCGCACCGCCTGCCCGGACCGCAGCTCAGCGACCATCACCGCATGATCGGCAGACCCGTTGACGAAGTTCTTCGTACCGTCCACCGGGTCGATGGTGAATGCGTGCTCTGCACCGGCGAACGCGGTGAGCAGCCCTGCCTGGGTGGCGGTGGCCTCCTCCCCGAGGATCAGCGCATCCGGGTAGTGCTGGCGCAGCACCTCACTGATCGCCACCTCGGACTCCCGGTCGGCGACAGTGACGAGGTCACCGGGCTGCTTCTCCATCACCTGGTCCGCCGACAGCCCGCGGAACCGCGGGGTGATGATCTCGGCAGCGGTGACTTTCAGCAGATCGAGCATCTCATCGGTGTCCATACCTCTCAATCTGCCAGAGAGCGGCCGTCAACCTCGAATCGGCCGGTGACCGTCGACCGGCGCCGGCTCGACCCACACTCCTGAGTGGGCGGCCGGCCGCACGGGACCTAAGGGCTCCAGGCGTTCATCAGAGACCAAGCTCACTGTTGCCGAGGGTTCCTCCGCCCACACCTGGATCACGTAGCGCTCACCGCCGTCTCCACTGCTTCGTCATACGCCAGCTCCCGACCGGTGGCCGCGACCCTGATCCGCACCCAGCCGGCATCCAGGTGCACACCATGCTCGGCGACCAGCGCCGGATGAACCTCAGGTCCACGCGGACCGAACGGCCCGCTCCGCACCAGGATGCTGGTCTCGACGACCAGGTCGACCTCCCCGGCCGGCGCCTCCGGCCTGCTCTGCTGCGCCGTGAGGTCCACCGTGACCGGTCCTGCCCAGACACCGGTGTGCAACGACGACGGCATCCCTGGTGCAGCGAAGAGCACACCAGCAAACAGCGTCCGTGGCACCGGCGGCAGGTCGAACCAGCCGGCGGCCCCGTCGAGCGTGAGTGTGTGCCACAGGGCACCTGCCCCGTAGGTCATGCTCACGTCCTAGCCGCCGTGGGGAGCCGCCAGGCTGCTACTCATCGGGTCCCGACGAGGCCGGACCAGGGTGCGCGAGCAGCCAGTCCCGCAGCAGCGCCGCCTTCTCCTCCCGGCCCATCAGCTCGTACGCCAGCGCCCAGTCCTCCGGCCGGGCCAGCGTCATGCCCTGCCAGGTGCGCCACGGCCGGGCCGGGATCGCTGTCACCCTCCCAGCAACCCGGATCGCGAAGTCCACCAGCACGTCGATCTGGTGGTCCCCGGCGTCCACCCGGAACAGCGCCGCGGTGGCGAACCCGGGCAGGTCCCCACCGAGCCGCTGCGCAACCAGGCTCCGGTCGGCAAGAACGCCGGCCACCTGCTCGGAGGGCACGTCGGTGACCAGGTCCCAGTCCCCCACCGAGTCCACCAGCCCGAGCGCATACAGCAGCCCCGAGCCGCCGAGCACCACCTGCCCGCGGGCGGCGAGGTCGCGGTGCACTGCCTGGACGACCCGCAACGGCGGGTGACCTGCCCCGACCACCTGCGCTCCGCCGTCGGGCATCGCAGAGCTCATCCGCCGATAGCGCTCATCGGGCGGTCCGGCTGCAGGAAGCCGGGGTCGTTGATGCCGTGCCCGGGCAACTTGCCGGCGATGCTCTTGTGCATGATCTCGGCCAGGTCGTCATCGCTGCCACCCTCGCGCAGCGGGGCGAGCAGGTCGGACTCGGTACGGGCGAACAGGCAGTTGCGCAGCTGCCCGTCGGCGGTGATCCGCACCCGGTCGCACGCCCCGCAGAACGGCTTGGACACCGAGCGGATCACGCCCACGGTGGAGGGTCCGTCGTCGATGCGGAACCGTTCCGCCGGGGCTGCCCCGCGCTCACCCACCTCGGTGAGGGTGAACGCCGCAGACAGCTTGTCCAGGATCTCCTCGCCGGTGACCATCTTCACCCGGGACCAGATGTGCCCGGCATCCAGCGGCATCTGCTCGATGAAGCGGATCTCGCAGTTCTTCTCCACCGCGAAGCGCACCAGGTCCACCAGCTCGTCGTCGTTCACGTCCCGCATGGCCACCGCGTTCAGCTTGATCGGGGCGAACCCGGCGTCGATCGCGGCGTCGATACCGGCAAGCACGTCGTGCAGCCGGTCCCGGCGGGTGAGCTCGGCGAACTTCTCCGGCTGCAGCGTGTCCAGGCTGATGTTCACCCGGGCCAGGCCCGCCTCGGCGAGCGGCCCGGCGAGCTTGACCAGGCGCAGCGCGTTCGTGGTCATGGAGATCTCCAGCGGGCCCTCGTCACCCTCGATGGCAGCCATCTCCCGGACCACGTCCACCGCGTCGCGGCGCAGCAGCGGCTCCCCACCGGTCAACCGCGCCTCCACGATGCCCAGGGCGGCGGCGACCCGGGCCACCCGGACCAGCTCGGGGGTGGTCAGGATGTTCTCCCGAGCGAGCCAGGGCACCCCCTCGGCGGGCATGCAGTAGGTGCAGCGCAGGTTGCACACGTCGGTCAGCGAGATGCGCAGGTCTTTGTGCACCCGACCGAAGGAGTCCACCAGCGGACGGGCCAGATGTGCAGAGACAGTCATGTCGATTCCTCCTTGCCCCTGCATCTCAACGCTACCCAGTCTGCGGGAAACCAGCCGCTCTTGCCTCCCCGGGGGCTCCTCGCGCTCATGCAGCACCCCCTGGGCATGACCAGCTGCGGTGCCTCGCTCCGGCACACCTCGTCCCTCGGCGTACCTCCGCGGGGGCTCCTCGCGCTCATGCAGTGCCCCATCGACCACCTCATGCCGACCCCACCCAGGTGTGGGAGCCATCGGCGAGGACCTGCTTCTTCCACATCGGCAGCTCGGCCTTGATCCGCTCCACCAGCTCCCGGCAGGCGGTGAATGCTTCCGCCCGGTGCGCCGAGGCCGCACAGACCACGATCGCCAGCCCGCCCACCAGCACTGTGCCCACCCGGTGGCTGGCCGCGACCGTGACCGCCGGGTGCGCTGCAGCCACCTCGGTGGCGATCCGTTCCAGCACCACCGGTGCGTCCGGATGAGCCACGTACTCCAGGTGGGTGACCGTGCCGGCCGCGTCCGGGCTGTGGTCGCGCACAGTGCCCACGAAGCTGGCCACCGCCCCCTGCTCCGGGCCACTGACCGCCTCGATGTGTGCGGCCAGGTCCAACGCAGTACCCGAGACCGCGGTGAGTGCGACGACCATCAGTGGTCACCGCCGTCAAGCTGGGAGAGCACGTGCGGGACCAGCGGGAGGACGACCTCCACCGCTGCCACCACCCCGCCCACCGATCCAGGGGCGTTCACCACGAACGCCGGGCCGCGGGTGCCCACCACACCGCGGCCGAGCGCAGAGGTGGGCACTGTGGCCTCGTCCCGGCGGCGGATCGCCTCGGCGACGCCGGGCAGCAACCGGTCGAGCACCTGGGTGGTGCCCTCCGGGGTCAGGTCCCGCGGACCGACACCGGTGCCGCCGCTGGTCAGCACCAGCTGGGCGCCGCTGCTCACCGCCGCAGTGATCGCGTCGGCCACATGGTCCGCCCCGTCCGGGATCACCTGGACCGGGTCGACGGCGTAGCCCGCCTCTGTCAACCGACGTGCTGCCTCCGGCCCGGACCGGTCTTCCCGGAACCCGTTGGCGCACCGGTCCGAGACCGTGATCACTATTGCTCGAACCTGGTCCGCCATGCCTCCAGACTAACTGCGCAGAGGCCGATCAGGGCATCAGGACGGCCTGGCCAGACACGCGTCTTATCGCCCCACCACACTGCCGCAGGTCATCGCCAGGCACACCACGGGCACCGAGCAGAGACCGTGACCGAACCGACATCGTCCCGGGCGCGCAGCACAACGGCTCAGGGCTACGATGGCGTGTCCGATCGAGAACGAGGAACGTGAGGGTCATGGGCGTCTTCGACGCGCCTGCCTGGGTACTGGCCGCATGGCGACGCAGTCTGCAGGACGTGGGAGCGACGGCGGACCAGTCCACGCTGGAGTCCTACGGCGAGCGGATGATCGAGCGGTGGTCGGCACCGGAGCGGGCGCACCACAACCTGAAGCGGCTGATCGCCGTGCTGGCCCGGGTGGACGAGCTGGCGCCGGAGACCCATGACCCGGACGTCGTGCGGCTGGCGGCCTGGTACCACGGGGCCGCCTTCGATGCCGCTCCCCAGCACACCTATGCTCACCGCGGCGGGGTGGACGAGGCCGCTTCTGCCGAGCTCGCCCGCACCGAGCTGGCCGAGCTCGGTGTCCCGTCGCAGGTGGTGGAGCGGATCGCGGCGCTGATCCTGGGCATCGCCCGGCACTCCGCCCCCAAGGACGACATCGACGCCCAGGCGCTGTGCGACGCCGACCTGGGCATCCTGGCGGCCGAGCCGCAGCGGTACGCCGCCTACCGCAAGCAGGTCCGGGCCGAGTACGCGCACATCCCGCAGGGCGACTACGTGCGCGCCCGGCTGGCGATCGTGACCAAGCTGCTGAGCCGGCCGCACCTGTTCCAGAGCCCGATGGCCCAGGACTGGGAGGACGCGGCCCGGGAGAACCTCACCGCTGAGCTGGACCGGCTCACCGCACAGGCGGCGGACCTGCCGCCGGCTGAGCCAGCCGACGCCGCAGCGGGCGCAGTCGGGCAGCCGGAGGCTGGACAAGCAGCAGGGCAAGCAGCCGAGCAGGCCCAGGCTGGGCAGGCAGCCGAGCAGGCCCAGGCTGGGCAGGCGGCAGAGCAGGCCCAGGTCACGTCCGACGGCGGAGGGGCACCGGGCGAGGGCTCCGCACCTGAGCAGGGGCGTGCGCAGGCGGCCGGAGACGGCGCAGCATCCGGCGTCACCAGCAGCTCACCGACCGTCCCGGAGGAGGTTGACCTGCCCGATGGTGGGCCGGGACCCGCCGGTTTCGAACCGGTGGAGGTCGAGGAGCCTAGTGCTGCGCAGGATCCTGCCGCGTCGGTCCGGCGGATCCCGGGCCGGGAGCGACCGGCAGGAGAAGACGAGCGGCAGCGTTCGTCTGCCCCCTCCCCTGGCGAGCCGTCGAGCGACAGCAGGCGTGAGACGGTCGCCCAGCGCAGCCAGCGCCGCTGGGCCGAGCACCTGGCTGCCCGGGAGGAGGGCACGGGCACGCCCGTTCGCCGACGTGAGGAGAGCGCTCCCACCCCGCTCGACCCAGGGGTCGGGGACACCGGTGCGAACGAGGGGGTCGAGGGCGAGACCGAGGACTTCGACGAGACCTCGTCGCTGAGTCGTCCGCCGAAGATGCCTGCGATCAAGCGCCGCCCCCGCGACGACAGCTGACCTACCGGGCCCGCTCCGGCCCAGGCATCGGGCGCAGCCGGTGGTGCCCGCGCCGTTCGTGCCCCGCTGTCCACACCCCGCCCCGGCTGGACGGCAGCCTCACCGCACCACGCCTAGCGTCGCGGACATCAGCCGTGCACCGGGCACGGCACCGACCAAGGAGAGATCATGCCCCGATTCGAAGTCGACAGCGCCGAGGTCGCCCGTGCCGGTGCTGCCGCTCGCACCTCTGCCAGTGCCATCAACACCGAGGTGACGAACATGATGCGTCACCTGACCGCGCTGCAGTCATCCTGGCGCGGTGGTGCCTCGAACGCGTTCAGTGGTCTGATCACCGACTGGCGCGCGACGCAACGCCAGGTGGAGGCATCCCTGGACAACATCTCGCACGCACTGGACGCCAGTGCCCGGCAGTACGCGGACGTGGAGTCGAACAACCTGCGCATGTTCAGCCGTTGAGGCGGTGCGGGCAGCCGGTGCGGCAGTGCGGGGCCCTGGTGTCTGCTGGGTGCAGCACCGTCGCCTGCTGGCCGCAGCCTGGTGCACCCTGGTGCGCTGGCTGGCGCGATGGCCGGATACGCTCGGAGGCGTGATCCTCATCGATCCGCCGATGTGGCCGGCGCACCGGACGCGCTTCTCGCACCTGGTCTCCGACCACACCTTGGCCGAGCTGCACCGGTTCGCCACCGCCGCCGGGCTGGCGGAGCGTGCTTTCGACCAGGACCACTACGACGTTCCCGCAGAGCGTCACGAGGAGCTCGTGCAGCTAGGGGCGCAGCCGGTCAGTGCCGGTGAGCTCATCCGGCGGCTGCGCCGAAGCGGGTTACGGCTACCAGCTCGGGAGCGGCCGCACCGGGCCCGCGCGGTCCTGGGCCAGCGGTGGGCACACCTGCTGCCTGGGCACCCGGAGCTGGGTACGCAGCTGCTCGACCGATGGAGCGAGCAGCAACGCCGCTACCACACGACCGCGCACCTGCTGGACGTGCTGAGCACGCTCGACCTGCTGTGCGCGCCCACTGTGCCACCACCGGTGGTCCAGCTGGCAGCCTGGTTCCACGACGCGGTCTACACCGGTGCCGCTGGCGCGGACGAGGAGGCGTCCGCCGAGCTCGCCGAGCACTCACTGCAGAAGGTCGGCATGGCGGCCGCCGAGGTAGCCGAGGTGGTGCGGCTGGTGCTGCTCACCCGGGACCACTCCCCTGCACTGGCGGACCGTTCCGGCGCCCTGCTCTGCGATGCCGACCTGGCCGTGCTCGGTCGCGAACCAGCTGGCTACGCCCGGTACCAGGAGCAGGTGCGCGCAGAGTACGCCCACGTCAGCGAACCCGACTGGCGCACCGGAAGGTCCGCCGTCCTGCAGCACCTGCTGGACCGGCGACCGCTGTTCACTACACCGGCAGCAGCTGCCCGCTGGGAACGTCCGGCACAGGCGAACCTGCAGCGGGAGCTGGCGGACCTGCAGTCCTGACAGCCCGAACGCAGCCGCCGTCGTGGTCGTACCGGCCAGAGCTCCTCCACACTGGCGAAACGTGCCCCGGCGAACGTGCGACACCCGATGTGGCCCAGGCACCGCCCGGTCACAGCAGGACCACTCCCTGGAACTTCGCTCCGGCGAACGTCCGGCAGCCGTAGGCCATCGAGTCGATCAGCTCGGGACTGTTCCAGAACGGGATGGCCATCGTCAGCGTGGTGCTCTCACCACCCCGATCGGCACCTCGGTACGTGCTGATCCTCAGGTAGGCGGTGGTGCGGGACCGGAAGCGTCGAGCAAGCAGCGTTTCCCCCAGGCTGCGGTGCCGGTGTGCCTGGATGGCGATCGACGCCACCGCCGACCAGGGCAGGGAGAAGGGGCTGCCGCTGGAGGACTGGCCTTCCAGGCCCGCCGCGGTGAAGGTGTAGCGGCGGGTCCGGAGCACTCGTGGCAGCATCACCACGAGCCACAGACCGAGCAGGACGAAGACGCCTCCGGCGATGATCGCAAACCACCGGTTGTCCACGTCCGGCTTCTGGATCGCAGTCACCATCGCCACCCCGCCGATGCTCAGGCACAGCAGCGGGCCGGCCAGCTGCAAGGCGGTGTACTTCAGCCCGGCCCGCACCTCCACCAGGTGCGACGTCGGCTGACTGACCGGCGCACCGGCGGCATACTGGCTGTGCGGCTGGCTGTGCTGGCTGTGCTGCTCATCCTGTCCGTGTTGGCGGTATGGACCGTGTTGGCTGTATGGACCGTACGGACCGGATGAGCTCGACGCCCCCTCGCCGCCGGCCCCGGATGCCGGCACTCCCCCCTGAGACTGCATGCCCAGCAGAGTACCGTGCCCACAAGGCTAGAGAACGCCGAAGGCCCCCGGCTCCGCGCGGGAACCGGGGGCCTTCGTCAAGCGGTGGGAGGTGGGATCAGAAGACCCGACCTCTCGGGCTCTTCCTCACCCACCGCTTCGGCCGGCAGCTCCTACGTCGCCGCCGACCTCCGCTCCGGGTTTCGTCAGAAGCCCATACCACCCATGTCGCCGCCACCGCCGGCCGGGGCGGCAGGCTCCGGCTCCGGCTTGTCGGCCACGACGGCCTCGGTGGTGAGGAAGAGACCGGCGATCGAACCAGCGTTCTGCAGCGCTGACCGGGTCACCTTCACCGGGTCGTTGATGCCGGCAGCGAGCAGGTCCTCGTACTCACCGGTCTGGGCGTTCAGGCCCTCGCCGGCAGGCAGGCTGCGGACCTTCTCCACCACGACGCCGCCCTCGTGGCCGGCGTTCACGGCGATCTGCTTCAGCGGAGCGGTGACAGCGACCTTGACGATGTTCGCACCGGTCGCCTCGTCACCGGACACGTCCAGCGAGCCGAACGCGTTCTCGACGGCCTGCAGCAGGGCCACGCCACCACCGGCGACGATGCCCTCCTCCACAGCGGCCTTCGCGTTGCGCACCGCGTCCTCGATGCGGTGCTTGCGCTCCTTGAGCTCCACCTCGGTCGCGGCACCCGCACGGATGACCGCCACACCACCGGCGAGCTTGGCCAGGCGCTCCTGGAGCTTCTCCCGGTCGTAGTCGGAGTCGGAGTTCTCGATCTCGGCACGGATCTGCGAGACCCGACCGGCGATGGCGTCGGCTTCGCCGGCACCCTCCACGATCGTGGTCTCGTCCTTGGTCACGACGACCTTGCGTGCCTGGCCGAGGACCTCGAGGCCCACATTGTCCAGCTTCAGGCCGACGGTCTCGGAGACGACCTGACCACCGGTGAGGATGGCCATGTCGTTCAGCATCGCCTTGCGACGGTCGCCGAAGCCCGGGGCCTTGACGGCCACGGACTTGAAGGTGCCGCGGATCTTGTTCAGCACCAGGGTCGCCAGGGCCTCGCCCTCGACGTCCTCGGCCACGATCAGCAGCGGCTTGCCGGACTGGATGACCTTCTCCAGCAGCTGCAGGACATCCTTGACGTTGGAGATCTTCGACTCCACGAGCAGGACGTAGGCGTCCTCCAGCACCGCCTCCTGGCGGTCCTGGTCGGTCACCATGTACGCCGACAGGTAACCCTTGTCGAAGCGCATACCCTCGGTGAGCTCGAGCTCCAGGCCCAGGGCGTTGGACTCCTCGACGGTGACGACGCCTTCCTTGCCCACCTTGTCGAGGGCCTCGGCGATCAGCTCACCGATCTTCGGGTCCCCGGCGGAGATCCCGGCGGTGGCCGCGATCTGCTCCTTGGTCTCGACCTCGGTGGCGCCGGAGAGCAGCTCGGCGGTGACGGCCTCGACGGCCTTCTCGATGCCGCGCTTCAGCGCGATCGGGTTCGCACCGGCAGCCACGTTGCGCAGACCCTCGCTGACGAGAGCCTGAGCGAGCACGGTAGCGGTGGTGGTGCCGTCGCCCGCGACGTCGTCGGTCTTCTTCGCGACCTCCTTGACGAGCTCGGCACCAATCTTCTCGTAGGGCTCCTCGAGCTCGATCTCCTTGGCGATGGACACGCCATCGTTGGTGATCGTGGGGGCGCCCCACTTCTTCTCCAGGACAACGTTGCGTCCCCTCGGGCCGAGGGTGACCTTGACGGTGTCGGCGAGGGTGTTCAGCCCACGCTCCATCCCGCGGCGGGCCTCCTCGTCGAAGGCAATCATCTTGGCCATTGGCGGTTTGATCCTCCGGTACTGGCTATGGCACGGTCGGCGTGACGCCCGCGACGGACGGCGATGGTCCGGGCCCGTTCACGTCACGAACCCGTCCAGCGCCTCGCCTCGCTGACCACAGTTGTCACTCTCATGTCGAGAGTGCTAACGCCAATATTGGCACTCTCGGTGTGCGAGTGCAAGAAGCGGTCGACGGCGGGGCTCCCGTTTCGCGCTCAGGGGAACGCGAGCGGGCGGCTCGCCCGCCCGCAAACGCTCGCACGTACGGCGGCCTCCACACCGGTCCCGGGTCACAGGTGGCTCGTGGTGCTCGGCGCGCATGGTCCGGGTCGACGACATCCAGCGAGCACAGGGGCCCGCCGGCTGCACGGTCCGAGGTGGCCTAGGAAGGACGCGGCAGCCCGGTGGCTCAGAACAGACCCACTGTCTCGCCGTCGTCGTTGATATCGATATGGACAGCGGCTGGGTCGGAGCCGAGCCCGGGCATCGTCTGCATCTGCCCGCAGATGGGATAGATGAAGCCGGCGCCGACAGAGGCCCGGACTTCCCGCACCGGCAGCGTCCAGCCGGTGGGTGCACCGCGCAGCGTGGCATCTGCCGAGAGCGACAAGTGGGTCTTGGCCATGCAGATGGGCAGGTGCGTCCATCCGCTGCGCTCGAACAGGTCCAGCGAGCGAGCTGCGGCCGGCGCGTACTCCACACCGTCAGCGCCGTAGACCTCGGTAGCGATGGTCTCGATCTTCTCCCGCAACCCGGCCTCGGCCGGGTAGAGGTGCTGGAACTCGCTCGGCTCCTGCGCAGCCTCGGCCACCGCCTCGGCCAGCTCGACCGCCCCGGCGCCGCCGTCAGAAAAGTGCGTGGACAGTGCGCACCGCGCTCCGGCCTCAGCGGCGATGGTCCGGATGGCCTCGTGCTCGCTGGGGTAGTCACCGCCGAACGCGTTGATGGCAACCACCGGAGTGACCCCGTGCCTGCGGATGTTCGCGATCTGTGCGCGCAGGTTGTCCCCACCGGCGTAGACGTCGTCGGGGTTCTCGGCCAGCATCTCGGTGGGCAACGGACGTCCGGCCACCACTACGTGCCGGCCGGAGTGCAGCTTCAGCGCCCGCACGGTGGCGACCACGACGCCGACGTCGGGCACCAGGCCGGAGACGCGGCACTTGATGTTGAAGAAGCGTTCGGCCCCCATATCGGCGCCGAACCCGGCCTCGGTCACCAGGTAGTCCCCGGTGCGGATACCGATCAGGTCCGCCACCACCGAGGAGTTGCCGGTGGCGATGTTCCCGAACGGCCCGGCGTGCACCAGGGCGGGGGTGTTCTCCAGGGTCTGCAGCAGGTTGGGCTTGAGCGCCTCCCGCAGCAGCACGGTCATCGCCCCGGCAGCACGCAGCTGCTCCGCGGTCACTGGTTCTCCGCCGTCCCGGGTGAAGCCGACCACGGTCCGGCCGAGGCGCTCGCGCAGATCGCGCAGCGAGGTCGCCATCGCCAGCGTGGCCATCAGCTCCGAGGCCGCGGTGATGTCGAACCCGGTCTGCCGCGCCGGACCGTTCGTCCGTGGCCCCAGCCCGGTGACGATGTCCCGCAGGGCCCGGTCGTTGACGTCCAGCACGCGCCGCCAGCTGACCGCATCCGGGTCGATACCGAGCGGGTTGCCGCGGTAGAGCTCGTTGTCGATCATCGCGGCGAGCTGGTTGTGCGCGGCGGTGACCGCATGCATGTCCCCGGTGAGATGGATGTTCAGCCGTTCCATCGGCACCACCTGGCTGTACCCGCCGCCCGCGGCCCCGCCCTTGATCCCGAGAGTGGGGCCCATCGACGCCTGCCGGATCGCGATCGTGGCCGGGCGGCCGGTGCGGGCCAGGCCCTGGCCGAGACCCACTGTGGTGGTGGTCTTGCCCTCCCCCAGCGGTGTGGGGGTGATGGCGCTGACGACGACGTACCTGGCCGGCGGGCGGTCAGCCACCGCCTCGATCGCCGCGAGGTCGATCTTCGCCACGCCGCGGCCGTAGTGCTCGAGCAGGTGCGGGCCCAGTCCCATGTCGGCGGCGACGTCCTCGATCGGCCTCAGGGCTGCACTGCGGGCGATCTGCAGGTTCCCTGGGGTCGTGGTGGTCTGTGCCATCTGCTCATCTCCCTGGCGTGTGGTCGACCGGCCCGCCGTCGACCACCCAGCCCGGTTGCTGGGCGGTCGTCTCCTGCCACCATCGGGCGGTCTGGGCGAGTGCGTTGAAGGTGTACACGTGCAACCCGGCCAGGCCATAGCCGGGGTCGGCGAAGGCTGGGGCGAGGTCCGCCAGCAGGCGACCCGGGGTCCAGGCCCCGGGCAGGTGCCGCAGCACTCCGCGGTGCTTGCTCAGCACCCGGAGCGAGTCCCCGACCCCGACCTTGGTCCCTACCCGGAGCAGGCGCGCGGTACCGACCGGGCCCGCCACCCCCACCCGCACCGGCAGGACGATGCCACGCCGGCGCAGTCGCCGCACCCACTCCAGCACCACTCGGGCGTCGAAGGTCATCTGGCTGACGATGTAGGAGGCATAGGCCTGTTTGTCCCACATCGCCTGCACCGCGACGTCGTCGATGATCTGCGGATGGGTCTCCGGGTAGCCGGCGATCCCTACGGTGAACTCGTGCCCGATGCTCCGCATCGCCCGAAGCAGCTCCAGCGCGCTGGCGAAGTCTCCGCGGGGCTCGCTCTGGTCACCGCCGACCACGAACAGCTCGCGTACTCCGGCGGCACCGAGGTCGTGCAGGAGGGCGCGCAGCTCGGCGCTGTCGCCCACCTGACGGGCCGCCACGTGCGGGACGGCGTCGATGCCGCGCAGTGCGAGCCGGGTGGCGAGCTCGAGGGTCGGTGCCAGCCCGCGGCGCGGTGACGCGGTCACCGTGACCGTGGCCCGGGCGGGCAGAGACCGGTGGATCTCGTCCTCGATCCCCGGCAGCGGGATCACTTCGAATCGCGGCTCGCGCACCATCTCCTGAGCCCACCGTCTCGATGAGCGTCGGGGCCGGCGCCGGGTGAGCACGTCAGTCCTGTCGCGCCGCCTGGGCCGCTGCACCAGCGCCCACCAAGGCGTTGACGTCCTGCTTGGGCTGCTCCTTGGTCGGATCGATGAACGGCTTGGCCACCACGACGGCGTCGGTCACCTCGGTACCAGTGTCCACCTGGAGTGGGGTGCCGAGCTCGGTGAGCTCGATCGGGACCATTGCGTAACCGATGTTCTTCTCCAACCGGGGCGAGTAGCACGCCGAGGTCACCTGCCCCACCCGTTGGCCCTCGTACTGCACCGGGAAGACGTCGATCATCGAGCCGTCGTTGAAAGAGCCCGTCGGCGGTCCGGCGATCTCCACCCCGGCGAGCTTGCGGCTGGGCCCCTCGGCCCGGATGCGGGTCAGCGCCTCCTTACCGATGAAGTCGCCCTCCTTGTCCAGGCTGACCATCCAGTCGTAGCCCATGCCCACTTCGAACGGGTTGGTCTCGAACGTGATGTCAGCGCCGTGGGCGAGGATGCCGCCCTCGATCCGGCGGATGTGGCAGGGGCCGATGACCTGCAGGCCGTGGGGCTGGCCGGCTTGCCAGATCAGGTCCCAGACCCGCATCGCGTTCCGGCTGGCATCGCGCACGTAGATCTCGTAGCCGAGCTCAGCGGTGTAGCCGGTGCGGGAGACGATCACATCCAGGCCATCGAGGGTGAACTCGTGCAGGTAGTAGTAGCCGATGTCCAGCACGGCGTCCCCGAACAGGTCCCGCATGACCGCGGCCGAGTGCGGGCCCTGCACCTGGACGGGGGCGACGTCGGCCTCGCGGATCTGCACATCGAAGCCGGACCGATAGGCGACACCCCGGGCCCAGAGCAGGATGTCGCTGTCTGCCAGGGAGAGCCAGAAGTGGTTCTCCCCCAGCCGCAGCAGCACCGGGTCGTTGAGGATCCCACCGGCCTCGTCGGTGAGGAAGACGTACTTGCACTGGCCCACCTGACACTTCGACAGGTCCCGGGTGACGAGCAGGTTGGTGAAGTCGAAGGCGTCCGGACCGGTGATCTCGATCTGCCGTTCGACACCGACGTCCCACAGGGTGACGCCGTTCAGCAGCGCCCAGTACTCCGCCACCGGGTCGCCGTAGTGGCGCGGGTGATAGGTGCGGTTGTAGACGCTGTACATCGCGACCCCGTGACGCCGAGAGGCGTAGAAGAACGGGGACTTGCGGATGCGCGGGTAGAGAAGGATCTCTGGGTGGGTATTCACGGACATCGTTGCCTCCGAATTCAGCCACGAGCACCGGGTGGTCCCGTGCTCCAGTCTCTCCCCACTTGAGCGCATAGCGCAATAGCGTGCGTATTGCGCAACCTTTGGCCGACAATCGCCCCACCCCGGGACTACTCTCGAGACCATGCGAGACACGGGATCGGTGCAATCGGTGGACCGAGCGGTGCAGGTGCTGGAGCTGCTGGCACGTGAGGGTGAGGCCAGCGTCGCCGAGGTGGCCCGGGAGCTGCGCGTGCACAGCTCGACGGCGTCCCGGCTGATTACGGCACTGTCCGGGCACGAGCTCGTGGAGCGCATGGCCGATACCCGCCGGGTCCGGCTCGGCGTCGGCCTGCTCCGGCTGGCCGGAGCGACAGCCTCCCGGCTGGACGTGACCAGTCAGGCCCAACCCGTCTGCGACGGCCTTGCCGAAGAGCTGGGCGAGACCGTCAACGTGGCCGTGCTCACCGGTGACGTGGCCACGAACGTCTGCCAGGCGCAGGGCAGGAGCACCGTGGCGATGCAGAACTGGGTGGGCCAACGCACGGTGCTGCACGCCACCTCCAGCGGGAAGGTGCTGCTCGCCCACCTCGACGACGCGGAGCGCGACGGGCGGCTCACCACTCCCCTGGAACGCTTCACCGAGCACACGCTCATTTCGGCTGCGGACCTGCGCCGCGAGCTACAGGCGGTGCGCGAGATCGGCTGGGCCACCGCCGTCGAAGAGCTGGAGACCGGGCTGAACGCCGTGGCGGCCCCGATCCGCGGGCACGACGGCACAGTGATTGCTGCGATCAGCGTGGCCGGCCCGACCTACCGGCTCAGCCCGGAGCGACTGCCGGAGGCGGCGGTCACCGTGGTGCGGGCCGGCGAGGCGATCTCCCGGCGGATGGGCTACCAGGCGATCGCCGAACCGTCCTGAGGTCCCCGTGGCGCAGGTGCGGCCCGCTGTACCGGCTTGGCCGCCGATGGCCAGGACGCACGGCAGCCGCGGCCGGCGATGGTCAGCGGTCGAGCCCGAGTGCCTGGACCAATCGGTGCGCCAGCTGCGGCGCATCGGAAATCCGCTCACCGGCGTAGGTGGCGTTGAAGGCCTCGTGCAGTGCGGCACCGGTGAGTAACCGGGCGACGGCGTCGCTGTCGCAGGTGGTGAGTGATCTGCTGGGGCTATCAGTACCAGGAGATCCACTCGGCGGACCGCTCGGTGCGACTCAGCCCTGGTTGCTGCGCAGGATGGCATCGATGCTTGCGCCAGCGGCAGCGGCCAGGTGCCCGGCCCCAGCCGCATCAGCGTGCAGGCGCGGATTGCCCTGCTCGACCAGCAGGTCCGCGAGCCTGCCCACGGCGGCAGCCACCTCACCGATCTGAGCGGGGACGGCGCTCGGGTCGGCGGGTGCATCGGCACCGGAGGTCAGCATCGCGCGGACCCCTGCGGCGTCGGCTTCGGCCAGCGTGATTGCCCGGTCGCGCAGGGCCTCTGCTGCCGCGGCACGCTCGTCGGCGCCGGCGTCGCCGAGCTGCCGACGGGAGAGCCGGGCGGTCTTGGCGACCAGCGCCGCGGCCACCGCCGTCACGAGGCCAGCGGCAGAACCGGCAGACGGCCCGGGTTCCCCAGAGGACATCTGCGCCAGCAGCTCCCGGACCGAGTCGTCGGTCACAAGGTCACCGCCCCATCCGTTCGAACACGCTTCGCGCATGGGAACCGGGTTCTATCCGGGTTCGAAGGTGCGAAGCGTGTTCCAACGCGCGGCTCGCGCCGGGCGGTCATGCCTTCACCCGACGCAGTTCGGGATCGAAGGGTGCAGTGCGACCGACCGTCAGCACCGTGACCGGGTACCGCTCCCCCAGGTACTCGACCAGCAGCTCCCGGCCCTCGATCGCCTCCGCCGGCGGTAGGTACGCGAGCAGCAGGTAGCGCCCGAGCGAGGGCCCGGGCCCCGCCGAGGTGACATACGACCGGCGACCTGCGCCGTCGACGATCGGCTCCCCGGCCCGGGTGAGGATGGGTTCGTTCCCGGTCATGAAACGGTCCGCGCCCGGGTGGAGTGCCAGCGTGCACAGCGTCGCCACAGGTTCGCCTTCGCGGGCGGCCAGGTAGGCCGACTTGCCGATGAAGTCCGGACTCTTCACTTTCGGCAGTGCGAGCCCGGCCTCCACCGGGTCGTACTCCCCGGTGAGCTCGGCGCCCATCAACCGGTGCGCCTTCTCCAGCCGGCCGGTGGTGCCGTAGACGCCGATCCCGGCGGCGACCACCCCGTAGCGCTGGCCCGCCTCCCAGAGCAGATCCCAGAGCCGCAGCCCGTGCTCGGCTGGTGCGTGGATCTCCCAGCCGAGATCGCCGACATAGGAGATGCGCAGCATCGAGACCGGCAGTCCGCCGAGCACCACATCCTGTGCGGTACCGAAGGCGAAGGCGGCATCGCTGACATCCTCGTCGGTCACCGCGGCCACCAGGTCGCGGGCCCGCGGCCCCCAGACGCCGAGCGTGCACACCGCCGAAGTCATATCGGCCAGGTGCACGGACCCGTCGGCCGGCAGGTGTGACCGGAACCAGGCGAGGTCGCGTGCGCCGTCCGCGCCGCCGGTGATGACCCGGAAGTCCTGGTCACCGCGGCGCACGATGGTCAGGTCGGAGCGGAACCCACCGTTCGGGGCGAGCAGCGGGGTGTAGACGACGCGGCCCACTGGGCGATCGACCTGCGCCATCGCCATCTGCTGCAGATAGTCCAGGGCGCCGGAACCGCTGACGTCGAACACAGCGAAGGCGCTGACGTCGATCATCGCCACCCGGTCCCGCATCGCCAGGTGCTCGGCCTCGATGATCGGCGACCACCAGCGTGCATCCCACTCCGCACTGCGCTGCGGGATCTGATCGGCGTACTGCTCGACCAGGCCGGCGTTCGACTCGTACCACTGCGGGCGTTCCCAGCCGCCGGCCTCGAAGTACACCGCCCCCAGCGCAGTGGTGCGGGGGTGGAACGGGCTGGTGCGCACCGGGCGGTTGCTCAGCCACTGCTCGCGGGGGTGGGTGATCCCGTAGATCTTGCCGAAGCCCTCAGCAGAGCGCGCTTGCACATGCCTGTCGACACGGGCGTAGGGGTAGAACCGGGAGATGTCGAGGCTGTGCAGGTCGATCTCGGTGGCACCCTCGGTCAGCCACTGTGCGATCATCCGCCCGACGCTGGGCGCCTCCTTGATCCATACCGCCGCCGCCGACCACAGTCCGGCGACCTCCGGGGTCTCACCGAGGAGCGGGCCACCATCGGGGGTGAGCGAGAGCAGCCCGTTCAGCGCCTTGTGCGGCTGCGGGGTGGCCCCGCCCAGCAGCCCGGGAAACAGCTCCTGGGCCTGCCGCAGCTGCGGTGCGAAGTCCTCCGAGGTGAACGGAAAGCTCGTCGGGCTCTCCTGGCCGGGCGACCCGACCGGTGGAATCTCGCTCGGGCGGTGCAGGATCGGGCGGTGCGCATAGGACCCGATCTCCAGGTTCGGGCCGCGTTGACGTTCGTACATCAAGCAGTCCATGTCCCGCACCAGCGGAAAGCTGATCCACTCCCCACTGGCCTCCAGCTCCGGGATCGGGCCGACGTCGATCATCTGGTGCACCGCCGGGGTGAGGGGGATCTGCGCGCCGGCCAGGGCGGCGACTGCTCGGCTCCAGACCCCGCAGGCCACCACCACGACCTCGGTCTCGACCGTGCCTCGGTCGGTGACCACGCCGCGCACCCGGCCGCCGGAGGCCTCCAGGTCGACCACCTCGGTCTCGGCGCAGACGGTGAGCACGCCCCGCTGTTCGGCCTGTTCGCGCATCAGGGCGCCGGCGCGCACCGGGTCCACGATCGCGCCGGTGGGGGTGTGGAAGCCGGCCAGCAGCAGGTCGGCGTCGCAATAGGGCACCAGGTCCTTGATCTGCCGGGGAGTGAGCAGCTCCGCCTCGATACCCCAGGACCGGGCGGAGGTCATCCGGCGACGCAGCTCCTGGGCACGCTCTGCCGACCGGGCCACCTCGATACCGCCACAGGCGGTGAGCACCCCGAGCTCGGCGTACTGGCGCATCGAGTCCACGGTCAGATCGGTGATCTCCTTGGAGTGGTCCACCGGGAACACGAAGTTCGAGGCGTGCCCTGTGGAGCCGCCGGGGTCGGGCAGCGGACCCTTGTCGATCAGGACGAGGTTGTGCCAGCCCTGGTCAGCCAGATGGTGCACGACGGAGTTGCCGACCACTCCCGCTCCGATGACGACGACGTCCGCTCTCTGGGGCAGCTGTGCCATCGCGTCCTCCTCGACCCGTCCTGATACTCTCAAGATATATCAGGAGAGGGGTGTTGGCCATGGCTCGAGTGAGAACGAAGGCCGGGTCGACCACCAGGCCTTCCGCTGCGAGGCCGACGGCTCAGCCGCCTCCGGTCGCCTCCGCGCCGGCCAACCTGGCCAATCTGGCCAATCTGGCCAACCTGACTGTGCCACCCCCGCCGGGCGCACCCACCGACTCCCGCTCCGCCGTCGCCTACTTCCGCATCCGCGACCTGATCGTCACGCTCGAGCTCGCGCCAGGGACCGCCCTGGACGAACGGGACCTGATGACGAGGTTGCAGCTCGGGCGTACCCCCGTGCGCGAGGCCCTCCGACGGTTGGCCGACGAAGGACTGGTCGCGATCTACGCCCGGCGCGGCACCGTCGTCGCCCCGGTTGAGGTGCGCGATCTAGCGCGGGTCTCGGAGGTGCGGGTCGAGCTCGAGGGACTGGCAGCCCGACTGGCGGTCGAACGTGCCGACCCTGCGGACCGGGAGAACATCTCCCGCCTGCTCGCCGATCTCGATTCCGGCGCCGAGGGCCAGCACGCACTGATCCACCTGGACCAGCGCGTGCACCACTGCGTGCACCACGCCACCCACAACCGCTACCTCCAGGCCTCGCTGGCCGAGTACCTCACCCTGAGCCTGCGGCTCTGGTTCCTCGGACTGGACCAGGTGCACCGGCTCGATGAAGCCGTCGACGAGCACCGTGGACTGCTCACCGCCGTGCTCGACGGTGATCCCGATGCCGCCGAGGGCGCCGCGCGGGCCCACGTCACGGGCTTCTGGGACGAGATTCGGAACGTGTTGGCGACCTAGGGGCGTGCAGCCAGCGGGTCGGCATCGGGTTGGGCGGCCCACCGGACGGCGGGGGTGAGCCTCCGGCACCTGCTCGACTGCCCTGGGACAGATGTTCTCTCCGCCGCAGACGAACATGTCGTCCTCCCGGCCGACAAAGAAGCAGAACCCGTCCCGGGGGCCGGTGGGCCCGCGCCAGCACCCGGTCAGGCCGTAGCCTCGTCGCCGGACCGGGACCGCTGGGGGTGCGGAGCCAGATCGGGGGCCGGCAGGCCGAAGCGCTGCTGCAGTGCCATCCGGGCAGCGTGCCACCCGCTCATCCCGTGCACCCCTGGTCCGGGGGGCGTCGATTGCGAGCACAGGTACACCCCGGGGATGCCGGCGGCGTACGGGTTGGTGCTCAGCCGAGGCCGGGCGACCATCCCCCATGCGGTCAGCGCACCGGCCGCGATGTCCCCGGCCACGTAGTTCGCGTCGTGCTCGGCCATCCGGGCAGCGGGGATGCACCGGGAGGCCACCACCACGTCTCGGAACCCGGGTGCGAACCGCTCGATCTGGGCGGTGACCAGATCGGTGACATCCACCGGGCAGCCTGCGGGCACGTGCGCGTACGCCCAGCCCGGGCGCAGGCCCCCCACCTCACGAGAGCGGTCGTGCAGGGCGGGATCGCTGAACAGCGCCATCGGCCGGGCCGGCAGCACCCCGTCGGCCACCTGCGCCTCGGCGCGGGCCATGTCCGCCCGGCTACCACCCACGTGCACAGTGCCTGCTCCAGCCATCCGCTCGTCGGCCCAGGGCACCGGACCGGAGAGCACGTAGTCCACCTTGGCGGCGGCGTTGCCGTGCCGGAACCGGGACAGCGCAGACCGCACCGACGGTCGCATCCGCTCCCCCCAGATGCGCAGCAGCCCGGCCGGGGCAAGGTCGGCCAGGTAGGTGCGCGCACGCGGCAGCTCGCGCCAGCTGGTCACCTCGCAGTCGGTGACCACCCGGCCGCCGTGCGCCTCCAGGTCGTCGATCAGCGCCGCCGTGATCGCCTGCGACCCGCCCACCGGGACCGGCCACCCGGCACCGTGGGCGTTGGTGGCCAGCATCAGGGCGGTACCGGCCGCGGCCAGCGAGGGAAGCCGGGCGATGGAGTGGGCGGCCACCCCGGTGAGCAGCGCCGGCGCCTCGTCGCCGCCGAAGCGCACGTTCCAGGCGGGTGTGCCCTGCTCCAGCAGCCGGGTGACGGCCGCTGCCACCACGCGCAGCCCGGAACGGGTGAGCAGCCCGGGCGGCAGCTCGCGCCGGTTGCCCAGGATCAGGGCGGTGAGCAGCCGTTCCTGCTCCACGAGGGGAGCGAACAGGTCCCGCCAGGCTTCGCCGTCGACCCCGAGCTCCGCCACCGTGCGGTCCAGGGAGCGGTAGGCGACCGCGGCCCGGCCCCCGTCCAGCGGCTGGGCGTAGGAGATCTCGGGGACCACCAGCTCCACCCCGCGGGCGGGCAGGTCGAGCTCGGCGAAGAACGGGCTGGCCAGGACCAGGGGGTGCACCGCCGAGCAGAGGTCGTGCTGCAGTCCGTCGGCCAGTGGGGAGTCCAGGGTGCGCGCCCCGCCGCCAGGCACCGACTGTGCCTCCAGCACGGTGACCTCGAGGCCGGCGCGGGCCAGGGTCACCGCCGCCGCCAGTCCGTTCGGTCCGGAGCCGATGACGACGGCGTCCGTGCTCGGGCGAGTCATCTCGCCATTGTCTCCGATCCGGCGGGGGCAGGGGTAGGCACGCGCTCAGGATGTTTCGTCCGTGACGGGCTGGTGCCCGGCTCACCGGTGTCGGGATCTTCGGCACTGCGGATCTCGTCCGTCGTGAGCTCGCCGCCGTCGCGGGCGGGGTCCGGTGGCGCTCCGCGCCGCGCGGCTCGCCAGACGGTGCCGATGCGGCCGGTGACCGCCTTCCAGGTGCGGTCGCGGATGAAGATCGCGTCGATGGCGATCATCGCCAGGGAGAACCAGGGCAGGCCCATCAGCACGGCGATACCCACGTGGAAGGAGCCGATGCCCAGCAGTGCGACCACCCGGGTGGCGCGGCGCAGCAGCATCATCGGGAAGCACAGCTGCAGGATGATCGAGCTCCAGGAGATCACCGTGACCATCGGCGCCCAGGTGGTGAACAGGTCGCTGAGCTCCGGCCAGGTCCCGAACCGTTGGGTGTGCAGCGGGTTGTAGATCGCATACCCGTGCTGCCAGGGCGCGCCACCGGCCTTGTACAGGGCGCCGGAGGCGTACACGAAGCACACGTGAAATGCCACGGCGACCAGCACCAGGTTGTGCGCGGTGTTGCTGATCCACGCCGGTACGAACGGTACCCCGCGCCAGGCGCGCCGCCACCGAGGGCCGGTCGCCTCCGCACGGGCGCGGCGCCGGGCGTCCAGGGACCAGCGCCCGGCGGTGTCGGCGAACAGCAGCGCAAGCAGGGTGATCCGGTACATGTTGTCGCCCTGGTCGCCGAGACTGTCGTTCATCTCGATGAAGGACACCCAGGCCACGAAGTACACCGGGAGCACGAGCTTGGTGCGCCAGCCGAGGGTCACCAGCACCGCCAGCACGGCCAGAGCGAGGTAGGCGGCGGTGAACGCGGTGTCGTCCAGGGCAAGGTGGTGGAAGGAGCTGAACAGCCAGATCTGCGGGAAGTCGCTGATCGGCTGGGCGGCCTCACCGTTCCAGGCCGACCCGCTGCCGAAGGCATAGTACCGGGTGCGGAAGTTGGTGGCGAGCAGGCCCAGCCCGGTCAGGCCGAGCAGGATCCGGGTGACCGCGAGACCGTAGGTGGCGCGCTTGGCGTCCACCAGCCAGGTCTCGACGAACGCGATCGTGCGGTCCACCAGACCCCCGAGCATCCGGAGCACCTCGGCGACCAGCACTCCGACGGTCCGGGCGGCTGCGGACAGTGCCGGGCGGCGCGAGGTGCGCCCTACGCTCGGTGCGGCGGGGACCGGCGGGCGAGCTCCGCCGTCGTCGGCAGTACTCATTGCCCGGACTCCTGCACCCCGGCGAGGAAGATCTCGGCGAACCGCTGCTGGGACTGACCGGGTTCGACGACCAGGCCGCGCCAGCCGGTGGGTGCCGGCTGCACCGGTGGCCGTTCGGCGTCGGGGTTGTTGCGCTCGGCGAACGGGATGACGTTCTGCCGGCTGACGATGAACTGCACCTGCTGCACGTCCCGGCCCCACATGGCGTAGGCCACCTGGGTGGCGTAGGCGTCGGCGAGGCGTTCGGTGTCCATGTAGTCCGTCACGGCGCTGGCGTTGCCGTGGTCGAGCAACGCTGTCTGGAGCCGGTCGTGCCAGTCGTCACCGTCGTAGTAGCCGAGGGCGACGATCTCCTGCTGCGCCTCGTTCAGGTCGTCGTAGGCGCCCTTGAACCGGGAGGCCACGTCCATGGCCGTGATCGAGGCGCGTGGCGGAAAGAGGTTGTGGGTGAGCATGGTCAGCTCGGCGGCGGTGGCATCCACCCACTCGGTCTCGGT
>DATGRZ010000404.1:0-5808 GCA_035303065.1 Ruania sp.
TACCTGTTCGCGTTGCTGGCCAGCTCGGCGAGGAACCGCGGCAGCCGGCCTGCGCCGAAGTCGAAGAAGCGCACCCACCGCGGCCGGACCGCGATCCGCGCCATCCGCGGATACATCGCCCGGCATGCCTGCTCGAACTGCGCGGCGGCAGCAGCGTCCATCGTCTGCCGTGCCGCTTCCAGGTAATCCGGCACCACACCGTCGACGATCTGGGTCTGCGCCCGCCCGCGGATGGAGAGCGCTCGTGCCTGGTCCGGTGTGTTCCCACCGTCGATGCTCAGTGCGACGTCCGGGTGCTGTGCCAGGGCAGTGACCTTCGGGGCGGTGTCGGCGGTGGAGATGACCACCTCCTGCCCGGTCCAGTAGAAGCCGACCGGCACCACCCGGGGTGTGCCGTCGATGCCGGTGTAGGCGAGGTGGGCGGCCGCCGTGGTGCCGAGCAGCTCCTCGGCGCCGGGCAGGGACAGCTCTGCGTCGATCTCGTGCTGGTGCATGGCTAGTTCTTCTCCTTCGCTGGCGCGGCCCGTGTGGTCGCGCTCATCAGGGAGACGGAACCGGGGGCCGTGTTTCGACATCGCCGGGATCGGACGGTCCCGAAGCAACCAGGAGGCGAGCCCATATGCAGGCTTACAGCCGCCCAGCCGCCTTCAGCGCCAGGTAGGTGTCCGCCAACGCCGGCGGCAGCTGGTCCGGCAGCCGCTCGACCACCTCGGCGCCGGTGCGCTTCAACCGGGCGGCCAGCGCCCCGCGCTCCAGGTCGGCCCGCTCGGCGGCGGCCGCGTCGAACAGCTCCGCGGAGCTCTCCCGGGACCGGCGCAGCTCGTCGGTGCCCGGGTCGGTGGCCGAGGCGACGATCACCTGGTGGTCCCGCGCCAGCGTCGCTACCGCCGGCAGCAGCCCGGTCTCGGCCACACCCGCCTCCAGCGCGGTGAGCAGCACCACCAGTGCCCGCTGGGACAGCGCATCGCGCACCTCCTGGGTGGTGCGGGTCCAGTTCGGCTCCACCAGGGTGGGGTGCACCGGGGAGAGCGCGTCGGCGAGCTTGGCCATCACCGTGGGCCCGTGGTTGCCGCGCACCCGTGCGCGCACCATGTGGTCCAGGGCGATCAGGTCCACCCGGTCCCCGGCCTTGGACGCCAGCGCGGCCAGCAGCAGCGCCGACTCGATCTGCGCCTCGATCCGCGGTTCGTCGCCCAGCCGGGCCGCCGACAGCCGGGAGGAGTCCAGCACGATCATCACCCGCCGGTCCCGCTCCGGACGCCAGGTGCGCACCACCACCTCTGAGCGCCGGGCGGTGGCCCGCCAGTCGATCGCGCGCACGTCGTCGCCGATCACGTACTCCCGCAGCGAGTCGAACTCGGTGCCCTGCCCGCGCACGTTCACCGCCGTGCGCCCGTCCATCTCCCGCAGCCGGGCCAGCCGGGAGGGCAGGTGCCGGCGGGACTTGAACTCCGAGAGCACCCGCAACGTGCCCGGCACGTGCTGGGAGGCCTGCCGCGCCGCCAGCCCGAGCGGCCCGTACCGGCGTACGGTCACCAGGTCGGCGCGCAGGTCCCCGCGCCGGTGCGGGCGCAGCGGTGTGCGCACCCGCCGGGACTCACCCGGCGGCATCGTCACCCGGAACCGGTTCGCTCCCGCCCCAGCGCTGGGCTGCCAGGCGTCGCGCACCAGTGCCCGGGCGGTGCGCCGGCCGGTGTTGGTCAGCGTCAGCACCGAGGTGGCCTGCTGCTCCCGGCGCACCGACCCGAGCGACCCGCGCCGCACCTGCACCGCCGCCGGTGAGCCGGCCAACCACAGGTCCGCGGCCAGCGCCAGCACCACGATCGCCGCCCAGGTCCACACCGTGGCGGCCTGCGGGAGCAGCGCCACCGGGAGGATGCCGAGCGCGACCAGTGCGACCGCCCGTCCGGTGATGACCATCAGCGCGGAACCGGGACGGACCCCAGGATGCCGTCGAGCACGGTCTCTGCGGTGACGCCCTCCAGCTCGGCCTCGGCGCGCAGCTGCACCCGGTGCCGCAGCGTGGGGTGCGCCAGCGCCTTCACGTCGTCCGGGGTGACGAACCGGCGACCGGACAGCCACGCCCACGCACGGGAGGTGGCGAGCAACGCCGTCGCACCGCGGGGGGAGACCCCGAGGGAGAGCGAGGGCGAGGTGCGGGTGGCTCGGCAGAGGTCCACGATGTAGCCGAGCACCTCGGGCCCGATCTCCACCTCGGCCACCTCGGCGCGGGCGGCGGCCAGCTGCTCGGCGTCGGCCACCGCCTGCACCCCGGCGGCGTCCAGGTCGCGCGGGTCGAAGTGGTGCGCGTGCCGGTGCAGCACCTGGATCTCGTCGGTGCGTTCGGGCAGCGGCAGGATCAGCTTGAGCAGGAACCGGTCCAGCTGGGCCTCCGGCAGCGGATAGGTGCCTTCGTACTCCACCGGGTTCTGGGTGGCGATCACCATGAACGGTTCCGGCAGCGGCCGCGGCTCACCGTCCACGGACACCTGCCGCTCCTCCATCGCCTCCAGCAGGGAGGCCTGCGTCTTCGGTGGGGTGCGGTTGATCTCGTCGGCCAGCATCAGGTTGGTGAACACCGGCCCCTCCCGGAAGGAGAACTCGGCGGTGCGGGCGTCGTACACCAGCGACCCGGTCACATCGCCGGGCATCAGGTCCGGGGTGAACTGCACCCGTTTCATGTCCAGCTCCAGCGCGGCCCCGAGCGTGCGGGTGAGCAGCGTCTTGGCCACTCCGGGCACTCCCTCGAGGAGCACGTGCCCGCGACACAGCAGCGCGATCACCAGACCGGTGACGGCTGCGTCCTGCCCGACCACCGCCTTGGCGACCTCCCCGCGTACCGCCGCCAGCGTGGCCCGCACGGCGGAGTCGCTGCCGGGTTCCACGGCCGGCGCCCCGGGCTGGGCGGGCTGCGCCTGCGGGGGCTGCTGGCCGTAGCTCTGCCCGTAGGGCTGCGCAGGGGAGCCGGACGGATCCTGGTAGGGCTGCTGCGGCTGCTGGTAACCCGGTTGGCTACCCTGCCCCGGGTAGCCCTGCGGCCCCTGGGCGCCCTGGTAGGGCTGGGAGGCGGCGCCGTAGGAGTAGCCGGGGTAGCCCTGGCTCGGCCCGCCGGCCTGTCCGTAGGAGGCGGCCGGCTCGCTGTACGGGCCGGCCGCGTCCGCGCCCGCCTGGCCATAGGCGGCCGGTGACGGCGGAGCGCCCCCTGGGGACGCGCCGTCACCCTGCGCAGCAGGTCCAGCAGGCGCGGACTGGCCGGTCTCTGGCCCAGGAGTGGCTTGCGGCGGGGGAGCGGGCGCCGGCGGCTGGTCACCCTCCTGCTCGGGTCGGGACTCGGAGGGGCCTGAAGGTGTGCTCATCGGCGATGAACCTCGCTTTCCAGTATGTCCAGGGCCTGGGTCAGGGCGACCAGCGACGCGTCGTCGGTCGGGGGTGGGCCGTACAGCAGGGAGTCGATCGCCTCCGGTGGGCGGCCGGTGGCACGGGACAGGGCGTCCACCACCTCCGGGCCGGTGGCGGTGCGGGGCAGACCGATGCGGCCGGCCACTCGGGAGATGGTGCCGGCGCGCAGTGCGGCGGCGGCGTGCGCATGGGCTCGTCCGCGCCGGTACAGCCGGCCCCGGCCGCGGGTGGTCTCGGTGGCCCGCACGATCACCGGCAGCGGTTCCACCACCACCCGGCCCAGCCGACGCCCGCGCCAGAACGCGAACGCGACCACCGTGATCAGCAGCTGCACCATCACCAGCGTCGGGATCAGCGGCGGGGTGCCCTCCTCGTCCAGGCCGAAGGCATCGTTCGGGTCCGGGACGTACCAGGTGAGGTGCTCGTGGCCGCCGAGGATGCGCAGCACCAGGGCGGCGTTGCCCGCCTCGTCCAGACCGCCGTTGGTCAGCGGGTGGGAGTTCGGCAGCACCGACCAGGTCCGTCCCTCGTCGTCGGTCCAGGTGCCGTAGGCGAACGCAGTACCGGCCTCGTCCAGCGGGAAGCAGCCGGTGACCTGCGGGTCGGCGGCCAGGCCGGGGCCGGAAGTGGACAGCTCCCCGGCGGCCTGGGCGTGCGGGTCGGAGCACTCTGCCGGATAGCTGGCCTGGTCACCGCCGCCCTCGACCGTCACTCGGCCGGTCAGTGCGCTCACGTCGCCGTAGCCCAGCCCGATCAGCACCACGTCGGAGGGCACGTCGGCGAGAGCCTGCAGCTGTTCCGGACGCAGCTGGTCGGCGCTGGTGATCAGCAGGGTGCCCTCCGGTCGGGCGTCGGCCAGGGCGGCGGACGTGCTGCTCACCTCCTGCACCTGCACCCCGTGCTCACCGAGGATCTGCGCAGCGGCGCGGGCGCCGGTCGGATCCGGGTTGGTGGCCGAGAGCGGTGTGCTGGAGGTGTCCGGGGACAGCCGGGAGAGCAGCACTCCGGCCACGATCATCGCCACCACCGCGACGGCGAGGATCACCAGGCTGCGGCGGTTGGACCGCTTCGACTCCCGCTCGTCCACCGGTGCCGAGGCGCGCCGACCGAGGGCGCTGAACGTGGTCGGGGCGCTCACCGGTGGCCTGCCTCGTGGTGCTGGGCGGCGGGTGCCGGCTCGGGGCCCTGGGCCGGGCTGGTCTGCTCAGCGTCGGTCTGCTGCTCGGCGTCGATCCCGGCCAGCCGCACCGGCCGTGCGGCGGCGACCTGCTCGTCCACGGCCACCACGCGATCGTAGTCGCCCCGTTCGGCGCGCAGGTCTCCGTAGCAGACCGCGTCGAAGGTCTGCGCGACGGTCAGCAGGTCTGCGGCACAGTCCGGCAGACCGTGGCCGGCCTCGGTGGCGGCCTCGTGCGCCGTGCGCCCGGGCCGGTCCTCGAGCACCACCCGTTCGTCCAAGGAGCGCACGATCGCACGGAACCGCTCCAGCACCGCTAGAGAGAAGTCCCCGGCGCCGGCCGCCGCTTCCGCCGCCGCGCGCAGCTCCTTGGCAGTGCGCTCGTCCCCGTCCAGCACCACCGCGCTCGCTCCCTGCCTGCGCAGCCGCCGGCGTCGCACCGGGCCGCCGATGAGGATGCCGGCCCCGACGATCAGCAGCACCACGGCGAGCACCACCAGCGGCAGCACCACCGGCCCCACGCTCTGGTTCCAGGACATCAGCTCGCGCCAGAGGCTGCCCAGCCAGTCCAGCAGCCGCTCCAGCAGGGTCGGTTCGTTGTTGTAGATCGCCTTGGCGAGCTCAGCCTCGGCCCACTCCTGCGCGTCGTCGGCCGACGGGGTCAGCGGGACGTCCCGGGCCCAGACGCCGAGCACGCTCACGCCTCCTGGGCGGCCCGGGCCAGCTCGACGTCCAGACCCTCCAGGCGGATGCGCACGTCGATGTACAGCAGCGCCGTGACCGCCGCCATGAACGGGGTGGTGACCGCCATCGCGATCACACCCGCCACCAGGCTGAGCAGGTAGGCGCCGGTCGCCGACCCGAGGATCTGCCCGAACATCGACGCCGGGTAGGCGATCACCGAGGTGAGCACCCCGACCAGCAGCGCGGTGAGCAGATAGATGCCCAGCACCCGCCAGAACATCTTCCTGGTGAGAGTGACCGAGCGGCGCAGAGCGGTGAAGACCTTCGCCCGCTCCAGCACCAGGGCAGGGGTCGCGAGCACAGTGAGAGTGATGACCGCGAACATGGCGGCCACCATCGCCAGCACCAGAAACAGCACGCCGAAGCCGATCAGCACGGCGCTCTGGGTGAGGGTGAGCAGCACGATCAGTCCCACGCCCACGGCGGCCACGAGGATCAGCAGCACGCTGACCACCAGGCTCAGCGCCAGCAGCCGCGGGATCTGCCCC
>DATGRZ010000405.1:0-2570 GCA_035303065.1 Ruania sp.
CGCGCAGGTGCGCCCGGGAGCGGTCGGCCACCTGGTAGGTGGCGAGCAGCTCGGTCTCCTCGAACGCTGGTCGCTGGCTCATAGGTTGTGCCTCATGAACGCCGGCTCGCGCAGCCCGAGCACGGCTTCGGTCATCCGGACCGCGTCCACGGTGGCGGCAACCTCGTGCGCACGTACGATCCGGGCACCGCGCTCCACGCACAGAGTGGTCGCGGCGAGAGAGCCGGGCACCCGCTCGGGCCGGTCCCGGTCCAGGGTCTCGCCGACGAAGTCCTTGTTCGACAGCGCCACCAGCGTGGGCGGGCCGATGCTGGTGATCTCCCCCAGCCGGCGCACCAGCTCCAGAGAGTGGGCGGTGTTCTTGTTCAGGTCGTGGCCGGGGTCGATGATGATCGCCTCCTCCGGCACGCCGGCGTCCAGTGCCCGCTGCACCTGGGCGGTGAGGAAGTCGGCGACCTCGGCGACCACGTCGGTGTACTGCGGTCGGGGCAGGTGCCGGTGCGGGGCGGCCACCGAGTGCGCGATCACCACGGCGGCACCGGTCTCCGCGACCACCTCGGCCATCCCCGGCACCCGCAGCCCGGTGGTGTCGTTGACCACGTCCGCCCCAGCGAGCACGCAAGCGCGGGCCACCTCGGGGCGCTGGGTGTCCACCGAGATCACCACGTCGCTGGCGGCGCGGACCGCCTCGATCACCCCGAGCACCCGGTCCAGCTCCTCGGCGGGGCTGACCTCCTCGGCGTCCGGGGAGAACGCCATCCCGCCGATGTCCACCCAGTCGGCGCCGTCCGCTGCGGCCCGCAGCGCCGCCTGCACCGCTGCCTCCAGCTCGAAGGTGCGGCCGTCGTCATAGAACGAGTCCGGGGTGCGGTTCACGATCGCCATCACTGCGACCCGGCGGGCGAAGTCGAACTCCCGCGCCCCGATCCGCCGTGGCGTCAGCCGGGCCACGGCGGTCGGTGCGGGCATCAGTCCCGGCCCTTCGACTTCACCCCGGCGGCCAGGCGCCGCAGCAGCGGGCGGGGCAGCAGCCGGGTCCCGACTGCGACGGCGGCATAGAAGCCGCCGGGCACGCTGAACACCTTCCCGCGCGCCAGGTCACGCAACGAGGTGGCCACCAGGTGGTCGGCGTCCACGTACATCCAGCTCGGGGTGCGGTCCATGGCGATGCCGGCGGTGCGGTGGAACTCCGTGCGCACGAAGCCGGGGCACAGCACCTGCACCCGGATCCCGGTGCCGGCCAGGTCCGTGGCCAGCCCTTCGGTGAAGTTCACCACCCAGGCCTTGGAGGCGGAGTAGGTGGTGCCCCGACCGGGCAGCAGGGCTGCGATCGAGGCCACGTTGATGATGGCGCCGGCGCCGCGAGCAAGCATCCCCGGTAGTGCCGCGTGGGTCAGCCGCAGCACGGCTTCGACGTTGACCTGCAGCTGGTGGGCCAGGACGTCGATCCCGGCATCAGCGAGCTCCTGCCCTACGGACAGCCCGGCGTTGTTCACCAGCGTGTGCACGTCCCCGGCGGCCAGCCGGTCCGTGACCGTGGCGACACCTGCGACGCTGGCCAGGTCGGCGGTGAGCACCTGCACCTGCGGAGCACCCATAGCGCGGCACTCGGCGGCGACCTGCTCCAGCCGGTCCGTGCTGCGGGCCACCAGCACCAGACTGAGCCCTCTCTGGGCGAGGTGGCGGGCGAAGGTGAGTCCGATCCCGGAGGAGGCCCCGGTGACGAGTGCGGTCGGCATGGACTCAGGCTAGTTGGCCCGGCGGTGGAGCACCCGGACCACCACAGCGCGAGGAGAGATCACCGCACGCCGGCCCCTGGTCAGTCCGGGGCCGGACGTGGGATGGTGGCGGTATGGCTGCTCGTGCACTGCTGGTGGTCGATGTCCAACCCACGTTCTGCGAAGGTGGCGCCCTCGGCGTAGACGGTGGGAACGCCGTCGCGGAACGGATCGCGACCTACGCCGCCCGCCACCGGGACGACTACGCGCTCGTGGTGACCACGCAGGACTGGCACATCGACCCCGGTGACCACTTCTCCGACACCCCGGACTTCGCGGACTCCTGGCCGCCGCACGGCATCGCCGGCACCGCCGAGGCCGAGCTGCACCCGGCGCTGGCAGACCTGGCGCCGGACGCGTCGGTGAAGAAGGGTGCCTACGAGGCCGCGTACTCAGGTTTCGAGGGTAAGGACGACGGCGGAGCCTCCTTGGCCCAGATCCTCACCTCCGCGGGGGTCACCGAGGTGGACGTGGTGGGCCTGGTCGAGTCGCACTGCGTGAAGCAGACTGCACTGGACGCGCTGGGTGCGGGTCTGGGCGTGCGAGTGCTGCGGGACCTGACCGTGCCAGTCAGCGAGGAGCAGGGGGTTGCGGCGCGGGAAGAGATGGCTGCCGCCGGGGTGCAGCTGGTCGACCCCACGACGTCCTGAGGAGACTCAGCGGGCGCGGAGTGCCGCCTCGTACAGCTCCCGCCGGCTCACCCGGTGTGCTGCGGACAGCTCCGCGGTGACGTCCTTGAGGCGCTCGCCCGCCTCGGTGCGCCGGAGCACCTCGGCGAGCAGGTCCTCCGGC
>DATGRZ010000406.1:0-2094 GCA_035303065.1 Ruania sp.
AACCGCAGGACCGGCTGTTCGCCGACCCCACCTACACGCCGTTGCTGCGCGGGGCGGCCGAGGCGCTCACCAAGCGCCAGATGACGTTGAACCTGCTGGTGGCCTCCACCCCGGAGGAGCGGGACAACGTGGTGGCCTACATGTCCGGTGGGCACGTGGACGGGGCGATGCTCATCTCCTCCCACGAGAACGACCCGCTGGTGGACCAGCTGCTGGCGCACGACATCCCGGTGGTCTCCTGCGGGTTGCCGTTGGGCCGCACGGACGCGGTCCCCTCGGTCTCGGTGGACGAGGCCGGCGGGGCGCGGGCGATGGTGGCGCACCTGCGTTCTCGTGGGCGCCGGCGGATCGCGATGATCACCGGGCCGCTGGACCAGCCCGGTGGTCGGTACCGGCTCGAGGGCTACCGGGAGGAGCTCGGCGCCGACTATGACGAGGCGTTGGTGGCCCACGGTGACTGGGGCCGGGAGTCCGGGAGCGCGGCGATGGCCGAGCTGCTCCAGCGCGACGATGAGATCGATGCCGTGTTCGCCGCCTCCGATGCGATGGCCGCCGGGGCGATGGCCACGTTGCGCCGCGCGGGTCGGCGGGTCCCCGACGACGTGGCCGTGGGCGGGTTCGACGACTCCCCGCTGGCCAGCAACCTGGATCCGCCGCTGACCACGATGCACCAGCCGTTCGACAAGATCAGCGCGGAGATGGTCGCGGTGCTGCTGGAGACGGCGGCGGGCGGTGAGATCAAGTCGGTCACCCTGCCCGCGAAGCTGATCATCCGCGCCAGCACCTAGAAGTTCGCGAACGCTCCGGTTAGCGGTGCTAACCCGGCCCGCAGCCGCATTCCCGAGCGTTCGCGACCATAGTTGGCCTAGCTGTGCCAGCGCACCTCGCCGTCCACCACTGTCGTGGTCGGGTGCAACCCCACAGCCCGGGCGACCGCCTGGGAGGCGGGATGCTCGGGATGGACGTGCGCCACGGCCGCCTCGATACCGCACCGCCACAGCCAGGCGACCATCGCCGTGGCCGCCTCCTTGGCGTACCCCCTGCCCTGGTGACCGGTCCCGACGACCCAGGCGACCTCCGCCGTCAGCAGCTGGCCCTCCCGGCTCACTGTGGCCTGGACGGTGCCCACTGCCCGGTGGTCGCAGCGACGTCGCAGCACCCAGTTGAGCCAGCGCTGGCTGCCATCGGGGGAGCGGCCGAGGACCTGGCGCGAGTACTGCCGCTGGAGCTGCTCGACGGTGGCCGGCACTCCGCCGATGAACTCGTGCAACGCCGGATCGTCCAGCACGACGGCCATCTCCTCGGCATGCGCCACCTGCAGCGGTTCCAGGTCCAGCCGCGGGCCGGCGAGCAGGGGCGCGGCCGGGATGTCGTCGAGAGCAGGCACGGCGGCAGCCTAGTTGTCCGGCCCAGGTGGTCGTGGTGGACTGAGCCGATGACCTGGCAGACCCACCCGGTCACGCCGGACCGGTTCGAGGACTTCGCCGACGTGGTGAACCGCACCCGGCGGGAGCGGCACTGCTGGTGCCTGTCCCACCGGCTGCCCGGCAAGGAGATCGACGCGCTCGGCGATGGTGACCGGGAGCAGGCGATGCGCCGCTTGTGCGAGCGGGAGCACCCGCCGGGTGTGGTCACCTACTGCGACGACGTGCCGGTGGGCTGGTGCAGCATCGGCCCGCGCGCCGAGATCACGCTGCTGACCAGGTCTCGGCTCATCCGCCCGGTCGACGAACTGCCGGTGTGGAGCATCATCTGCGTGGTGGTGCGCCCAGGGCACCGCCGCCAGGGCGTGACCACCCGGATGCTCACCGACGCCGTGGACTACGCCGCCGCCCAAGGTGCGCCGGCGGTGGAGGCCTACCCGGTGGACCCGGAGGGACGGATGGACCTGACCATGGCGTTCGTGGGCACCCGGGCGATGTTCGAGAAGGTGGGGTTCGAGGTGGTGGGCGCCACCGATGCCGTGGCCAGCCGGATGCCGCGCCTGGTGATGCGCCGCAACCTCGCCTGAACGCCTGCGCGAACGCTGGGTTTCGCGGCGACACGCCGATGAGCGGCCGCAAACCGGGGCGTTCGCGATCCCGTTCAGGTTGA
>DATGRZ010000407.1:0-12312 GCA_035303065.1 Ruania sp.
CGTCCAGGTCGCCGACCGCCTGGTGCGCGGAGTCGCTGGGCGTGGACGCCTCGAGCAGCTCGCGTTGGGACCGGATGGACACGTACTCCCCCGCCCCCATCGACAGCGCCCCGGCGAGCAGCCCGGCCAGCCCGGTGAGCATCACCGTGCCGGTGCTCACCCCGGAGGCTCCGATACCCAGCACCAGGGCGAGGTTGGAGACCAGACCGTCGTTCATCCCGAACACCGCTGCCCGGAACGTGCCGGAGATCCGGGACCGGCCGCGCACCGCGAGCGAGCGGACCACCTCCTCGTGGATCTGCTCGTCGGCGGCCATCGCAGCCGTGGCATGGTCGTCCTCGCCGTAGCCGGAGCGGGACTCGGCACGCTGGGCGAGGGCGAGCACGAACACCGACCCGAACCGGCGGGCCAGTGCGATCAGCATCCGGGAGCGCAGCGCAGGCTTGCGCGGACGGCCGACATGCTCGCCGAGCAGCTTCTCCCAGTGCGCGGCGTGTCGGCCTTCCGCCCGGGCGAGCGCGAGCAGCACCTCACGCTCCTCCCCCTGCCGCCGGGCTGCGAGCTGGGTGTAGACGGCTGCCTCGGCACGCTCCTCGGCCAGGTAGCGCCGCCAGCGGCGGAGCTCGGCAGGGCGCGGGGTGTCCACGGGATGATCGGTGGGCATGTCGATCATTCTTCCAGCCCGTTGCGACGGCGGTCGAACCTCGAGCTGGACAGAGCGCCGCGCCAAACAGAGCGCCGCGCGGGACAGAGCGCGGCGCCGCCGAGTGAACGACGGCGCCGCCGCGACGTGAACCAAGGCAGAAAAACTGGCGCGGGGGAGTCGCCAGCCCAAGGAAATCTCGTCGCTCTCCTACAGTTACATAGGACTGACGGTTTCGTCTTCCCCTCGGCTTGTCAGTCGGATCACACACCCGGAAAGCCGACGGCACCCGGAGCAGACCGGCCGAAGACGGTCGCGCACTTCGATCGCGGCGCCGATCGTTGCAATCGCACCGATTGCAGCCGGCCGGGCACGCTCGAGACCGCCGCGAGCACCACGGTCTGCAGCCGCCACCTCACCCTCCCCTCACCCGCTCGCAGGTCAAAAAATCACCCGTGCGCCGCTCCGCCTGTGGATAGCTAGACGACCGACGACGTCACGTTGTCCACAACCCGCCCCGACCGGTTCGGCGGAGAATCGCAGCGACCGAGACGCTGGTGCGATGCCGACCCACTCACCGGCCCGCCGGCTCGCCACCGTGGCGGTCGCCGGTGTCCTGGCGCTGGCGGTGGTCCTGCTGCTGCCGCAGTGGTGGCAGCACGTGCGGCAGGCCGCGCCGTGGCCGGTGCCGGCCGGGCACCTGGAGCGCGCCCGGGCAGCACTGCCGCGGCTGCCGGTCGTCGCCCCGCTGCCGCTGGACGACTACGACCGCGACTTCTTCGGCCCGCCGTGGGCGGATGTGGACGGTAACGGCTGCGACACCCGCAACGACGTGCTGCGCAGCTGGCTCACCGACATCCGGCTCGATCCGGTGGCGCAGTGCGTAGTGGTCAGCGGCACCCTGTCCGACCCCTACACCGGGCACGTGATCGACTTCCGCCGCGGCCCGCAGACCAGTGTCGCCGTGCAGATCGATCACGTGGTGGCGCTGGCGGACGCCTGGCGCAAGGGTGCTGCGGACTGGTCTGCCGCGTTGGCCGTGCAGTTCGCGAACGACCCGGCCAACCTGATCCCGGTCGATGGCCCGGTGAACCAGGACAAGCAGGCCGACGACGCCGCCTCCTGGCTTCCCCCGAACGCCGGCTTTCGCTGTGCTTACGTGGTGCAGCAGGTGCTGGTGAAGCTCGCCTACGGTCTGGGCGTCTCCGCTGAGGAGATCGGTGCGCTCGGTGAGGTGCTCACCACCTGCCAGCCGGGCGAGAGTGCGGGCCCGGGAGAGGCGGCGGGGTGTCGGCGGGCACCGATAGCCTCACCATCGAGAGCGGGCGGGCGGTCCGCCGACCACCGCACTGAGCAGCACCGATCGAGGAGTACCTGTGTTCCTGCTGGACGACACCCTGGTCTACAGCGCCAGCGACCTGACCCTCGCCCGGGACTGCGAGTTCGCTCTGCTGTCCAGGCTCGACGAGAAGCTCGGGCGCCGCCCCCGGCTCGAGGTCGCCGACCCGATGCGGGAACGGGCTGCCCGGCTGGGTGATGAGCACGAGGCGCGGGTGCTGGCCGACTACCGGGCCCGGTACGGGCAGGGGGTGGTGGAGGTTCCGCTCCCGCAGGGCTACGACGCTGCCAGCCTGCAGGCGCACACCGAGCGCACGCTGCAGGCGTTGCGCGCGGGCGCGGACGTGGTGTTCCAGGGCGGGTTCTTCGACGGCAGGTTCCACGGCCGCTCGGACTTCCTGGAGCGTACGGTGAGCAGCGAGGGTCAGGTGAGCTACGCCGTCGTGGACACGAAGCTGGCCCGTTCGGTGAGACCGGGGGCGGTGCTGCAGCTGGCCGCCTATGCCGACCAGCTGCTGGCGGCTGGGATCCCGGTGGCCGACATGACCGTGCTGCACCTCGGAGACGGCACGATCGCCACCCAGGACACTGCGGACAGCGTCGCGGTCTATCGCGAGCACCGCACCTACGTGCAGGCGCTGCTGGACGCCCACCACGCCGGCGGCACACCGGTGGCCTGGGGCGACGAGCGATACACGGCCTGCCTGTGGTGCGACTACTGCCGGGAGGCGGTGGCCGCCACCCGGGACGTGAAGCTGGTGTGGGGGCTGCGCGCTCGGCACCGGGACGCGATGCGCGCGGCCGGGATCACCACTATCGAGGAGCTGGCGGCCGCCGAGCGACCGGTGCCGCGGTTGCACCCGAAGATGTGGCAGAAGCTGCAGGCCCAGGCTCGGCTGCAGCTGCGCCAGGAGGAGGCCGAGGCGGCCGGGACGCAGCCGCAGGTGTTCGCCGAGGTGCACACGCTGGCGGCGCTGCAGGCGATGCCGGACCCGGATCCGGGGGACGTGTTCTTCGACTTCGAGGGCGACCCGTTCTGGGTGGACGGCGACCGCACCACCTGGGGGTTGGAGTACCTGTTCGGGCTGCTGGAGGCCGACGGCGAGCAGGAGTACGTGACGTTCTGGGCGCACGACCGGGCCGCCGAGGGGCAGGCGTTGCGGGACTTCCTGGACTATCTGCGGCGGCGACGCCAGCAGCATCCCGGCATGCACGTCTACCACTACGCCGCCTATGAGACGGCCACGCTGCGCCGGCTGGCCGACCGGCACCAGGTGGGTGTCGAGGAGGTGGATGAGCTGATCGCCGCCGGGGTGTTCGTGGACCTGTACGCGTGCGTGAAGGACTCGGTGCGCGTCTCCCAGCAGTCCTACTCGATCAAGAAGCTCGAACCGTTGTACATGGGTGCGGAGCTGCGCGATGCCGACGGCGTCACTTCCGGGGGCGACTCGGTGCTCGCCTACGTGCACGCTCAGGAGCTGCGCGCAGCCGGTGACCAGGCCGGGTTTGACGCGCAGGTCGCCGAGCTGGCCGAGTACAACCGGTACGACTGCCTGTCCACGCTGCGGCTACGGGACTGGCTGATCGCCCAGCGGGAGGCCGCGCTCGAGGACGCCGGGCAGGTGGTGGTGCCGGAGGGTGGCGGCCCTGTTCCCGGTGTCCCAGATGGTGGCGCGGGCGCGGAAGGCGTTCCTGGTACGGGTGGTGTGCCCGCGGCTGCACAGGCCGAAGAGACACCGGAGCAGCAGGAGCGGCGCGAGCTCGCCGAAGCGCTGCTGACCCACGTACCCGCACCGTTGGGCCCGTTGTTGGCCGCGGCGCTGGAGTACCACCGCCGGGAGAACGAGCCGTACTGGCACGACCATTTCGAGCGGCTGCGCAGCGACCGGTCGGTCGGCGACTCCCGGGACGTGCTGGAGGTCTTCTATGCCCGGCGGCGTGAGGTGGCGGAGGACTACGGACGACCGCGCCGGCTGCTGGACCTGGCCGGACGGTTCGGGACCGGCAGCACCGTGGAGCCCGGTGCGCAGGTGTTCGTGGTGTACGAGGCGCCGCTGCCCGCCGGGCTGGTCCCACCGGACGGCTGCGACCGGGCCGTGGTCAGTGCCCGCGTGCTCGCCCGAGACGTCTCGCCCACCGGGCTGGACCGGATCACCCTGGCCGAGTCTGTGCCCCGGGAGGTCGGGGGGCTGACCGCGGACCCGGTGCTGGTCACACCAGGTCCGCCACCGCCGGCCGGCACGCTGGTGCAGGCGATCGAGCTGGTCGGCCGCACCATGCTCGGCGGCCGCGGTGCCACCACCACGGCTGAGGAGCTGACGGACGGCACCAGCACCACTGCGACCCGAGTTGCTGCGGCCGCCCTGGACGTCGCCGCCGGCCGGCCACCGCGGCTGCCCGGCGGGCAGGGGTTGCCGCCACGGGCAGGGACCGACGCCGACGGCACAGTGGGTGCAGTGCTGGCGGCGCTGACCGCCACCGACGACTCCTACCTGGCGGTCCAAGGGCCACCGGGCACCGGTAAGACCTACCTCGGCGTGCAGGTGATCACCCACCTGGTCACCCAGCTCGGCTGGCGCGTAGGCGTGGTGGCGCAGTCGCACACTGTGGTCGAGCACGTGCTGGGCGGCCTGGTGCGCGCCGGTCTGCCGACCGAGCAGATCGGCAAGCGTGCCAGGGTTCCGCGCACCGAGGACCTGGCCGCACTCGGCGTCAGCGAGCCGGCCGAGAGCCCGTGGGTCACCCTGGACAGCTACGGCCACCAGCCCTTCCTCGACCGGCACGCACAGGCCGGCGCCGTGGTCGGCGGCACCGCGTGGGACTTCGCGAACCGTCGCCGGTTCGACCCGGGCGAGCTGGACCTGCTCGTGATCGACGAGGCCGGGCAGTTCTCCCTGGCGAACACCTTCGCCGTGGCCACCTCGGCCCGGCGGCTCCTGCTGCTCGGTGACCCGCAACAGCTGCCCCAGGTCAGCCAGGGCAACCATGACGCTCCGGTGGACGACTCCGCGCTCGGCCACCTGACCCGCGGGCACCCGACGCTCCCGGCCAGCCACGGTTACCTGCTGCAGCAGAGCAGGCGGCTGCACCCCGCGTTGTGCACCCCGGTCTCAGAGCTGTACTACGACGAGCAGCTGCACAGCCACCCGGTCGCGGCCAGCCGGCACCTGGACGGGCTGGAGGCCGGGCTGCACGTGGTCACCCTGGACCACGCCCACCGCACCGTGGACTGCCCGGAGGAGTCCGCCGAGGTGGTGGCCCAGCTGGAAGCACTGCTGGACCGGCCCTGGACCGACGGCGGACGGACCCGGCCGCTCACCGGCTCGGACGTGCTGGTGGTGGCCGCCTACAACGCCCAGGTGCAACGGCTCACCCACGACCTGGCTGCCGCCGGGCTCAGCGAGGTACGGGTGGGCACTGTGGACAAGTTCCAGGGCCAGGAAGCGGCAGTGGTGCTCATCTCGTTGGCCACCTCCTCTGCACAGGACGCACCCCGCGGGCTGGAGTTCCTGCTGTCGGCGAACCGGCTGAACGTCGCGATCTCCCGCGGCCAGTGGGCCTCGATCCTGGTGCGCTCCCGGGCGCTGACCCGGTGCCTGCCGCCGGAGCCCGGTGCGCTGCGCGAGCTCGGCGGGTTCATCGACCTGTGCCAGCGTGCGCTGCCGCGCCGCCCCCGCCACCACTAGCCCCACCATCCCCTCCCCACCCGAGCCCAGCCCGCACCCCACCACCGCGCTGAAACGATTCAGGCGATACTTCCTGCGCGGGGTCGTGCTCCCGGGTATCGCCTTGGCGCAGGAGGTACCGCCCGCGTCGGGCGGGTCAGTCCTCGGCGTGCACCTGCGAGCGCGCCACCATCTACCGATCTCCAGCCGCGGCTTCGCTTGCGACAACCGGAGGAGCGAGATCGAACATCTCGGCCAGCAACGCGCGGGAATGTTGGCGGGCCTCGGGATCGGCGATGAGATCCTGCACCATGATCTCGTCGGCGCCGGACTCAGCGACCATCTGCTCCAGAGTTGTGCGCACATCGGCCGGTCCACCGGCAACAAACCTGGGCCACTGCCCGTCCACGATCCAAGTAGGTTCGTCCTTCTCCGCCTGGCTCAGCTCGGCGGCCGCCTGGTCAGCGGTGGGGACCATGACCCCGCCGGCCTGGCGACCTGCGCGACCCAGCCTCGCGTAGAAGCCCTTGGGCGACCCTGCGCGGTGCAGGCCCTCGGCGCGGCTCTCGCCGACGGCGACGTTGACCGCCACGATGGCCCGCGGCGCCTCCAGACCGAATCCCTGCGGTTGGAAGTTCTCGCGATAGTGGCGCAGGGCAGGGGCCGCTCCCTGCGGGTTGATGAACCCGGCGAAGGTGTAGCCGATCCCGAGGCCGGCGGCCAGGTTCGAGCCGTTCGGGCTCGATCCGAGCAGCCAGGTCTGCGGCACGGTCGGCACACTCGGCATCAACGGGTGACCGGCAAACGGGTGATCATCGGGGAACTCGCCGTACAGCCACGCCAGCGTCTCCAGCACCTGCTGCTGGTGGTCGGGCCGCGCCGGGTGCTGCCGGTTCTGCTGCAGCGCGGCATCGAGCACCGGGCCTGCGGTCGCCCGGCCCATTCCCAGGTCGATGCGGCCGGGCGCCAGCGCTTCGAGCTGCTGGAACATCTCCGCGATCTTGAACGGGCTGTAGTGGTTCATCAGCATCCCACCCGAACCGAGCCGGATGGACGAGGTCTGCATCGCCGCCGCGGCAATCAGCAGCTCCGGATGGTGCGAGGCGCCCGAACGGGACAGATGATGCTCGGCGAACCAGACACGGTGGAAGCCCAGAGCCTCTGCCTGACGTGCCGCGGTCAGGGCATCGGCGAGCGCGTCGCTCTCCGTCGTGCCCGGTGCGACAGTCCCCAGGTCGACGATCGACAGCTTCACAGACCACGACTCCTCCGACCTGGCACAGGCGAACGACACCCACCATAGATGGACGAGGGCGGTGGCTCACATCCGGTCCGGTCAGCCGGTCTGGTCCGCCGGTCCGGTCAGCCGGTCCGGTGAGCCGGTCTGGTCCGCCGGTCTGGTCCGCCGCGGCACCGGCACCCAGCGTGCGCTGATGCACCGGTGCCGGCACAGCTGCTCAGTGCTCGGCGCGCACCTGCCGGGCTGCGGCCACCAGGTTCGTCAGCGACGACACCGTCTCCTCGTACCCGCGGGTCTTCAGCCCGCAGTCGGGGTTCACCCACAGCTGCCCTCGGGCCAGAGGACCGTCAGCGAGGCGCAGCAGGCTGGCGATCTCCTCGGTGGACGGCACCCGCGGGGAGTGGATGTCGTAGACGCCTGGACCCAGCCCGCGGCCGAAGTTCGCGGCGGCGAGCTCCGGGACCACCTCCATCGCCGACCGGGCGGCCTCGATCGAGGTGACGTCGGCGTCCAGACCATCGATGGCGTCGATCACCTCTCCGAACTCGGAGTAGCACAGGTGGGTGTGCACCTGGGTCTCTGCGGCGGCGCCGCCGGTGGCGAGCCGGAACGCACCGACCGACCAGTCCACGTAGGCACGGTGGTTCTCCCGGCGCAGCGGCAGCAGCTCGCGCAGCGCGGGCTCGTCCACCTGCACGACCCGGATCCCGGCGGCCTCCAGGTCGGCGATCTCGTCCCGCAGCGCGAGCGCCACCTGCTGGGCCACCTCCGCCACCGGCAGGTCGTCGCGCACGAACGACCAGGCGAGGATGGTCACCGGCCCGGTGAGCATGCCCTTGACCGGCTTGTCGGTCAGCGACGCGGCGTAGCCGGACCAGGCCGGGGTGATCGGTGCCGGCCGGCTGACATCGCCCCAGAGCAGCGAGGGCCGGGTGCACCGGGATCCGTAGGACTGCACCCAGCCGTGGGCGGTGACCGCGAACCCGTCCAGGTGCTCGGCGAAGTACTGCACCATGTCGTTGCGCTCCGGCTCCCCGTGCACCAGCACGTCCAGCCCGAGCTCCTCCTGCAGGGCGATCACCCGGGCGATCTCGTCGCGGATCACCTGCTCGTACTCGGCCTGGGTGAGCTCGCCGGTGCGCAGCCGGGCGCGGGCCTGGCGCAGTTCGGTTGTCTGCGGGAAGCTGCCGATCGTGGTGGTCGGCAGGTCGGGCAGCCCGAGCGCGCGCTGGGCCTGCACCCGTTCGGTGTAGTCGGCGCGGTGGGTGTCCGCCGGGGTGACGGCAGCGACCCGGCTCCGCACCTGGGTGCGGGAGACGCCGTCGGCCTGGGCCCGGTCAGCCAGAGCAGCACGGGTGGCGGAAAGCTCGGCGGAGACGTCCTGGCCAGCCAGGGACCGGGCGAGGGTGCCCACCTCGGTGACCTTCTCGTGCGCGAACGCCAACCAGCTGCGCAGCTGGTCGCTGAGCCCGTCCTCCACAGCGGTGGTGTGCGGCACGTGCAGCAGCGAGGTGGCGGTGCCCACGCTCACCTGTCCGGCGCGCTTGCCTACCTCCTGCAGCAGGGCGGTGGCCCGGTCCAGGTCGGTGCGCCAGACGTTGTGCCCGTCCACCACACCGGCCAGCACGGTCACGTCGGCCGAGGCTGCTGCTTCCAGGTCGGCCGGCAGGGCGCCGTGCACCAGGTCGATGCCGATCGCCTCCACCCCGGTGCCGGCGAGTGCGGCGAAGTTCTCCCGCAGCTCCCCGTAAGGGGCGGCCACCAGCAGCGAGGGCCGGTCCGTCGCTCCGGCGAGCGTCCGGTAGGCGCGCTCGACGGCGGCAGTCACCTCCTCGGCCGGCACGTCCCAGGTGTCGGCGACCAGGGCCGGCTCGTCCAGCTGCACCCAGGTGGCTCCGGCGCCAGCCAGCTCGGCCAGCCACGCGGCGTACACCGCCACCAGGTCGTCCAGGCGCTCCAACGGTGCCGGGTCGTCGGCATTCTCCGGCTTGGCCAGTAGCAGCAGCGTGACCGGACCCACCAGCACCGGACGGGTGAGCACCCCCTCGGCCAGTGCTTCACGCAGCTCGGTCACGGCCGCCGCGCCGGGGATGTGCCGCAGCGGGGTCTGCGGGGAGATCTCCGGCACCAGGTAGTGGTAGTTCGTGTCGAACCACTTGGTCAGCTCCAGCGGCGGGGTGTCGGCATCACCGCGGGCGAGGCGGAACTCCTCGTCCAGGCTCAGCGGTGCCTCGGTCGGTTCGATGCCGAACCGGGCCGGGACGGCGCCGACCTGGATCGCAGTGGTGAGCACCTGGTCGTAGTAGGCGAAGTCGGAGGGGACCGCGGCAGTCTCAGCGTCCAGGCCGAGAGCGGTGAGTCGCTGCCGGGTGGTGCGGCGCACGTCGGCGGCAGCAGCGCGCAGGTCCTCCGCGCTGCTGCGCCCGGCCCAGTAGGACTCGAGTGCGCGCTTGAGCTCGCGGTTCTCCCCGATCCGGGGGTAGCCGAGGATGGTGGCGGTGGGCAGAGGGTGGCTCATCTGGGTTCTCCAAGCGGGTGGTCGCGCAGTTGCGCGGGATGGTCGAGGGGGAACGTCGCCCGGTGGCGTGCTCAGCGCGGAGCGGCCGGCATTCGCCGCAGGCCTGCGTGGTGCAGCAGGTCGAGGACGGCACGGGCGGAGTTGAAGGTGTACAGGTGCACCCCGGGCGCGCCGGCCTCGAGAACCGCCTGCACCAGGTCCACCGAGGCGCGCAGGCCCAGGCGGTAGGCGGCCTCCGCGTCGGGGGCCTCGTCCAGGGCGTGCAGCAGGGCTTCGGGCACTGGCACGTCGGTGAGCTCAACCATCCGCCGCAGCCGACGGGGATCGGTGAGCGGGATGATGCCGGGCACGATCGGGATGTGCACGCCGGCGGCGCGGGCAGCGCGGACCAGCTCGGCATAGTGCCCGGCGTCGTAGAACAGCTGGGTGATCGCGAAATCGGCGCCGGCAGCCTGCTTCTCCACCAGGGCGGCCACGTCGTCGGCGAGCACGGTCGCCCGGCCGGCGGCGTCGTAGGCACCGCCGGGGTAGGTGGCTACCGAGACGCTCACCCGCTCCTCGGGATGCCGGTCGGTGGCGAGGGTGCGCAGCAACCGCACCAGCTCGGCCGACCGGGTCAGCCCGTGCGGGTGCGGACGCCAGTCCGGTTCTCCGGCCGGCGGGTCGCCGCGCAGGGCGAGGAAGTCCCGCACACCGCGCTCCAGCAGCGTCCCGATGTACTCACCGAGGTCCTCGGCACTGGCACCGACGCAGGTCAGGTGCGCCAGCGGGGTCACGCTGGTGGTGGCGAGGATCTCCTCGATCAGCTCTCGGGAGGTGGCACGGGTGGACCCGGAGGCGCCGTAGGTGACCGAGAAGAAGTCCGGCTCTGCCTCGGCGAGCGCGGCGACGGTCCGGCGGACGGTTTCCTCACCGCGCGGGGTGCGTGGCGGGTACAGCTCGAACGAGACGCTCGGCCCGCGCCCGGGCGCATCGAACAGGGGGGCTGTGCTCATCGACGCCCCCACGAGAAACAACATGCCTGCATGATCGACTCCATCGAACCTGGCGGTAGCACCCTTCCCCGCGGGAGGCTTCCGTTGAGGGGTTGCTGCGGCGTCGTCGAGCCAGGACTCTCAGCCGCTCTGGATGGTGTTTCTCCGATCGTACCTGCACTTCGGTACCGGGAGACTTCATCTCACCTAATGAGATTTGGGACGGCGTTCGGCACCTCGTGCGTGTGCCCTCACCGGGCGTTGTCGTACCTCGGGTGCACACTCGGGGCAACAGGCAGCGAAAGGAGCACACCATGGTGGCAGCACGTGGGAACCGGGCAGGTCCGACGGCGGCAGAGGTGCGCCGGGCACGCACTGAGCGGGACACCGTCCTGGCCGCAGTGGCCGACGGGGAGGAGGCGCTGCGGATGCGGGCCGCCGAGGAGGGGCTGGACGCGGCGGAGATGGCGCTGCTGGAGGACCTGGACGCCCTGGACGCAGTACTGCACGCTGAGCGCCGCAGCGCCTGAGGCACCGGCATACTTAAGGGTGCGCCTGTGCCCGTAAGGTGCGCCCGTGCCCGACCTGAGGAGGCTGGATGCTCATCGACGAGCCTGACTGGACCGCACCGATCGAGGAGCTGCTGGTGGCCCAGCAGGGGTCGCTGGGCCGGATCCGGTTGAACCGGCCACGGCCGATCAATGCGCTCACTCCCGCGATGATCGAGGCGATCGACGCCCAGCTGCGCATCTTCGCCGCGGACCAGGCGATCACTGCGGTCGCGCTGGACGGCGCCGGTGAGCGCGGTCTGTGCTCGGGGGCGGATGTGCGCACGATCCGGGACTGGATGGTCACCGGCGAGGGCGACCCCGCGGGCTTCTGGCAGCAGGAGTATGCCCTGAACGCACTCATCGCCGAGTACCCGAAACCGTTCGTGGCGTTCATGGACGGGATCGTGATGGGCGGGGGGATCGGGCTCTCCGCCCACGGGTCGCTGCGACTGGTCACCGACCGCACGCAGGTGGCGATGCCGGAGACCGGAATCGGCTTCTTCCCGGACGTGGGTGCGATGTACTACCTGTCCCGCAGCCCCGGCGAGACCGGCACGCACCTGGCGCTGACCGGGGTGAGCGTCACCGGGGCGGATGCGATCGCCGTCGGCCTGGCGGACGCGCTGATCACACCGGAGGACTGGCCCGGGCTGTGTGCCCGTCTGGCGGCAGGGGAAACGCTGGATGCCTCAGTGGGAGCGACCGCGCCGACCAGCGGGCTGCTCGCCCAGCGGGACTGGATCGACGTCTGCTACGCCGGTGAGGACCCAGCGGCGATCGAGGCTGCGCTGCGCACGCACACCGACCCGAAGGCCCGGGCCGCGGCTGGCACGCTCGCCTCACGTTCACCCCTGTCGGTGGCGGTGGCGCTGGCCGCGCTGCGGCGGGCGGCGGAGATGACCTCAGTGGCGCAGGTGCTGGACCAGGACCTGCGCCTGGGTACCGCGTTCATGGCCGGTTCGGACTTCGTCGAAGGGGTGCGGGCTGTGCTGGTGGACAAGGACAACACCCCGCAGTGGCAGCACGCCTCGCTGGCGGAGGTGGAACCGGAGCGGGTGCAGTCGCTGTTCACCTGAGCGTGTGGGCGGAGCGGTCTCGAGCCCGCCGTCACGGACTGCTCAGTGCTGTACCCGCGCCGGCAGCACCATCGGCCGCCCGTCCACCGGGTGGCTGACGATCGCGATCGGGTGCTGGTAGACCCGCTCCAGGTCCTCGGCGGTCACCTGCTCCACCGGTCCGGCTACGACCACCCGGCCCTGGTCCAGCAGCACCGCATGGTCGGCGGTGGACAGTGCGGCGTCCAGGTCGTGCAGCACCACCACCACAGTGCCGCCGGCCGCGGCGATGTCCCGGCACAGGGTGAGCGTGCGCGCCTGGTGCCGC
>DATGRZ010000408.1:0-3249 GCA_035303065.1 Ruania sp.
GTGACCACCTGGCGGTAGATCCCGGTGCTGCGCAGGTCGCGTTCGGCCAACCGGGCGTCCAGGGCGATCCACGCGTCGCCGACGTCCGAGAGCCCGTCCGGGAAGGTGACCGTGACCCCGTCGGGCTCGGCTGGGACGTCCACCTGGTGCAGACCGGCCCGGGCCTCGAGGCCCGGGTGGCCGGCGCTCACTACGATCTGCTCCTCGGCCCGGCCGTCATAGATCAGCACCAGGTCGACGGCGGAGCTCACCGTGGCGGGCACCAGGTCCCGGAGCGTAGCGCGCAGGTGGGTGAGGGCGGGGCCGATCTCCGACTCGTCCAGGACGGTGGTCTGCACTGCGTGCAGGTGCAGAGCGGGCAGAGCGCCCAGCTCGAGGGTGCTGCTGATCATCGCGTGTCCTTCCTCGTAGGCCAGCAGGCCCCTGCGCACCTGGGCCAGGCTGGTCGAGGCATCGTCGATCTGGGCCACGAGCTCACTCTCCCGCTCCTGGAGGGGGCCGACCTGGCTCACCGCGTACCGGCGGTACCCGGTGTGCGGGTCCACCTCGGCAGGCTGGATCAGGCCGAGCCGCTCCCAGTGCCGCAGCATCCGGCCGGTGGTGCCGGTGCTGTGGGCGATCTCTCCGATGCTCAACCTGATGTTGCCCAGCAGAGGCCGTGACACGGTGTGAGGGTCACCCCGCCCCGGGAAGGTCGTCCTGTCGGCCGGGGGCCAAGGTCTCCGCCGGACATGACGACCGTGCCAGGTCAGAAGCCGGAGTCGGTGGGGCGGCGGTAGTAGCGCCACAGGCCGCGCAGCTGGTTCACCTGCGCCAGGATGCGGTACCACCACCGTTTCAGGTTGCGGTCGGCGGCATAGGCCAGCGGGTGCACCGCCCGCCGGCGCCGCAGCACTGCCCGCACCCGCCGCAGCAGCGCCCGGTCGCGCACGTACCGACCGAGCACGAAGGTGGGGATGTAGGCATACACCCCCGGCAGAGTCGCCCGCTGGGTGGGCAGCTCGGTGTCGGTGACGAAGTCGGCGACCACGCTGCGCGCAGCCGAGGCGCCCCCCACACCGGCGTAGTAGTGCGACCGACCCGGTCGCGGGTTGATGTCCAGCAGGTAGGCCACCCCGTCCCGGGAGTCGACCTTGAAGTCCACACTGGCGAAGCCCCGGTAGTCCACGGCATCCAGCACGGCGCGGACCGGTTCGATGAGCTGCTCGTCGTAGTCGACCATGATGATCGCCGAGTTGCCGATGAACGTGGGCTGGTGCATCGCCAGCAGCACCTGCCCGGAGGCGGCCATGGTCAGCTGACCCCGGCGGTCCCGGTAGACGTTCACCACCCGGTTGTAGGTGTCATCGCCCAGGATCAGCTGCTGCAACAGCATCGTGCCGGTGTACCCCGTCGCAGCGATCCGGCCCAGCTCGGTGACCAGCTCCTGGGCATCGGCCAGGCGGTAGACCTTGCGGTGCCCGGCGAAGTCCAGCTCCTCGAACTCCGCACCGGCGAACGGTTTCATCACGATCGGGAAGGTCAGGCCCTCGGCCGCCGCACGCCAGGCCTGCTCGCCGGCGCCGGGATCGACGGACACAGTGGCCGGCGCCGGGATGCCAAGCTCGGCGAGCACGCGGTACATCGCGGTCTTGTCCGCCAGCCGGGCGACCGCCTCGGCATCGGCGTAGGGGACCACGTAGTGCTGCTCGAGCTGTTCCCGGTGCGCCAGCACGAAGGCGAGCTGGTGGTCGGAGTTCACCAGCAGCACGTGGGTGGCCTCCGGCTCCTGCGCGGCCACGTTCTTCAGTGCGCTGAGCGTGTCCTCGTCGCTGGAGTCGGCGCCGGTGAACACGTTGTGCAGGATGGCTGAGTCGTTCACCGGGCCACGGGGCAGCTCGCTGATCACCACGGAGGTGACCCCGAAGGTCTCGTGGAAGGAGCGGGCCATCGCGTAGATGCCCAGGTCGGTGCCGAGCAGCACCGGCCGCAGCCTGGTCGAGCTCATCCGGTCGGGATCCTCCTAGCGTGCGCGGGCCGCGGTGAGTCTACCGGCTCCCCTCGGCGCGCCCTGTCCGTCCCGGTCAGGTGGGCGGCTTAGCCTGTAGAGGTGAACGTGCAGCGCACCCCGGTCGCGCCTCCAGACTTCGAGGCTGCCTTGTTGAGCCTGCGCGGGCACCGGATGCGCCCTGAGCTGCACCTGGAGGAGATCCCGCCACCCACCCGGATCGCGCCCTACGCACTGGCCCTCACCGGTGAGGTCAACCCGAGCGAGGACCCGGAGGAGATGCTCGGCTCGGGGCGGTTCGTAGTGCTCTACGACCCGGAGGGCCAGGAAGCCTGGAACGGCGAGTTCCGGGTGATCGTGATGGCGCGGGCCACGCTGGAGGACGAGTTTGCCGCCGATCCGATGCTCGGCGAGGTCGGCTGGTCCTGGCTCACCGACGCCCTCGAGGCCCAGGACGCCGGGTACCACTCGTTGTCGGGCACGGTGACCCGGGTGCTGTCGGAGACCTTCGGGGGGCTGGAGCTGCGCTCCGGGGAGGTGGAGATCGAGATCCGTGCCTCCTGGACCCCTAACACCACCGACCTGGCACCGCACCTGCGGTCTTGGGCGCTGATGACCTGTCAGGCGGCCGGGCTGCCGCCGATCCCGGACAACGTCAGCCCGTTGAAGCCGAAACGATGAGCTCAGCACATACCTCGGACCCCGACCAGCCTCTGACACCGCTGACCGAGCCCGCAGACGGGCTCACCGGGGTGGTGGACACCCCGCAGGCCCTGGCCGAGACCGTCTCCTCGTTCGCCGCCGGCACCGGCCCGGTGGCGGTGGACGCCGAGCGCGCTTCCGGCTACCGGTACGGACAGAGCGCCTACCTGGTGCAGCTGCGCCGGGAGGGTGCCGGCACCGCCCTGATCGACCCGCAGGCCCTGCCCGACCTGAGCGGCCTGTCCGAGGCGATCAGCACCGCGGAATGGGTGCTGCACGCCGCCAACCAGGACCTGCCCTGTCTCGCCGAGGTCGGGATGCGCCCGGCTGCGCTGTTCGACACCGAGCTCGGCGCCCGGCTGCTCGTCTACCAACGCGTCGGACTGGGCACGATGGTCGCCGAGGAGCTCGGTCTAGAGCTGGCCAAGGAGCACTCCGCCGCGGACTGGTCCACCCGACCGCTGCCGGAGGAGTGGCTCCGCTATGCGGCCCTGGACGTCGAGGTGCTCGTCGAGCTGCGCACCAAGCTCGCCGCCGAGCTTGCCGAGGCGGGCAAGCTG
>DATGRZ010000409.1:0-9944 GCA_035303065.1 Ruania sp.
ACCGTGTCCCGGGCGCTGAGCTCCCCCCACCTCGTCGCCCCAGCCACGCTGCAGAAGGTCCAGCAGGCCGCCGACCAGCTCGGCTACCTGCCGAACCGCGCCGCCCGCGGGCTGGTGACCGGGCGCACCGGCAACCTCGCGCTGATCATCCCGGACCTGAACAACCCCTACTTCGCCGGCCTGACGAAGGAGATCCAGGAGCAGGCGCGGGCTCGCGGGTTGCAGATGTTCCTCGCCGACATCGACGAGAACCCCTCTGCCGAGCTGCAGGTCGTGGAGTCGGTGGCCACCCAGGTGGACGGCGTGCTGCTCTGTTCGCCCCGCGCCGGCACCAAGGAGCTTCTCGCGGCCGCCGGCCGTACCCCGGTGGTGCTGGTGAACCGCACCATGCCCGCAGTCGCCTCCGTGGTGCCAGACCACCGGGACGGCATGGTCCAGGCGCTGCGGCATCTGTGGGCGCTCGGGCACGCCGAGATCGGGTACGTCGGCGGGCCGCGCAACTCCTGGTCGAACACCGCCCGGCAGAGCGGGTTCCTGGAGGTCGTTGCCGAGCTGGACGGCGTACGCGGCCGTGATCTCGGTTCGTTCCAGCCGTACTTCTCCGGTGGGGTAGCGGCAGCGGACATCGTGTTCGCCTCCGCAGTGACCGCCGTCGTGGTCTACAACGACCTGATGGCGCTCGGTCTGCTCGACCGTGCCCAGCGCCGAGGTGTGCACGTGCCGGAGGAGCTGAGCGTGGTCTCCTTCGACGACATCCCGTTCGCGCGGTCGGTCACGCCGCACCTGTCCAGTGTCGCGACCTCCGGCGAGGAGGTCGCTCGCCGCGCACTCGATGCACTCGCGGCCACCCAGAACCTCGAGACCTCCTCCGAGGAACCGCCGCACCACGTCGTGCCGGTGGACCTCGTCGTCCGCGACTCCACCGGGCCGCGGGCTTTGGCCCCCACCAGTCCGGCGTAGTGGCCGGACCAGAGAAAGGAACGCTCATGCGCAGGAGAACAACGTTTCAGGTAGCTGCTGTTGCAGCCGCGGTCGGTCTGATGGCCGCCGCCTGCTCACCGCCGGACTCCGGCAACGACGACTCCGGGTCCGGTGAGTCAGCCGCACCGGAGGAGGTCCCGGACACCCCGTCCGAGCCGGTCACGCTGAACATCCTGGACGTCGCCGGCAACGCCAAGCTGACCGAGGGGATGGTCGACCAGTTCGTCGAGGAGCACCCGGACATCATCTCCTCGGTCACCTGGGAGTCCGGTGGCGCACCCGACCTGGTGGGCGCGATCCAACCGCAGGTGGACTCCGGCAGCATCTCCATCGACCTGGTGATGACCGGCAACGACGGCCTGTCCGCCGGGATCGACCAGGACCTGTGGATCCCGATCGTGGACGAGTTCGGTGACCGCATCCCGAACCAGGGGAGCTACATCGAACCTGCCGCAGCGATGCAGGAGCTGGCCCAGGGGTTCGGCGTGGTGACCACCTACTACCCGTCCGGTCCGCTGCTGCAGTACAACCCCGATGTCGTCACCGACGTGCCCAGCACCCCCGAGGAGGTGTTGGACTGGGCTGAGGCGAACCCCGGTGACTTCGGCTACGCCCGGCCGGCGAACTCCGGGCCGGGGCGCACCTGGCTGATGGGTCTGCCCTACCTGCTCGGCGATGAGGACCCGGGCGACCCGGAGAACGGCTGGGACAAGACCTGGGAGTACCTCACCGAGCTGAACGAGTACATCGACAACTACCCGACCGGCACCGGCCAGGTGATCACCAACATGGCCGACGGCAGCTGGGCGATGACCCCGATCACCACCGGGTGGGACATCGAGCCGCGCGCCAACGGTCAGGAGCCGGCGAGCATCGAGGCGGCCGCGTTCGACGAGTTCACCTGGGTGACCGACGCGCACTACGCCGTCATCCCACGCGGTCAGTCGGCGGACAAGGTCTCCGCGATCGTGAACCTGCTGAACTACGTGCTCACCCCTGAGGTGAACGCGATGGCCTACGACCACGGCTACTTCTACCCGGGCCCCTCGGTGGAGGGTGCGACCCTCGACCTGGCCCCGCAGGAGAGCCAGGACGTGATCGCCGAGTTCGGCCGGGACTGGTACGACGACCTGATCGAGTCGATGCCGACCACCACCCCGCTCCCGCCGGAGCAGATGGTGACCGCCTTCGACATCTGGGACCGCGAGATCGGTGCCGGAAAGTACTGAGGACACCTGAGATGGCAACCACACCGCACGCGTTCGAGACGCTGAAGCTGACCGGAGTGGGTCGCAGCTTCGGCCCTCACGCCGCGCTGGCCGGCCTCGACCTGACGATCCGGGCGGGGGAGTTCATCGCCCTGCTCGGACCGTCAGGTTGCGGGAAGTCCACTGCGCTGAACTGCCTGGCGGGGCTGCTGCCCCTGACCCACGGCACGATCACGATGGACGAGAAGCGGATCGACACGCTCGCCCCGGAGCAGCGCGGGTTCGGCATGGTGTTCCAGAACTATGCCCTGTTCCCGCACATGAGCGTGGAGCGCAACATCGCCTTCGGGCTGCAGATGCGCAAAGTGTCCCGCAGCGAGACCAAGCGCCGGGTGGCCGAGGCGATCGCGCTGGTCAAGCTCGAGGCGCACGCGAAGAAGCTGCCCGGCCAGCTCTCCGGCGGCCAGCAGCAGCGGGTCGCCATCGCCCGGGCGATCGTGCTGGAGCCGAGCCTGGTGCTGATGGACGAACCGCTGTCCAACCTCGATGCCAAGCTCCGGCTGGACATGCGCACCGAGATCCGGCGGCTGCACCAGAGCCTGGGCCTGACCACGATCTACGTCACCCACGACCAGGAGGAGGCGTTGTCCATGGCCGACCGGCTGGTGGTGCTCCGCGAGGGCCGGGTGCAGCAGGTCGGCACCCCGGAGGAGCTGCACACAGCACCGGTGAACTGGCACGTGGCCGACTTCATGGGCTATCGAAACCTGCTCGATGTCACCGTGGCCGAGTCCGGGGCCGACGGAGTGCTGGTGGCGAACGATGACCTGCACATCCGCGGCACAGCGGTAGGCGGGGTGGCCACGGCCGGGCCTGCCCGGCTGGCGATCCGGCCCGAGGACCTGCGGATCGCCACCGGTGAGGACAGGGGCGACGGGCTGATCGACGCCGAGGTGGCCGTGGTGGAGTACCACGGTCGGGAGTTCTCCGTGGGGGCGACGGCGAAGACCGGTACCACCCTGTACGTGCGGAGCGAGATCGCGCCGCAGCCGGGGGACAAGGTCAGGCTCCGGGTGGACCCCGCCCGGGCGCTGGTGTTCGCCGCCGACCTGGATGCAGCCGGAGAGCCGGTAGCGCACCCGGCCCTCGCTGGTGAGGCAGCGACGTGAGCAGCCGGAGCACCGCCGGGCTGCGGCACCGGCTGGCGGAGCACGGGATCGACCGCGGTCTGCTCATGCTGCTGCCTGCCGTGCTGTTCACCGTCGCGCTGTTCATCTACCCCTTCCTGTACGGCATCGGGCTGACCATCCAGCCCACCCAAGGGATGCAGGAGAAGTGGGGCGGAGGCATCTGGGCGAACTACATCGCGTTCTTCTCCGACCCGTTCGTGTTCGACTCGGTGTGGATCACGCTGCGCCTGGCCCTGCCGGCCGCGCTGTTCAACGTGCTCGCTGCGATCCCGGTGGCGTTCAAGCTGCGCGGGAAGTTCCGTGGCAAGCGGCTGCTGACCACGTTGCTGGTGCTGCCGATCACCCTCGGCACCGTGCTCACCGCCCAGGGTCTGCTCATCTTCGCCGGCCGGCAGGGCTGGCTGAACACCTTCCTGATCCAGATCGGCGTGCTGAACGAACCGGCACAGTTCGTGAACAACTACCTGGGTGTGTTCCTCTCCTTGGTGATCTCCGGGTTCCCGTTCTCGTTCCTGCTGATCAGCAGCTACCTGTCTGGGATCGACCCGTCGCTGGAGGCGGCCGCCACCACTCTGGGCGCCAGCTGGTTCCAACGGTTCCGCAAGATCATCCTGCCGCTGCTCGCCCCCGGTCTGGCCACCACGTTCATCCTCACCTTCGTGCTCGCCTTCAGCGTGTTCCCCTCGGCACGACTGGTCGGTGATCCCACCGGCAGCACCCGGGTGATGGCGCTGATGGCCTACCGCTCCTTCGGTGAGCAGATCGACTACCCGATGGCCTCGACCATCGCGATCATGATGGGCGTCGTCGAGCTGATCGTGATCGCGATCGTGATGCTGTGGCGCACCACCCTCTACCGCGGTTCGACAGGAGGCAAGGGCTGATGACCACCGTAGACACTGCAGCGCCCGACGCTGCTGCCCCGCAGCGGCGGCGCCTGGTCGCCAGGCCGAGCACCTGGGTCGTCTGGGCCCTGGTGGCTGCCTTCTTCATCTTCCTCATCGGCATCCTCGTCTCGGTGCTGATGGACTCCTTCGGCCGTCGCTGGTTCGGCGGCTGGCTGCCCGAAGAGCTCACCGCGGACTGGTACGCCGAGGCGTGGGACCGCTTCAACATGACCCACGTGATCGGTGTGACCGTCGGGGTTGGCGTGACCGTCGTGGTCATCTCCGTGCTGATCGGCGTGCCTGCCGCCTACCTGCTGGCCCGCCGGAACTTCCCCGGCAAACAACTGATCACGCTGCTGTTCCTGCTGCCGATCATCATCCCGCCGATCACCTATGGCATCCCGCTGGCCACGGTGATGTACAACGTGGGATTGGGCCGGACCCTGGCCGCGGTCGTCCTGGTGAACCTGGTGCCCTCGGTACCGTTCGTCATCATGACGATGACCCCGTTCATCGAGCAGATCAACCCCACGATCGAGAGCGCGGCACGGATGTGCGGTGCCCGGATGAAGGACGTCTTCCTGCGTGTCCTCGGTCCGCTCCTGGTGCCAGGCATCCTTGCGGCCGCCATCCTCGTGCTGGTGCGCACCGTGGGGATGTTCGAGCTGACCTTCCTGGTCTCCGGCCCGCCGACGGATACGCTCGTGGTGGCGATCTACCGGGCGATGACCGCTGCCGGCGGCGGTGAAGCGCGCTCGCTGATCTCCGCGATGGCCGTGGTCTACACGGTGACGATGCTGATCATCCTCATCGTCGCGCTGCGGTTCGTGAACCCGACCCAGCTGGTCGCCCGGGTGCGCGACACCAGCGACGACTGAGCCCCGTCCGCCCAGGACCGGGCCGCCCCCGCTGGTGGTGACACCGGCAGGGGCGGCCGGGACGCCAGTATCCTCGGCCGTATGACCTACAGCCCGCTGCCGGTGAAGACCTCTACGACCGGTCCGAAGATCCTCACCGGTGTGGGCGTGCTGATGGTGATCGCAGCGCTCGCGGTCGTGGCGCTGGTGGTGCGGTTGTTCCTGTCCGTGCTGCCGACCGGGATCGTCGGGGCCGACGGCGCCCCGGGGGCAGATGCGGTGGGCGGCACCGAGGTCCCCGGGTCCGTGACGCTCGACCTACCGGCGTCCAGCGCCTTCGCCATCTATCTCGCTCGCCCCAGCGGTTCGACCGGTGTCCAGCTGAGCGACATGGTTTCTGTGACCGGACCGGACGGACAGGAGGCGTTCCCCGGGATCACACCCAGCGGCAGTGTGGACGTTCGCGGTGTGTCGGCACACGACGTCTACTCCTTCCGCACCAGCGATGCAGGTGAATACACCGTCACCGCACCGGAGCTGACCGAACCGGATGCAGTCGAGTGGGCCACGATCATCATCGCTCCCACCAAGGAGGTCCCGGCGTTCTTAGGTGGGGTCTTGGGCAGCCTCGCTGGTGTCTTCGTGGCCATCGGGCTCGGCATGGTCGGGCTGATCGTGACCATCATCGGGGCCATCTGGTGGTATACCCGCAGCAAGGACCGCCGCAGGGTGGCCGGTGGCGGGTACGGCTCGCCCGGTCTTGCCGGTCCTCCTGGTCCGGCCGGTCCACCGCCCGGACCACCGCCCGGACCAGGAATCGGAGGCCCACCGGGCCCGCCGCCACCACCCGGGGCACCGCCGGGGCCTTGGGCTTAGGCTCGAGGTATGGCTGAGCTGCACGATCTGACCGCCCGGGAGCTGGCCGGGGCGATCCGTCGTCGGGAGACCACCCCGGCAGAGATCCTCGAGCACACCCTCGCCCGCGCCGACGCCCTGGACGAGCGCGTCGGCGCATTCGTCACCCGCACCCCGGACCTGGCCGCCGAGCAGGCTCGCGAGGCCACTGCGGCACTGGACGCTGCCGGCACCGACGACGCCGCCCTGGCCGCCCTGCCGCCGCTGCTCGGCGTCCCGCTGCCGATCAAGGACCTGACCATGGTGGCCGGCGTGCCGATGCGGGCCGGCAGCGCCGCACTGGAGGGGTTCGTCGCCCCGGTGGACGACGGTGTGGTCACCCGGTTCCGCGAGGCCGGCACAGTGATGGTCGGTAAGACCAACACTCCGGAGATCGGCCTGCCCTGCTACACCGAGCCGGACATCGCCCCACCGGCCCGCACCCCCTGGGACCTGTCCCGTTCGGCCGGTGGCTCCTCCGGTGGCGCGGCGGCCGCAGTGGCGAGCCAGATCGTGCCGATCGCGCACGGCAACGACGGCGGCGGATCGATCCGCATCCCCGCGGCCGCCTGCGGCCTGGTGGGCCTCAAACCCAGCCGAGGTCGGATCAGCACCGGGCCCCACGCCGTCGACGGCCCCGCCCTGGCCACCAACGGCGTGCTCACCCGGGACGTGCGGGACACCGCCCTGGCCCTGGACGTGCTGGCCGGCCCGTGGCCCGGCGACACCTACCGCCTGCCCAGGCCGCAGACCTCCTTCCTGGACGCGTGCGAGCGTCGCGAGCAGCACCTGCGCATCGGCGTGGTGACCACCCCGTTCATCACGCCGGACGCACCGGTGCACCCCCAGGCGATCGCCGCCGTCGAGCTCACCACCCGGGCCCTGACCGACCTGGGCCACCAGGTGAGCGAGGCTCCGGTGCCGTTCGCCGCGGAGAAGTGGCTGCCGTTCCTGGACGTGTGGTCGGTGATGGCGGCCACGGCGCCGATCCCGCCGGAGGCCGAGCACCTGCTGGTGCCGCTCAGCCGGTGGATGCGCGAGCGGGGCCGCGGCGTGGACGGCGTCACCTACGCCAGCGCTATCAACGCCGGTCAGCAGCTCGCCCGGGAGGCGGCCGTCGCCTGGGCGGACTTCGACGTGATCCTCACCCCGAGCCTGGCCCAGCCACCGCCGGGTATCGGGCAGATGCGCGACGATGCGGACCCGGAGGCTGACTTCTGGGCGCAGTGCGCGTTCACCCCGTGGTCGAGCACGTGGAACATCATCGGCTCGCCGGCGATGTCCGTCCCCCTGCACTGGGCTCCGGCCGACGACGGCGGTCCGGTCCTGCCCTTCGGCGTCACCCTGGGCACGGGGCTCGGTGGGGAGGAGCGGCTGCTCTCCCTGGCGGCCGCCCTGGAGGAGGCTCTGCCCTGGGTCGACCGCCGCCCGCCCATCAGCTGACCTGCCCCCACCACGACCCTGCCGCCCCCAGCCCCGAACGATCGGGTGTCGGGGGCAGATGCTCTACTGGGCGGCATGGCCTCGCGAGTGCACCGACCGTGCTGGGAGATGATGAACGCATGACCGCGGTGGAGGACGTCCGCCGGCCCGTCTCCCCCGACGAGGCCGTCGCACGCACGCGCACCTTCCCGCGGTTGCGCTACATGGGGTCGAAGTACCGGCTGGTGCCCCAGCTGGCGGAGATCTTCTGCGACGCCGGCGGCACCCGCGCGCTGGACGCGTTCTCCGGCTCCGGAGTGGTCTCCTACCTGATGAAGGCCCAGGGCTACGAGGTCACCTCGAACGACTTTCTCGACTTCCCGGGCGTGATCACCCGGGCGGCCGTGGGCAATGGTGACGAGCTGCTCACCGCGGCGGACGTGGCCACCATCTGCGGACCGAACCGGGACGGGCGAGACTTCATCCAGCGGACCTTCGCCGGCCTGTACTTCGACGAGGCCGACCGCGCGTTCCTGGACTCCGCCTGGTCGCACATCGAGGCGATGACCGGTGCGAAGCGGGACCTGGCGATCGCGGCGCTGCTGCTGTCCGCCGCCCGGAAGCAACCGCGAGGGGTGTTCACCTTCACCGACTCCTCCCGATACGTCGACGGGCGCCGTGACCTACGGCTCAGCCTGCGGGAGCACTTCGCCGAACGCGTCCAGGAGTACAACCGCGTGGTCTTCCCCGACGGCCACGCCCACCGCAGCATCACCGGGGACGTCGCCGACCTGCCGGCCGAGCACTGGGACCTGGTGTACCTCGACCCCCCGTACGCGCCGCCATCGGACGATGCGGACTACATGAAGCGGTACCACTTCCTGCAGGGGCTCTCGGTGTACTGGGAGGGTCAGGAGCTGATGCCGGAGACCCGCACGAAGAAGATCGCGAAGAAGTACACACCGTTCGCGTACAAGCGCACCATCGCCGAGGCGCTGCGGCGCACGCTGGAGCAGTTCGCGGACTCCGGCACGATCGTGCTGTCCTACTCCACCAACGCGCTGCCCGGTGCCGAGGTGATCGAGGAGCTGCTCCGCCGGGTGAAGCCGAGGGTGGAGGTGCACCGGGTAGAGCACACCTACTCGTTCGGCACCCACGCCGCTGCCCGGCGCAGGGCAGTCTCCGAGCTGCTCTTCGTGGGCCGATGAGCGTGCCCACGTTCGAGGAGTACCGCGACTCGATCGGGCAGGTCTCGGTGCATGTCAGCCCGCTGGCGACCACTGCCGCAGCCGAGCGGATCCAGGCGGCTGCTGCATCGCTGGCCCGGCTCCCGGAGCTCGAGGTGGACACGGTGACCGGCTGGCTCCAGCGCGACCCGGCCCGGGCCGAGGCGCTCACCCTCAGCGTCGGCCTCACCAGCGAACGGACCAAGCGCAACCTGCAGGCCCAGTTCGGTACTGCGTCGATGACCGCACTGGTACGTTCCGGCGCGCGGCAGGTGGTCGAGTGGTTGGACGCCGAGTTCGACCTCATCGCCTCGCTGCGCGTGCAGCTCGGCCGGCAGTACACCTTCGGCGACGTGCTGGTGGCACGGGCCGGCTCCCGGGTCCGGGCAGCCTCCGCTGGGGAGCAGGGCCGCAGCGTCGAGGACCGGATCGAGGACATCGCCCGCGAGCTCGGGCTGACAACCCAGGTGCGGACCCGGTTCACCGGACGCGGGGGCCGGGACGCACCGTGCGACCTGCTGGTCGTGGACGACGCCGGTACCGAGCACATCGCCGTGGCCGCCAAGGGTTTCGACTCCACCGGCTCCAAGCTCACCGACGCGGTGCGGGAGATCGCCGACATGGCCGACGTCCGGCTGCCGCGGCAAGCCATCCTCGCAGTCGTGGACGGGATCGGGTGGCTCGCGCGCCAGGCAGATCTGCGGCGAATCCACCAGATGCGGGCCACCGACCAGATCGACGGTCTCTACACGATCGCCACCCTGGAGACGTTCCGGCAGGACCTCGCCCGCTTCGCCCAGCTGCGTGGGCTGCGGGTAGCGGAGCCTGAACAGCCGGCGGAACCACCGGGGGAGCCGGCAGCGTCCGCACCCGGGTCGGCGGCAGAGGCGGAACAACCACTGCAGCAGCCCGGACCGGAAGAGGTCATCGAGCACCCGCTGTGGTGAGCCGCAGCGGATGCGCCCGGTGATGGTCTGGTCACCGGCCGGTGTGGGTGAGCCGCCCGGCGCAGATCGTGGCCAGCACCTGCGGAGGTGTCGGGTCCTGGCCCAGCAGCGAGTCCGGGTGCCGGTCCAGCAGCACCAGGTCGGCAGGGCCACCAGGCTGCACCTGCGCCACCGGCCCCCAGGAGGCACGTAGGGCGGCGGCCAGGTCGAGGCGCTGCTGGACCTGCCAACCGGGCCGGTCGTCGTCCGTGCGGTGCACTGCGGCGCTGATCGCCAGCCACGGGTCCAACGGTGCCACCGGTGCGTCCGAGCCCAGCAGCAGACCCACCCCC
>DATGRZ010000410.1:0-2254 GCA_035303065.1 Ruania sp.
CGCCGCGACGGCGTGGTGGTGGGCGACGAGGAGGAGTTCATCCCCGCCGGGGTGATCATCTGGGCCTCGGGCGTCACCACGCACGACGTCGTGGGCCAGTGGGGCCTGCCCCAGGGCCGGGGCAAGCGCATCAGCGTGGACGACCATCTGCAGGTGCAGGGCCTGGACCGCGTCTGGGCCGTCGGGGACGTGGCCGTGGAGGACGGCGACCGGGCACTGCCGCAGCTCGCCCAGCCGGCGATGCAGACCGGCAAGTACGTGGGCACCCTGCTGGATGCGAAGATCAACGACGGTGTCGACGTGGGCCGGTTCGACTACCGCGACCTGGGCACGATGGCCACCATCGGTCGCACCGCCGCCGTCGCGGAGATCCGGCACCTGCCCTCGATCACCGGCCTGCCCGGCTGGCTGATCTGGATGGGGGTGCACCTGTATCAGCTGCTCGGCAACCGCAACCGGGTCGCCTCGATGATCAACCTCGGCGCCAAGTACCTGTTCTGGGGCAGCAACCACAACGCCATCGTCGGCGAGACCCGGCACCGGGTGAAGATCCCCGAGGAGTAACCCCAGGGGAGGAGTAACCCCAGGGGCCATGACAGCGGTACCGGCCTCAGGCGCTGGCTGCCGGGGACTGCACCACCTCGACCACCTCTACCAGCCGGGTAGTCTCCAGCAGGAACCTCACCGCCTGAGGCGGGTCGAACAGGCGCATCTGGTGCCGGTAGGCCAGGTGCGCGAGCAACGCCAGCACGGCCGAGTCCATGAACGTGACCGTCGACGCGTCCACGTCCACCGGCCCGCCGCGCACGTCGATCTCCCGCACCAGCTCGGCAAGGTCACCGGACAGGCTGACATCCACCGACCCGGACACCTCCAGCCGGTTCGGTGGGAAGCCCGGAAGAAGACGCACAGTTCCGATGGGGTCAGGGTCGAGCGGTGTCACAGTGTCCCCCGATGGACGTCGTGGTGATGGGGTTCCCCTGCGTGCCGGTGCGCAGCGCAGCACCGAGCTCTGCTCTTCGACTCTAGGCCTCTCTGGTCGGTATGCAACCTGAGCGCAAAGAACCACTCATGCCTTGTTCAGCAACGTACGTACTGCCTCTTCTGCGTGTTCCCCGGGAATGCCCGACGGCGGAACGGGGATGTCCAGGTCACCGTCCGTCTCGTAGGTCTCCAGCAGGCGCGGATCGATGGAGGAGTCGCGCCTGACGGCCGGGGTGTTGCCCAGCCTGGCATCTCCTCTCCGGTCTGCATCCCGGGTGCTGTTGTGGCCGGCCAGCTGGACACCTCCTCGCACCGCCTGCTCGCCCTCTGCGCGCGCCGTCCTGCAGGCCTCCAGCGGCGAGCAGGCATCCGCTCCCGCGGTGCGGACCTGCGGCGGCCGTGGAATCGTGAAGAGATGCGTGAACGAGGAGAGAGCACACCAGCAGAGCCGACCTACGACCCGGCTGACGATCCGGACGCCGACCCGGCTCAGCTCGAGCGCCGGGCGGAGCGGCCCTCCAAGGCCGAGGGCGAGGATGAGGACCGGACCGAGGGATACCCCGGGACGAGCTGACTCGGGCTGCGCCCCGCTACAATCGCGGCCAACCGGACAAGCAGAACAAGTCGCTTCTCCGGTGAGTCGGGGGAGGCGCGCACGGCCGGCGCCCTCCCCCGACGAACCGTCGCGGCAGCAGCGGCTTCGTGCACTGGCTAGGCCGTTGGCCTACCGGTTGCGGCTTCGGTGGGCCCGACAGACCATGGGTAAATGACCCCTCTGGCCGCCGTCGCCGACGACCCCGGGGACCATCGCCTGACCTGGACGCACAGGTATCACGGCCACGCCCACGTACTGACTCTGATCGGCGATCTCGATGCTGACGCCGCTGCACGGCTCCGGGCCGAGCTCCAGGCGCTGCTCAGGACACGTTCCGAGGGGGCCAGCACCGTCATCGTCATAGACCTGCGGGAGGTGCGCGACCTTCCTCCTGCGGCGCTCGAGCTCCTCCTGGACACGGATCAGAACCCCCGGCTCGACGTGCGGGTGGTCGCCGCGCCACATCCCGCGCTGAGCACACTGCAGTCCCACCGCCGAGCCGGTCCGCTCCCCCTGTTCCACACCCCTGAGGCCGCGCTGGAACCGGAGCTGACCGAGCTGCAGCACCTGCGCCGCGAGGTGGACCAGCGTCGGCAGCAGCTGGCCGGCCAGCCGGCGATCGAGCAGGCCAAGGGCATCCTCATGCACAACTTCGGCCTCACCCCGGACGAAGCG
>DATGRZ010000411.1:0-2411 GCA_035303065.1 Ruania sp.
CGAGTACCTGGTGGCCTCGACCGCCGAGGTGCCGGACGCGCCCGGGGTGGCGGTGCTGCAGGACGGCGTGCGCACCCTCCGGGTGTGGCGGCGGGCGCAGGACCCGGTGCTGCCCGGGCTGGAGCGCGCGCTGGACCCGGCGATCGTGGGTCAGTGGCTGGCCGAGGCGGGCGTCGGCGACGGGTCGCCGGCCCGGGTGCAGCTGCTCAGCTATCGGCCCACCCGCCGCGCGGTGATCCGTGCGACTGCCGCGGACCGGGTCGTCTACCTCAAGGTGCTGCCGGAGAAGCGGGCCCGGCGGCTGGAGCGCAGGCACCGGCTGCTGACCGACCCGGCGAACGGCGCACCCGCGGTGCTCGCCCGCCCGCTGCCCACGGTGCTGGTGCTCGCCGCGGCCGCCGGCCGGCCGCTCGCCGAGGCGATCGCCGGAGCCCGCAGCCACCCCGACGACCTGCCCGGACCGTTGGACGTGGCGGCCTGGCTGGACGCGCTGCCTGCGGAGGTCCTCGACCTCGGGGCCCGGTCCTCCTGGGTGGACCGGATCGACTTCCACGCCGATGCCGCTCGTGGTGTGCTGCCCGAGGAGAGCGAGCGCATCGAGGCCGTGGAGCACGGCGTGCGTGACCTGCTCGCGAGCAGACCGGTGCCGCCGACCGTGCCCACCCACGGCGACTTCTACGAGGCGAACATCTTCACCTCCGGAGGGCGGGTGAGCGCAGTGATCGACCTGGACTCGCTCGGCCCCGGGGTGCGGGAGGACGACCTGGCCACCCTGCTCGGTCACCTGGCGGTGCTGCGCGAGCTGGCGCCGCGGGTGTACCCGCACGTCGATGATCTGGTGGACAGCTGGTTCACCCGGCTCGCGGCCACCTGTGACCCGCCGTCGTTGGCCGCGCGGACCGCTGGTGTGGTGCTCTCGCTGGTGGCCGGCACCGATCACGACCAGGCCGTGGGGCGCCTGCGGACGGCTGAGGACTGGCTGCAGCGGGCGGCTCGGCTCGCGGCTGACCCGGCGACTGGTTCGCCGGCGGGCTCGCGGGCGGGTTCGCCGGCGGGTGGCGGGCCCCGGACTCGTCCGCGGACGAGGGAGGAATGATGAACAAGAACACCACCTGGATGGTCACCGGTGTGCTCGGGGTGGCCGGCGTGGTGGCCGCTGTGCTGGCCACCAGCCCGAGCGGAGCGAGCCCCGCGCCCGGTGAGGTGATCGTGGTCACCCCGGCTGCCGAGGCCTCCGTTGCGCAGGCCGATGACGGCGGAGGTCAGCCAGGTGAGGACGGCACCACGGGTGAGGGTCAGGACGGGCAGTCCACCGACGACCCGAGCCCCAGCGCTACCCCTGGTGACGACGGGTCCGGCTCTGGTTCCACCAACAGCACCGGAGGCGACCGGAACGACGACGGCGATGATGACGACGATGATGACGACGATGATGACGATGACGCTCCGGAGACCGTCTCCCTCGCTTCACCGGTGAGTGCCGACAGCGCCCCCAGCGCCCCGTCCGCGGACGACTGAGCCACCGACCGGCAGGGACGCTGCGAGCGGGTGACCGGCGGCATGGCGCCCTGTGGTGACCGGCGGCATGGGGCCTCCGGGGCGCCTGGCTGCAGATGAGAGAGCTCTCATCGCCTTGTCCTGGTCTTCTCATCGACGCGCAGCAGCATCGGTGCTGAACGATCCCGCAGCGTGCGGGACCACAGCGAAGGAGTCGACATGAGATCTCGTACCACCTGGGTAGTGACCGGCACGCTGGGTGTCCTGGGGGTCACTGGGACGGCGGTGACCGCCGCCGCCGACGTGCTGCCGCAGTCCGGGGCGGCCGACACGGTGCAGACCACCCAGGTGGCCGGCCCCGCGATCCAGACCGTCGGTGCCGGCAGCACCGAGGCCACCGCCGACCCGGCTGTGGTCGCCTCGCAGAGCGCTACCACCGCGGTCACCGCTGTGACGGCGCAGTCTGCCCAGTCTGCCCAGTCAGCCCAGACGGCGCAGTCTGCCGAGTCACCGCAGTCGCCGCAGTCGCCGAACACACCGAACAGCCCGCAGTCTGCGCAGAGCCCGGTCAGCGCGAACACACCGAACAGCCCGGCCAGCCCGAACAGCCCGGCCAGCCCGAACAGTCCAGCCAGCGCGCCGTCAGCAGGTTCTGCCGACTGACCCGCCATCGACCGATCAGCCCCGGTGCTGAGCTAGGGCCAGCACCGGGCCTGATCGTCGGCCGCTTCGGTCGCCCGCTTCGGTTGACCGCTTCGGTCGACCGGAGCGGTCCGCGGCCACTCCCCCTACCGGAGCCGGTAGCCCATCCCGCGGACGGTCTCGAACCGGTCGGCGCCCAGCTTCTTGCGCAGGTAGCGCACGTAGACGTCCACCACGTTCGACCCCGGGTCGAAGTCGTACCCCCACACCCG
>DATGRZ010000412.1:0-5434 GCA_035303065.1 Ruania sp.
CCCGACGGCGGTCGCTCACCTCGCGCGCATAGCTCTCCGGCACGCGGTAGTCACCCAGGGCGTCGGTGAGTGCTGCCAGGCCGCGGGCGGCGTCGGTCACCAGCATCGTGGCCGAGTGCTTGGCGGCGTCGAAGGAGGCGATGTTCAGGTTCACGAACTGCACGCCCTCGGCTGCGAAGGCGGTGCGTGAGGCGGTGGTGAAGTCGGTGTACCGGGTACCGACGCCGATCACCACGTCCGCCTCCGCGGCCAGCGCGTTCGCGGCCGCCGTGCCGGTCGAGCCGACCCCGCCCACGCTCAGCGGGTGCTCCCCGGGCAGCGCGCCCTTGCCCGCCTGGGTGTCCGCCACCGGGATCCCGGTGACCTCCGCCAGCCGGGTGAGCTCCGCCGTCGCCCCGGAGTAGATCACCCCGCCGCCGGCCACCAGCAACGGCCGCCGGGCTGCGCCGACCACGTCCGTGGCCCGGGCCAGGGCCTCCGGCTCGGGTACCGGCCGGGCCACGTGCCAGGTGCGCTCGCGGAACAGCTCCAGGGGCCAGTCGTGCGCCTCGGCCTGCACGTCCTGCGGCAGGCACAGCGTCACCGCTCCGGTGGCGGCCGGATCGGTGAGCACCCGCATCGCCGCCAGCAGCGCCGAGGGCAGCTGCTCGGGCCGGTTCACCCGGTCCCAGTAGGCCGAGATCGGCCGGAACGCGTCGTTCACGCTCACGTCCTGGCTGCGCGGGTCCTCCAGCTGCTGCAGCACCGCCCCCGCACGCCGGGTGGCGAAGAGGTCCGAGGGCAGCAGCAGCACCGGGATCCGGTCGATGGTGGCCAGCGCCGCACCGGTGACCATGTTCGTGGCCCCCGGCCCGATCGAGGCGGTGCACACCATGGTCTGCAACCGCTCCCGGGCCCGAGCGAAACCCACGGCGCTGTGCACCATCGCCTGCTCGTTGCGGGCCAGGTAGTACGGCAGCACCGCTTCGTCCTCGGCCGGTTTGGTCGCGTTCTGCAGCAGCGCCTGCCCCACCCCGGCCACGTTCCCGTGCCCGAAGATCCCGAACGCCGCTGGCACCAGCCGCTGCCGCTGCCCGTCTCGCTCGGAGTGCTGTGCGGCCAGGAACCGCACCAGCGCCTGGGCCACGGTGAGCCGGATCGTCTCAGCCATCTCAGTTCCCTCCGACCATCGGTAGGCGATCGTCGACGGCGGAGCTGGCCCAGGTCTCGCGCACCCAGCTGTACGCGGGGTCGTCGGTCATCAGCCAGACGCCGTCGCGCTGCGGGCCGGCCATCACGTTCAGGTAGTACATGTCCTCACCCGGTGGGGCGATGCACGGACCGTGGTAGCCGTGCGGCACCAGCACCACGTCCCCGGTGCGCACCTCGGTGAGCAGGTCCATCGGTTCGGTCCGGGTGCCGGCGGTGTACTGCCGGTGGTAACCGGTCCCGCCCTCGCGGCGCATCCGGAAGTAGTAGATCTCCTCCAGCTCCCGCTCGTGCTCGGTGTGCACATCGTGCTTGTGCGGGGGGTAGGAGGAGAAGTTGCCGCCCGGGGTGATCACCTCCACCAGCAGCAGCCGGTCGGTGGCCACCCCGTTGCCCAGGGCATAGTTGCGTGGCTCCCGGCTGCACGACCCGGCCCCGCGGAGGGTCACCTGTACCTGCTCGGCCCCGTACCGGCGGGCTGCCAGGCGCTCCTGCGCACGGGCGGTGGCGATGGCGAAGCGGCCCCCAGCCGCACTGGTGAGCTCGGCGCGGCACTCCCGCGGCAGGTAGAGGAAGTCCGTGACCGAGGTGAAGACCTCGGAACGGCCCTCGAGGACGAAAGCACCGCCGTCGACCTGGGCAGACAGACCACCGGACAGCGGCAGCACGATCGCCTCGTCCTGGTCGGTGTCCAGCGTCCAGGTCTCACCCGGGGCGAGGGTGAGCACCTTCAGTCCGGAGTAGCCCCAGCCGGCGCGCTCTGGGGTGAGGTCCAGCTCCAGCGGGCCGGCGGCCAGGGTGCCGTCCGGGTAGAACACGCCCGTCATGCCGGCCTCCGGGAGAGCAGGCTCACCGCAGCATCGACCGCGGCCGCCACGTCCCCGTCCGGCGGGTACAGCATCGCCCGCCCGATCACCAGGCCGAGAGCGTTCTCGCAGGCCAGCGCACGCTGCCAGAGGGTCAGCGCCGCATCCGGGTCCTGCGGCACCTCCCCGCCGAGCAGCAGACAGGGCAGCGTGGTGGCCGCCAGCACCCGCTCGATGTCTTCCACCGCGGGCAGCTTCAACCAGGTGCGGGCGGAGGTGCGGCCCAGACCGGAGGCCACCGCGATCGAGTGGATCACCGCATCCGGGCTGAGGTTGTTGCGCAGCCGGCCACCAGCGGATGTGGACCAGAACGGCTCCACCATCGCCGTCAGGTCCCGGGCGGCCAGTGCGTTCACCGCCTCGGCGCTCGCGGCCAGGGTACGGGGCGTGGCCGGATCCTCCGGGTCGAGCCGGAGCAGCATCTTCCCACCGTCCAAGCCGGCCAGGGCCACCCCCTCGGCGTCGTACCCGGTGAACCGGTCGTCCGCCTCGAACACCGACCCGGCCAGACCCGCCCGGTTCATCGACCCGAACACCAGCTTGCCCTCCAGGGCACCGAGAACCGTCAGGTCCTCGATCAGGTCCGCGGTGCCGAGGAAGCCATGCACCCCGGGGCGGGTGAGCGCCTCGCCGCAGCGGGCCAGCAGGTCCGCGCGGTCGGCCATCGCCAGCCGGTCGCTGCCGGCGGCCAGGGAGGCTCGCGCCGGATGGTCGGCAGCGATGATCATCAGGTGCTCACCCGGTGCCGGCATGGCGCCGGGGGTACGGGTGGCTAGTGCGGCTGTGATCCGCTCCGGTTCGTGCGCACGCAACCGGGCGAGCTGGGCGACCTGCGGCGGGGCGGTCATCGTGCCTGCTCCGGGAAACCGCCGGCGGCGGCCGCGGCACGGGCGGCGAAAGTTGCGGCGGTGGCTGCCCCAGCGCGGTCGTTCACCTCGGCCACCGGCACCCCGGCGAGGACGTCGGCGATCTCGGCGGCCGTGGGCATCGCCGTGGAGCACTCCAGCCGGGAGGCGACGATCGCACCGGCCACGTTCGCCGAGGCGATCACCTGCTCCAGGTCCCAGCCCGCCAGCAGCCCGTGGCAGAGCGCACCACCGAACGCGTCCCCGGCGCCGAGGCCGTTCACCACCTCGATCTGCGCGGGCGGCACCACCACCCGCTCGTCGGCGGTCTTGGCCAGCGTGCCGGCCGGACCCTGCTTCACGATCGCCAGCTGCACCCCGGCAGCCAGCAGCGCGTCCGCGGCCCGCTCCGGGTCGGACTCGCCGACAGCGACCTCGCACTCCTCCCGGTTCCCCACCGCCACTGTGGCGTGCGCCAGGGCGGCCTGGTACTGCGCGGTCGCCTCGGCCGGCTCCGGCCAGAACATCGGCCGGTAGTCCAGGTCGAACACGGTATGTGCCCTACGGTCGCGGTGGGCGAGCGCGGCGTGGTGGGCGGCACGGGAGGGTTCCATGCACAGCCCGGTGCCGGAGATCCAGAACAGGCCGGCCCCGGCGATCAGGTCCATCGGCAGCTGCTCGGCGTGCAGCTGCAGGTCCGGGGCGGAGGGGCGGCGGTAGAAGTACAGCGGGAAGTCGTCCGGTGGGAAGATCTCGCAGAACGTGATCGGGGTGGGCAGCTCGGGCACGGTGATCACGTGCTCGTCCACGACCCCGAGCCGGCGCATCTCTGCCCGGACATAGCGGCCGAACGGGTCGTCGCCCACGCCGGTGAGCACTGCGGCCGGGTTGCCCATCCGGGTAGCGGCCACCGCCACGTTCATCGGGCTCCCGCCGAGGAACTTGCCGAAGCTCGTCACCTCGTCCAGGCCGACGCCGATCTGCAGTGGATACAGGTCCACACCGGCCCTGCCCATCGTGACGACGTCCACGTCCAAGACCTCCTGATGAGACCGCGCCACCAACCGGCGGTCAGCGCGCTGCGTCATGATCGCTACCTAAGAGTCTGCCCCATTTCACCCCTCCTGCGCATCCTTATGTCCTAACATATGAGCGTGTCAGTACCTGTTTGTCAGTCCAGCTGAGCCGAGGAGGGGCGATGGCCGAGGACCCGGCAGTGGTGCGTGTGGAGCTCGACCGGTCCAGCCCGGTGCCGCTGTACCACCAGCTCGCGACCGCGATCGAGCATGCGATCGAGACCGGCAGCCTGCTGCCCGGGCGCAGGCTGGAGAACGAGATCGCACTGGCCAAGCGGCTGCGGGTCTCCCGCCCCACCGCCAGGCGGGCGCTGCAGGAGCTGGTGGATCTGGGCATGCTGGTGCGCAAGCGCGGCGTAGGTACACAGGTGGCGCCGGTGCGGGTGCGCCGCAAAGTCGACCTGTCCAGCCTGTATGACGACCTGCAGCGCAGCGGTCGCCACCCCACCACCTCTGTGCTGGAGTACAGCGTGGCCCCCGGCACCACGGAGGTCACCGAGGCGCTCGAGCTGCCCGCGGAGGCGGACGTGGTCACCATCCGCCGGATCCGGCTCGCCGACGGTGAGCCGCTCGCACTGATGACCAATCACCTGTCCCTGGACATCGCACCCAGCTACGAAGAGCTGGGTGAGTCCGGTCTCTACCACGCGCTGCGCCAGCGCGGGGTGGAGATCCACATGGCGCACCAGCAGATCGGCGCCCGGATCGCCACCGCGGCCGAGGCGCGGCTGCTGGAGGAGAAGCCGAAAGTGGCGCTGCTGACCATGGAGCGCACCGCCTACGACGCCTCCGGCCGGGCGATCGAGCACGGCCAGCACGTCTACCTGGCGTCCCGCTACAGCTTCTCCACCACCCTGTTCGCCTCCTGAGCGCCCACCCACCCCGCATGCCCGCCGGAATCGGGCGTGAATCGATTAAAGCGATACTTCGCCCGCGGGGTCGTGCTCGCGGGTATCGACCTCGTGCAGGGAGTACTGCTGTCGCTCGGCCGATGCCAAGGCGAGCCCGAGCTGCGGCTCGCCCCCGAACCAGTCCGAGCTGCCCGGTCCCCTGACCGAACCACGACCACATCCCGCCGGTGCGCCGCTTGACCACCGGATCCCGCCCGAGGCCACACCCCGCCCCGCCCGAGGCCACACCCCGCCCCACCCGGGGCCACACTCCGCCCCGCCCTCCGTGCCAAGATCGGTACTGTGCGCACCTCAAGGACGGATCGACCGACCCTTCCCCGGCTGCTGCTGCCGATCTGGGCCTATCCGCTGGTGGGGGTCGGTGCCGTGCTGGTGGGGCTGCTGCCCTGGATCCGGGCCGGGATGCAGCTCCCGCTGCAGAACCTGTGGGCGGTACAGACGCTCCCGGAGGACATGCCCCTGGTGCTGCTGCCGTTGAACCAGTACTACCTGGGCACGATCCTCGCGCTGATGGTCACCGCCGGGCTGGTCGGCGGGGTGATCGCCCG
>DATGRZ010000413.1:0-2873 GCA_035303065.1 Ruania sp.
CGCCTGATGGGCACCCGGCTCACCGAGCGGCTCGGCGCACTGGTCTAGGCGCGCTCCTCCCCGTTCGAGCGTCAGCGCGGGCGGTAGCCGGACCGCTCGAGGCCTACCGTGACCATCATGACGCGGCCGTGTTCCTGGCACACCCCCCCTTTTTCAACCGCTGGGTATCTTCACTCAGCAGGCAGCTACAGCAGAAACCATCAGCGACACCATTGCCTTGACCTTTGTCTGCACGGTGCTCCTGATGATCATCTCCGGATTAGCGATGTGGCTCGTCTATGGGCGTGCCAGCAAGGCCGGTGAGCGGAGCAGCGCTCGCCGGCGCGCAAAGCGGATGGCCTCCGGCGGCAGCGCTGACTCGCTGCCCTCGACCACCACGGCTGCGTTGCCGAACGCCGCCAAGAAGGAAAGTGAGAGAATGCATGGCTGAAGCGGCCCTCGAACGACTGGGCTCGGAGCGCTACGTGCGGGTGAATCGACGTCTCCAGGAGCTCGCTGCTCGTCATCGGCCGTTGATCGTCGTCCACCGGGGTAGCGGCACTGGCTCAATCGCGGAGAACACCGCACTCGCGTTCACCGCCGCGCTCCGGCAAGGGGCAGACATCATCGAGACCGATGTGATCGCCTCGACCGACGGTGAGTTCTTCCTCTTCCACAACGGGTACGAGCGGCTCCACTTCGGGATGGACGAGGACATCCGCAACCTGAGTGCCGTGGATCTGCGCGCACAGCAATACGAATGGTGCCGTCGTTCCGGAACCGAACCGTACGGTCTGGAGCCGCTGGAGACGATCCTGACCGGATTCAGCGGCACCATCTTCAACGTAGACCGGTCCTGGGGGTACTGGCCGGAGCTGCTTGACCACATGAAGCAATACGACGTCACCGACCGGATGCTGCTCAAGAGCCCAGTGCAGGACGATGCCCTGGAACGTCTCGCGCGCTGCTCCGAGCCGTTCCCATTCATGCCGATCGTGAAAACGACAGCCGAGCTGGAGACTGTGCTCAGGCATGCGGACATCAACACCGTGGTGGTCGAGCTGATTGCCAGGGACGCGGACTCCGAGTTAGCGGATCCCGCGGTGATCACGGAGATGCATGACCGCGGAATCCTGGTGATGCTGAACGCGATCAATCTCAGTGACCGGCGGCCGCTGTTCGCTGGTTGGGACGATGAAGTCTCTCTGACCGACGGGCCGGAACACGGTTGGGGTCGGCTCATCTCTCATGGTGCCGATCTGGTGCAGACCGACTGGCCGGCGCCTTTGCGTGACTTCCGTGCGCGGCTCGGGGGCAGGAAGTCCGAGTGACCGGCGCGCTGCGAAGGCTAGGCTGACGCTTTGGAGTCCCCCGCCCACCCGCGGCCGGACTAGCGGTCACGATGGACCAGGTTGCGCAGGAAGCGCGGATCTCTCGAGCCACAGAATCCCGGGTTCTGGGTGGCCCCACACCAGTGAATCCGGACACCAGGGAGCGCGTGCTCGCTGCAATCAATCCGAGATCCAGAACCACGCGCGTGAGGAAGGGCTGGATCCGATCACAGTGGTGCCAGCCACCAGGCGCCGCCGTGCAGGTCGTCGAGGCACCGACTTTTCGGCGTCGTCGCAGAGGGGAGCGGCGATGTGCTGCGCCTGGTCGAGCGCGGCGATGCATCAGCCCCGGCGGGCCCGGCCCAGCACCATCTCCCGCGCGCGCAGCTTCGCCCGGGTGCGGGCGGTGCACGCGGCCGCCACGGCGATCACTCCGGCGAGCACCTGTCCGCCGAGGATCGCCAGGTTCAGGTTCAGCGCCGGCTTCCAGGTGACCTCACCGCCGCGGAGCACGAACACCCCGGCCGGCACGGCGCGCACCCCGAACCCGCCGCCACCGCCGGAGCCCTCTCCGATCGGCCCGCTCTCGCCCGAGCGTGGCTTGCGGCCGGCGCCGGACCCGTAGCCCATCCCGGCGCCGCCGACCACTCGGGCCACCGGGATCACTGTGGCACCACCGGCCTCGTACGGTTCGCCGAACACCCGGCGCACGGTGAGCGCCTCCCGGGCGGCGTCGATCGGCTTGCTGGCCTGGCCTTCTGGTTCGGTCATCTGCAGCTCCTCTGGGTCGGGGTTCCACTCTCTCCTGTGCAGCACCGGCGGCTCAAGACCAGACCGGCAGCTGCAGGGTCAGCGTCGGGTGCTGACCCGCACCTGCAGCTCCGGCTGGAACAGCTGCTGCTGCGCCGGCTTGTCGGGGGAGAGCAACCGGTCGAAGAGCATCTGCGCAGCGGCGGCGCCGATCTCCCGGCTGGGCTGGCGGATCGAGGTCAGCGGACGCGCGGTCGTGGCGGCGAAGACGATGTCGTCGTACCCGATCACGGCGACCTCACCGGGCACGTCCACTCCGGCGTCGACCAGCTCGGCCACGATGCCGATCGCCTGCAGGTCGTTGCCGCCGAACACGCCGTCCGGGCGGTCCGCCGGCGCGCGGTCGGCGATCTCCCGACCCGCTTCGCGCCCGAGCTCCACGTCCAGGTCCGGGAACTCCAGCACCTCCAGGCTGACGTCATCGGCCTCGTCCACAGCCTTCTGGTAGCCGCGCTGCCGCCGCACTATCTGCTGCACCTGCTGTGACCCGGAGACGAAGCACAGCCGGCGGCACCCCTGCTCGATCAGGTGTCGGGCGGCCAAGTAGCCACCCGTCTCGTGGTCTGTGCCCACCGACGGGAGCAGCCTTTCGTCGTCGGTCCGGTCGACCAGGACCACCGGTGTGCCGCGGGCGGCGATCTCGTGCGCCTGCTGCAGGTTGTCGTCGAACGGGGTGAGGATGATGCCGTCGAACCGGAACTGCTCGAACATCCGCAGGTACTGGCGCTGCTGCTGCGGTGACTCGTGGGTGCT
>DATGRZ010000414.1:0-6869 GCA_035303065.1 Ruania sp.
AGAAACAGCACGCCGAAGCCGATCAGCACGGCGCTCTGGGTGAGGGTGAGCAGCACGATCAGTCCCACGCCCACGGCGGCCACGAGGATCAGCAGCACGCTGACCACCAGGCTCAGCGCCAGCAGCCGCGGGATCTGCCCCTTGGTGGCGCGCCAGACCTCCTCCAGGCTCATCTTCCGCCCGATCACCGCCTGGCTCACCGCATGGATCAGCAGCCCGTTGAGGATCGTGGTGATCAGGAAGGAGACGAAGCCAGAGATCGTGTAGCCGATCAGCGCCGACTGCAAGGTGGCGAGCAGCGGGCCGGTGGCCATGTTCTCCATCTCGGCCGGGTCCATCCCAACCAGAGCGTTCAGGTCCTCGAAGAGACCCCAGGTGGCCACCCCCTGCACCACGGTGGCCAGCGTCACCAGCACGGCGGAGAGTACGAACATCACCGCGGGGTTGGTGCGGATCGACCGGATCGCGCCGTCGTAGATCTCCCCGAGGGTCAGTGGCCGCAACGGGATGATGCCGGGCTGCGGGGCCGGACCCCAGGCGGACGGGAGGCCGCCGGGCTGCTGACCGTACTGACCGTAGCTGCCGGGTTGCTGGGGGTAGCCAGGTGGGCCCTGTTGGCCGTAGGCGGGTGGGCCTTGTTGGCCGTCGCTGGGTGGCCCCTGCTGGCCGTAGCCGGGCGGGCCCTGCTGGCCGTCGCTGGGTGGGCCCTGCTGGCCGGGCTGCTGGCCGTAGCCGCCGGGCGGGGGGACCGCACCCCATCCGGAAGAGCCGGCGCCCGCCTGGCCCCCGCTCCCGGAGCCAGCCGGCGGTGCGGCCGGCGGCTGCTCACCCGGGGTCTGACCAGCCGGCGTCGGTGGCGCGTGCGGCGGTGTTTCCCAGCTGGGCGGCTCGGCTCCGTTCTGAGGCGGCGGATCCGGGTAGCTCATCGTGCTCTGTGTCCCCTCCGTGTGGTGCGCCCATCTTCGCATGACCCCCGGCTCACCTATGCCCGTGCCTGCACCGAATCATAGGGCCATGGTGCCCGCACCGAACCATACGGTCACGGTGCCCGCACGGACTGAGGCAATTTCCGCCGTCTGAGGTAGAAAAATCCTGCCTCGAACGAACAATCGTGCCTCAGACGACCGTATACCGCCGGGCGGGATCGGGACGGGGACCCGGCTTCCCCCTGATTTCCAGCCGGAGATGACACCATAGGCACATGAGTGCACGCGTGCTGGTGGTGGACGATGATGCCGCGCTGTCGGAGATGATCGGCATCGTGCTGCAGTCCGAGGGGTACGAGACGGCGTTCTGCTCCGACGGGGCCAAGGCGGTAGAGGCGTACCGCACTGAGCAGCCGGACCTGATCCTGCTCGACCTGATGCTCCCCGGGATGGACGGTATCGAGATCTGCCGCCGGATCCGCGCCGAGTCCGGAGTGCCGATCGTGATGCTCACCGCCAAGGGCGACACCGCCGACGTGGTGCAGGGCCTGGAGGCCGGCGCCGACGACTACATGGCCAAGCCTGCCAAGCCCACCGAGCTGGTCGCCCGAGTCAAGGCCCGGCTGCGCAACCGGCAGACCCAGGGCAGCGAGCGGCTGCCGATCGGGGACCTGGTGATCGACGTGCCCGGGCACCGGGTCACCCGCGGCGGCGAGATCATCAACCTCACCCCGCTGGAGTTCGACCTGATCGTCGCTCTGGCGCGCAAGCCGTGGCAGGTGTTCACCCGCGAGGTGCTCCTGGAGCAGGTCTGGGGCTACCGGCACCAGGCGGACACCCGGCTGGTGAACGTGCACGTGCAGCGGCTGCGGGCCAAGGTGGAGCAGGACCCGGAGAACCCTGAGGTGGTCGTCACTGTCCGCGGCGTCGGATACCGGGCAGGCACGCCCGTCTCGTGAACGCCCCCGCCGGGCGCGACCGGCCCTGGCGGGAACGCGCCGTCCGCACCACGATCCGAGCGAGCAGGTGGCTGCGCCGGCGCACCCGCGTGGCGCTGCGCGCCTGGCGGCACTCGCTGCGCCTGCGGGTGGCCGCCACCACTGTGGCCGTCGGGTCGCTGGCCCTCGTGCTGCTCGCCGCAGTGCTCGCCGACCAGGTCCGCGACGGACTGTTCGAGCAGGCCCGTGACCAGGTGCTCGCTGACGCCGCCAGCCGCGCCGAGCAGGCCCAGCAGCAGTTCGACTCGGCCACCGTCTCCAACGTCCAGGACGTGCAGCAGCTCGGCGACGACGTGGTCAGCACGCTGCAGCAGTCCTCCCTGGACGCGGCCGGGGTGCTGCTGCTGCCCTCACCGGACCCGTCCTCCTCGGTGCTCATCCAGGCACCGGCCACGGACAACTCGCTGCGCGCGGTGATCCGTGACGAGCTGCGCGAGCAGGTGCGTGCCGAGCAGTTCCAGCAGTGGCAGTCCGTGGCGCTGCCCACCTCCAACGGCGGCGAGGTGCCCGGGATCGCCGTGGGTGCCTCGGTGACCATGCCGGTGGCCGGGGAGAACGAGCTGTACATCGTCTACTCGCTGGCCTCCGAGCAGGCTCAGCTGGACCTGCTGCAGCGGGTGCTGGCCGTGGGCGCCGGGTCCCTGGTGGTGCTGCTGCTGGTGATGGCCTGGTACCTCACCCGTCAGGTGCTCGACCCGGTGCAGCAGGCGGCCCGCACTGCTGAACGCCTCGCCGACGGGCACCTGACCGAACGGATGCAGGTGCGTGGTCACGACGAGCTGGCCAGCCTGGGCACGTCGTTCAACGAGATGGCCGCCAGCCTGCAGGACCAGATCGAGCGCCTCGCCGAGCTGTCTCGGATGCAGCAACGGTTCGTCTCCGACGTCTCCCACGAGCTGCGCACCCCGCTGACGACCGTCCGGATGGCCGCCGAGGTGCTCTACCAGGCACGCGAGTCCTTCCCGCCCTCGCAGGCACGTTCGGCCGAGCTGCTGCAGAACCAGCTGGACCGGTTCGAGAACCTGCTGGTGGACCTGTTGGAGATCTCCCGGTTCGACGCCGGTGCCGCCGTGCTGGACGTGGAGGCCCTCGACCTGCACCTGGTGCTGGACCGGGTGGTGGCCCTCACCGGCCCGCTGGCGGCCGAACGTGGCACGCACATCCTGGTGCATGCCCCGGAGGAGCCAGTGACCGTCGACGCCGATGCCCGCCGGGTGGAACGCGTGCTGCGCAACCTGCTGGTGAACGCCGTGGAGCACGGGGAGGGCAACGACATCGACGTCACCCTCGCCGGGCACGAGACCGCCGTCTCCGTGCTGGTGCGCGACCACGGCATCGGGATGACTCCGGTGCAGGCCGAGCACGTCTTCGACCGGTTCTGGCGGGCCGATCCGGCCCGCGCGCGCACCCTCGGCGGCACCGGGCTCGGCCTGGCGATCGCCCTGGAGGACGCGCGGCTGCACGGCGGCGGCCTGGACGCCTGGGGCACCCCCGGGGAGGGCGCTGCGTTCCGGCTCACCCTGCCCCGCCGCGCTGGCCTGGAGATCGGGGAGCCGCCGCTGGCGCTGTGGCCCGAGCGCGGCGAGGTCAGCCTGGACCATCACACCGACCCCACCGACCCGGCCGGCCCGGCCGCGGTCCCGCAGTGGGAGCAGGAGGAGTCGACATGATCCGCGCCCGCAGGTTGCTGCCCGCACTGGTGGCGCTCGTGCTGCTCGCCGGGTGTGCCTCCCTGCCCACCGACGGGCAGGTGCACCCGGGGGTGGAGGCCGGGCAGGACGAAGGGGTGGGCTACGTGGTGGCCGACGACCCCCAGCCCGGTGACGATCCTGCTCAGATGATGCATGGTTTCCAGACCGCCGCCGTGGCCGGGATCGCCGACGACTTCAACACCGCCCGCAAGTTCCTCACCCAGCCCACGCGCGCCGAGTGGGACCCCGCCGCCCAGGTGGTGATCTACGACGGCTCTGCCCCGCTGACCTACGACGACTCGGTGGAGGGCACTCTGGAGATCGGTGCCACAGTGGTGGCCACAGTCGACAGCGACGGTGTCTACACCCAGGCTGCTCCTGGGACGACCGCCACGATGACCTACGAGCTGGTGACCGATCCGGCGGGGGAGTGGCGGATCAGCGAGCTGCCGGACGGCGTGCTGATGTCGGAGGTGAACTTCGCCACCCTGTACCGCAAGACCCCGCTGTACTTCCTCAGCTCCGACGGCAGCGCGATGGTGCCCGACCTGCGCTGGTACCCCACCAGGAACAGCGCCACCTACGCCGTGCGGGGCCTGATGGCCGGGGCAGCAGAGTGGCTTGCGCCGTCGGTGATCTCGGCGATCCCGGACGGCACCGAGCTGTCCATCGACTCGGTCACGGTCAGCGGCGGGGTGGCCACTGTGCCGTTGACCGCCGCGGTGCAGACCGCCAGCGCCACCGACCGCGCCCTGCTGGTGCGCCAGATCGAACGCACGTTGACGGCGTTGCCTCAGGTGCAAGGGGTCGAGGTCACCGTGGGAGACGTCCCCCTGGAGGTCAATGCCGCCCCGCCGACCCTGCGCGTCAACCCGGGTGTGGGGCGCACCATGACGGTGCTCACCGACGACGACGTGCTGGCTACCTACAACAGCTCAGAGGTCGAGGAGGTGGCGGACGCGGCGGACCTCAGCTCCGTCGACCCCGCCGACCCGGCGGTGAGCTACCAGAGCGAGCAGGCGGCGGGTGAGCAGACGGTGCTGCTCGCCGGGCACACCGAGCTGGTGACTGCGCCCTCCGCAGACGCCGGTGCCACAGTGCTGGTGCAGGGCACGAACCTGCTCGCCCCCTCCTACGCCTGGAACGGGTGGATCTGGACCGGGGAGAAGGACAACGACGGTGAGCTGCTCATCGCGAGTGCGCAGGGCAACGTGCAGTCGATCGAGACCCCGGCCCTGGCGGGGATGCAGGTGCGCGCGATCCGGGTGAGCCGGGATGGTGCGCGGTTGGCGGTGGTCGTGGACGCGGACGGAGCGGTGCAGGTGCTGGTGCATGCGATCACCGTGGACGCCGACGGCACGCCTACCGGTCTGGGGCCGCCGCTGCAGGTGGGCCGGGAGCTGACCGACGCCACCGACATGGTCTGGGTGGACGAGACGCAGCTCGCAGTGCTCGGGGTCAGCGAGACGGCGACCACTGTGCACGTGGTGGAGGTCGGCGGGCGGACCACGCCGCTGCCGAGCGTGCCGGACACGGTGCGGGTGGCCTCCGGCCGCGGAGTGCGCGACCTGTATCTGGCCACTGAGGACGGCACCCTGTTCGGGCGCTCGGGCAACGGGTGGGCGCCGGTGGCCACTGGCGTGCACTACCCGACGTTCCCGGGGTAGGTCCGCACGCCCGCACTCGCGACCCGACGTTCCCGGGGTAGGTCCGCGCGCCCCCACCCGCGACGGAGGCACTCCTGGTGCACTGAGGCAGGAAAATTGTGCCTCCATGTCACAGGAGTGCCTCCGTAGCCGGTGGGTGGAACGTGTCCGCAGTGCCCCACGATCCACAGCACCCCCGGTCGACGCCTGCGCGCAGCTGCGGGATCTGCTGATGTCAGTGACATGGATGCACCCCTGGACGGCCTGCCCGTCAGAGCCGATGGCCTCATCACCTCCGCCGACGCCACCGCGATGGGCTGCCGGCACCGTCTGCACAGGCTGCACCGCACGGGTGCGCTACAGCGCGTCTGGCCCGGTGTCTACGCAGCAGCACCGACGGCCGCGCAGACCGGTCAGCGCGAAGCGGCAGCACGGTACCTGCAGCGAGTGCGCGCCGCCGCGCACCAGATGCCCGGCCAGGTGTTCACCTCCTACTCCGCGGCTGTGCTGCTCGGGCTGCCGATCGTGGGGCGCTGGCCGCAGCAGGTGTACGTGCTCGCCCGCAGCCCGAACGGCTCGCGGCGTGCGGGGGTGCGGTCCGTGGGCCACCGGGGACCGATCCCGGCCACCACTGTGGACGGTATCCGGGTGACGGTGCCAGCCCACACGGTGATCCAGATCGCCCGGGAGGCGCCCCTGGCTGCCGCTCTGGTGGCCGCCGACGCTGCACTGCGCCACCCGCCTTACGCGAAGCGACGTCCGCTGCTGACTCTGGCAGACCTGCGCAGCACCGACGAGCGGTTGCGGCCCTACCGAGGGCAGGTTCCCGTAGCAGCCGTGCTCCAGCGAGCCACCCCGCTGGCCGATAGTCCGCTGGAGTCGATCAGCCGACTGGTGATCGAGGAGCTCGGGTTCGCCGCCCCACAGCTGCAGCACCGGATCTGGCTGCCGGGCCTCGGTGAGTACGTCTGGGTGGACTTCTACTGGCCGGAGCTCGGCATCGCGATGGAGGCCGACGGTCACGGTAAGTACCTGGACGCCGGTTCCGCCACCGGAGCTGCGGAGCGGGTCGTGCACGAGAAGCGCCGGGAGGATGAGCTCCGCGGCCAGGTGCATCACTTCGGGCGCTGGGGCTGGGACGAGGCGTGGAAGGTCTACCCGCTGGAGCGAAAGCTCGAGCGCGCCGGTGTGCCGCGGACCCGCCCGCGCAGGCACCTGTTCGTGTCGTGATCCGGGGGCCGTGGTTCGTACCGAGGCACTCGTGAGACACCGAGGCGTTCCTTTCCTGCCTCGATGCGCGGAAATTGCCTCGATGCGTGGTGAGGGAGGGTGCGCGGTGAGAGGGGTGCGCGGTGAGAGGGCTGGTGCCACGGTGACCGGCCAGAGCCTGGTGCGCTCCGCCGTCGCAGTGGGTTCCGACGTGCTCGGACTGGTGCTGCCGCTGACCTGCGCCGGCTGCGGGCGTGGGGATCGTTCCCTGTGCCGCACCTGCCTGGCCACCTTCGGCCGGCCGTACCGGTGCGAGGAGGACACAGTGGTGCTCGCCGCGCAGGACTACGCCCCGGCGCTCGGGCTGGCCACCTGGACCACGGCGAGCTACGCCGGCGC
>DATGRZ010000415.1:0-7421 GCA_035303065.1 Ruania sp.
TACAGCTCTCCGGACCGGTGCTGCTGGTCGACGACACCATCCGCACCCGGTGGACCCTCACCGTGGCCGCACAGCTGCTGGGCATCGCCGGCGCGAGCGAGACGCTGCCGCTGGCGATCCACCAGCTGCCCTGACGCGGCCTGCCGACAGGTGCAGCGACCCTGCCCGGGTGCGCGGCGCCGTCGGTGGCCCTCCCTCAGCGGCGGGTGAACCGCTCGGTGACGTCGGCGACGAGACCGCGCGCCATCAGTGCGAGCAGCCCGACGAACGCCCACGCAAGCAGCAGCAGGACGATCTCCGAGGTGAGCAGCACCGCACCGGCGACCACCAGCAGCCCGAGCACGCCCAGGGTGAACCGCCACTGCGGCACCGCCTCGGCGACGGCGATCCGGGCCGCGTCCCGCGTGCGCAGGTGGAAGCAGGCGGTGAGCACCACCATCTGCCCGCACCACACAGCGACCAGCGTGATCAGCACCAGCAGCACCGGCAACAGCACCGCCCCACCATCGACCGCCCCGGCGTGCACCAGGTTGAACGAGAGGACCGCGAGCAGCAACAGCGCCGGCACCCACCACTTCAGCGTGGCGATCAGGTCCCGCCGGTAGGCCCGCAGGAATGGTCGTGCCGGGGAGAGATCATCCTCCTGCGGCCAGGCGCGCACCGCCGCTACCCCCGCGACCAGTGCCGGGGCGAGGGGCAGCAGCGCCAGCACAGCGAGCGGCACGTTCGAGGGGTCGCGGTCCAGCAGCAGGAGCAGCACCACCGACGGGCTGCACGCCAGGAGCAGCAGCACCTCGAGCACCAGCAGCCGGTAGACGACCACCGCCCCGCGGGACAGCGGACCACGTCCGACCTCCGATGCCTCCTGCGCCCGTGCCATCGCACTCATCTTCGCCCATCCTCCTCGTCAGTACGGTCATGCGGTACGGTCATGCGGTGCCGTCCTGCGCTGCTGTCGGGCTGCCGCCGGCCGGGTCGGTACGCATCCGGCCGACGGCGGCCTGACGTCACTCGGACTGGCGGGCCAGTGCCTCGTTATAGGTGTCGATCAGCTGGTCAGAACCGAGCCCTTGCATCTCGGTCACGTAGGCGTCCCACTCCTCCAGCGGTCGCTGACCGGTGATGAACGCGGCAGTGGCAGCCTGGACCCCGTCCTTCAGCTGGCTGTCCAGCAGGGACGTGGTCTCCAGCTCCAGCTCGTCCAGCTGCGCCGCGGGGGCGACCGGCAGGGTCTCGTTCATGCTGAGCACCTCCTGGGTCCACTCCCGGATCTCTGGCGCCATCACCGACTGCAGCAGCTCTTCGGTAGAGCCGTTGGCGAGCAGGAACACACCGTTGCTGTAGCCGAAGTCCGCGTTCAGCTCCAGCTCGGCCCCGGGGTTGAGCCCGTTCCAGTCCACATCGTCAGCCAAGGTGCGCTCACCACCGTCGTTGGTGTAGGTCTCACCCTCCACCCCCCACTGGGCGAACTCGATGCCCTCGTCGGAGAAGTACAGCCAGTCGATGAACTGCAGCATGGCGAGGAAGTTCGGGCTGTCCGCAGCCGAGCTGGACAGCATCAGCCCGGAGGAGAGCTGGCTCCCGGCGAGGTAGTTCCCGAACGGGCCCCCGGGGATGGTGATCAACCGGATCGGCACATCGTCCTTGCCCGCATCGGCGAACTTGGTCCGGTACTCGTTGATCACCTGGGTGTTGGCGGAGATCGCGGCGGTCTCCCCGGAGATGAACTTCTGCACCGCCTGGTCGTCGCTCTGGGTGATCTCCGGATCCAGCAGGCCCTGCTCCACCAGACCGGCGACGTAGGCGATCATGTCGTGGTAGCTCTGCGAGCCCCCGGTGAAGACGAACTCACCGGAGTCCTGGTCGTACCAGGTGTTGGAGTAGCCCCAGCCGCCGGAGGTGCCGAACGTCGGCGCCATCACGTTCAGGAACGAACCGAGCGTGCTGTCGTCGGTCCACCGGTCGGACATGGCGTAGTCGAGGTCCGGGTTGGCCTCCTGGACCTGCTCGAGCTGGGACTGGAACTCCTCCCAGCTGGTCGGGTCCTCGGTGATCCCGGCCTCCTCCCACAGGTCTTCGCGGATAGCCACGGAGTACTGCACGTCCGGGACCTCCCGGATACCGGGAAGCTGGTAGATCTTGCCGTCCGCCTGCCGGTGGGTGTCCAGCTCCTCCTGGAGCCCCCAGTCCTCGACCTTCTGGCTGAAGTTCGGCAGGTACTCGAAGTAGTCGGAGATGGGCAGGATGGCGCCACCGCTGACGAACTGGGTCTCCTGACCCGGGTAGGTCACCGAGATGATCTCCGGCGCATCACCGGCAGAGATCAGCAGCGCCTTCTTCTCGTCCCAGTCCGCCAGCGGCACAGTAGTCAGGTCGAAGGTGACGTTCTGGTTCTCCTCAAGCTCTTCGAAGACCGACCAGTCCTCCTGCACCGGATAGTTCGGGTGGTCGCGGTACAGCAACGAGAAGTTCACCGGCTCGGTGGCCTCGAAAGTGGTGCCGACGTCGTAGTCGTCCATCGCGCCGACAGAGTGCTCCTCGTCGATGGTGGCCGAGCCGGCGCCGCCGCCCTCTGGGCTGCCGCCGCTCTCGTCGTCACCTCCGGAAGAACATGCGGTGAGCACGAGGGCGGTAGCGGCCAGTGCCGCCACCCCCGTCATGCGCGTACGAGTGAGTGCCATGGGGTATCTCTCCTTCTGGTGCTGGCGCCATCGTTCGACGTCCGGGGTGATGGGTGCGGACGAGTGCTCAGCCCTTGACGGAGCCGAGCATCACGCCCGAGACGAAGTACTTCTGCAGGAACGGGTAGAGGCAGATGATCGGCAGCACGGTCAGCAGCATCGTCACCGACTGGATGTTGGCGCCGATCTGCACGGCATCGGTGCCGGCGCCGCCGGTGATCTCCTGGGACCCGGTCGCTGCGGCGATGAGGTTGCGCAGGTACACCGTGACCGGGAACAGCGACTTGTCGTCCAGGTACAGGAACGCGGTGAACCAGGAGTTCCACAGCCCCACGGCGTAGAACAGGGTCATCGTCGCCAGCACCGCTTTCGACAGCGGCAGCACGATCCGCCCGAAGACGCCGTAGGTGGTCAGGCCGTCGATCGTGGCCGCTTCCTCCAGCTCGCTGGGGAAGTTCTCGAAGAACGACTTCATCACCAGCAGGTTGAAGATGCTCAGTGCGGTGGGTACCACCACGGCCCACATGCTGTTCCGCCAGCCGAGGAAGTTCGCGACCAGGATGTAGTTCGGGATCAGGCCACCGTTGAAGAACATCGTGAACACTGCGATCCCGATGAAGAACGTCCGGCCCTTGAGCTGTGTCCGGCTGATGGCGTAGGCGTAGGTGCTGGTGATCGCCATCGCGATCAGCGTGCCCACCACGGTGTACACCACGGTGTTCTTGTAGTTGGTCCAGAACATCGAGTCGGTCAGCACCGCCTGGAACGTGGTGGTGTTGAAGCCGCGTGGGACGAGGTTGACGTTCCCGGCCGCGATCTGTCCCTCGGAGGAGAACGACTTGGCGATCAGGTTGACGAACGGGTAGAGGGTCACCAGGCAGACGCCGATCAGCACCACGGCGTTGACCACCCGGAAGACCCGGTAGGAGAGGCTGTCCTTGATCGCACCGCCGCCGGTGCGGACTGCCAGGATGTCCGGTGTCTTGGAGATCTCGGTCACCACAGGGAGGCTCCAACCAGTCGGCGCGAGATGAAGTTCGCGGAGAGGACGAGGACCAGGCCGATCACAGCCTCGAAGAGGCCGATGGCCGTGGCGTAGGAGAACTGTGCGGACTCGATTCCCACCCGGTACAGGTACGTCGAGATGACGTCACCGGTGGAGTAGATCAGCGGGTTCTGCAGCAGCAGCACCTTCTCGAAGCCCACGGCCATGAACGTGCCGATGTTCAGGATGAGCAGCACCACCATCGTCGGCCGGATCCCGGGGATGGTGACGTGCCAGGTCTGCTGCCACCGGTTGGCGCCGTCGATCCGGGACGCCTCGTAGAGCTGGTCGTCGATCGTGGTCAGGGAGGCGAGGTAGAGGATCGTGCCCCAGCCCACTGTCTGCCACACCTCGGAAGAGGTGTAGATGGTGCGGAACCACTCCGGCTGCTGCATGAACGCGATCGCATCCCCGCCCAGTGCGGTGACGATCTGGTTGATCGTCCCGTCCAGGGAGGTCAGCTGGAACACGATGCCGGCGACGATCACGATGGACAGGAAGTGCGGAAGGTAGGAGATGGTCTGCACCACCCGCTTGAACCGGCGCGAGCGCAGCTCGTTGAGCAGCAGGGCCAGCACGATCGGCAGCGGGAAGCAGATCAGCAAGGTCAGCCCGCCGAGGATCGCCGTGTTCCAGAAGACGTTCCAGAACTGTTCGTTGCCGATGAACATCTCGAAGTAGTGCAGGCCGACCCACTCGTCACCGAAGATCGAGCTGCCCGGGCGGAACCGGCGGAAGGCGATCACGTTGCCCGCCATCGGTAGGTACCGGAAGATCAGCAGGAAGATCACCGGTGCGATCAGGAACGTGTACAGCCGCCAGTCCCGCTTCAGTGCCCGGCGCCAGGTGTTCTTCCGTTCCGGGACCGCCGGGGTCTCGGTGGCGTCGAGCTCGACGATGAGCTCGTGCGTCTCCACCTTGGTGGTAGTCATCGCGCAGTCACCTCCTGCGGCTGCACCGTCATGGCATTCATCGCGCAGTCACCTCCTGTGGCCGCCGGCCGCCTGCCTCGATCGCGGTACGAGCAAGGAGCCGCCGGGAGGAGTCGAGCCGGCGCATGCCGCCGACCAGGAGGACCGGCACGCTCCGGTGCACGTCGGCGCTCGAGCGAGCCACCTGCAAGGTCACCGGCCCCGGCTCGACGATCCTCCTGCCGTCCTGGGCGACGTACGAGGTAAGATCGGCATGCAGCCGGAACGCCACCTCGGTGCACTGGCCCGGCGCCAGCTGCACCCGTTGGAAGCCGAGCAGCAGGGCATCCGGCCGAGCGACCTGCGCGACCGGGTCGTGCAGGTAGACCTGGACCACGTCGCTCGCCTCGGTGACCCCCTCGTTGGTGAGCTGCACGTGCAGGGTGATCTCGCCGTCGACGGCCCACTCCTGCTCCGTGCAGGTGACCTCGCCCCAGGTGAGCGGGTGGTAGGAGAGACCGTGCCCGAACGGGAACAACGGAGTGGGGTCGATGGTGGAGACCGCTGTGGCCCGACCGAGCACAGGTGCGAGGTAGGTCGACGGCTGGGAGCCGGGATCACGCGGGATCGAGACCGGCAGGTGCCCGGAGGGATCCACCGCACCGGTGAGCACTTCGGCGATCGCCTGACCGCCGCGCTGGCCGGGGAAGAAGGTCTGCACCAACGCGGCAGCTCCGTCGAGGGCACCCAGAGCGTAGGGCCGTCCGGAGACGACGAGCACGACCACGGGCGTGCCGGTGGCGATCGCCGCCTCGGCCAGCGCCTGCTGCTCACCGGGCAGCCGGAGGTCGGGGGCGTCACAGCCCTCACCGGAGGTGCCCCGGCCGAAAAGACCCGCCTGGTCCCCGAGCACCACGACAGCGACGTCCGCCTCGGACACGGCGGCCACCGCTGCCTCGAAGCCCTCCCGGCCCGGCGCGGAGACAGCGCACCCGGGCGCGTGCGCGACCGGCCCGTCATAGTGGCCGCGGATCGCCTCGAGGACTGTGGGGATGTCGATGCCCATCCCGGCTTCCGGGTGGTGGGTGCCCACGTGGGCGGGGAAGGAGTAGCAGCCGAGCATCGCGTAGGGGTCGTCGGCCAGCGGTCCCACCACGGCGAGCCGGGCGCCGGGTGCCAGCGGCAGGGCCCCAGTCTCGTTGCGGAGCAGGACGACGGCCTCACGGGCCAGCCGCAGGGCGGTCTGGCGTTGCTCGGGGGTGTCCAGCTCGGGCACGCCGTCGGTCTCCGGCTGCCAGTCCGGGTCGAGCAGGCCGAGCTCGGCTTTCTGCGTCAGCACCCGCAGCAGCGCCCGGTCGACCAGGTCCTCGGCCACCAACCCGGACCGGACGGCGTCGACCAGCGGCTCACCATAGGCGAACACCGACGGCAGCTCGACGTCGATACCGGCGGTCAGCGCCAGCGCCGCCGCCTCACCGTCGGTGGCCGCGACCCGCTGCAGGCTGCGCAGGAACGCCACCGAGAAGTAGTCGGCCACGACAGTGCCCTCGAAGCCCCAGTCCTCGCGGAGCAGACCGGTGAGCAGCCGGGGGTCGGCGGCGACCGGGACGCCGTCCACAGCGGCGTAGGAGTTCATCACCGAGCGGGCGCCGCCCTCCCGCAGCGCAGCCAGGAACGGCGGGTAGAACACCTCGGCCATCTCCCGCGGGCCGGCGGAGACCGGTGCATGGTTCCGCCCGGCCTGCGAGGCGGAGTAGCCGGCGAAGTGCTTCAGCGTGGCCACCACGCCGGCGCCTTCCAGCCCGCGCACGTAGGCGGCACCGATCGCACCCACCAGGTACGGGTCCTCGCCGATAGCCTCCTCCACCCGGCCCCACCGGTAGTCGCGCACCACGTCCAGGACCGGGGCCAGGCCCTGGTGCACACCGACCGATCGCATCGAGGCGCCGATCTCGCCGGCCATCCGTTCGACGAGGTCCACGTCGAAGGTGGCGCCCCAGGACAACGGCACCGGATAGGCGGTCGCCCGCCAGGCCGCGAGCCCGGCCAGGCACTCCTCGTGCACCTGGGCGGGGATGCCGAACCGGTTGGCGGCCATCACCTGCCGCTGCGCACGAGCCAGGGACTGCGCACCGAGCTGCGGGTCGACCGGCGCGGTCCCGAACGGGCGGGTGAGCTGACCGAGCCCGTCGACGATGACCTCAGCGAAGACCGGCCCCTGCTGGGTCATGTCCCCTTGGTACGGGGCGACGTCACCACCGGAGGCATCAGCACCGACCCACAAACCCACGAGCTGGCTGACCTTCTCGGTCAGCGTCATCGCGGAGACGAGAGCCGCCGCACGATCACGCGGGGCAAGGCTCACGTCGGACCAGGGTCCCAGCGACCCTGGGCGCGTGCGATCATCGGCAATCGCACTGCTTGCTGGGTCAGACATGCATCCACTTCCTTGTGACATCGAAGGTTTCGATATCGTCTCCGATATCTTCGAATCGATCGCTACCGTAAGGAAGATCGGTGTGCACGTCAAGATCAAGGGCTCGCTCGGTGAGTAACAGACAGATCACGACGGCGGTCGTTGCCTGTCGTGCCGATACTTTCGGCCCGTAGATCCGGTACTAGAGATACAGCACCAGCGCAGAGCAGGAACGGGCGCCCTCAGGACGCAGTGCAGCAGGACCCAGGACAGCGCGCAGCGCAACAAGACCCAGGACAGCGCGCAGCGCACTACCGGCACGGCGGCGCGCAGCGCACAGCCGCCCGGCCGACAGGCTCAGCCGGCTA
>DATGRZ010000416.1:0-9543 GCA_035303065.1 Ruania sp.
TTCTGAGCCGGCCATCTAAGCGCCAGGTCAGGCCACGAGCCGCATTCCGAGATCCCGAAAAGTGCTGAACGGGTCGGTCCAGCCGACGTCGAACGCGCGGCAGACGTCGGGAATCTTGATTCTTCGCTTGGCCTCTGGTGCGGGCTGCTCGTGAGTCACCACGGTTGCCTGCAGCGTCAACGCATGGGCAATGAGACTGAGGTCCGCTGCGCCCAAGAATTCGTCGACGGCCGACCGGTGGAATCCCCGCGATGGGTCGGCAGCCCAGGCGGCAAGGCTACGCGTGGCTCCGAGCGAGGCGCTGTTGTCCTCGATCCAGAAGGATGGCGGTCGCTGGCGCACCCACTCGACCAGGTGTCCTTTTCCGGCGATGATTTCATCGCGAACGGCGGTGACCGACGCAACCCTGGCGGCGATCCGTGGGGCAGCGAGCCAGGTCCAGAATCCGGGTGCGATGTCGTTCGCGTAGTAGCGCCGGCTCGCCTCCATGAAGGCATTGGCGTCAAAGAGGTACATCACGCCGCCCCGAGCCGACGAGTGTACTCATCAAAGGTGCTCATGGACCGCATGGACATGAGCGCCATCGCCTCGTCGACGGTGGTGTTTCCTTCGAGGGTGTCGGCGATCAGGGCTCGGGAGAGCCGTTCGCCGATTCGGTACGGCTGGTTGGAATAGTGATCCCCGCCGGAACGATCGCGCTTCTGGCTGAGGTCGCCCAGCACGCGCAGGCGCGCGAGCTCCGCCTCGTAGGCCGCGGTGAGGTCGGCGATATCGCCTAGCCCGCTGTTGTGCAGGGCGTTCAGGATGACCAGAGTGCCGCAGCGGAACTGTTCGGCGAGCCGATCCAGGGCTTCGGTGAGAGGAGCGTGGACGAGTGCGCTGTGCCGAGCCTCGAGCTCTTCCCGTGGCACCAGGACCTCGGAAGCGACCGCATTGCACCAGCGTTCGATGCTGGAGCGGGGGTTGGAACCGAGGTCCTCATTGCCGATCCCGGCCGTTCCGCGCCACACGTGGGCGAATTCATGAACCAGCGTGAAGAGCTGACCGTTGAGGGTCTGCCGGGTGTTGACGAAGACTAGCGGGGCGATGTCGTCGATCAGGGTGAAGCCGCGGAACTCGTCAGCGTCCAGGAGGCGGTGGGTGTTGTTCCCGACCATCGAGGTTGCGACGGTGAGACCCCCGAGAGCCTCGAAGCCTTGTAAGAGTGCCTTTCGAGTGGCAGCCCACGTGCCTTGTCGGTCATCTACTTCGAACCGGAGCGCGGCGCGAATCCTGGCGCCCGTCTCCACCGGGTCCTGGTCGCGAGCAGAACCCACGAAGGAGACCGGCTGCGCGCCAAGACCGACCGCGTACTCCCGGTACCAGGACTGGCGCCGTTCAGACTGGTGGATGACTGCGACGAGGTCGGCGCTCGGTATGTCTCGCCCGGTGAAGCCCTCACGAAAGTCTGGGATCGGGAGCGTCCACCGAGGCGGTTCGGGAAGCAAAAGGTAGCCGAACGGTACGCCGGCAGCACGCGCATACTCGCGGAGCTGTCGGAAGGTGGGTTGCACCTCCTCGGTCAACCAGCGATCCACCTGGAAGCGGTGCTGGAGAGAAGTGGGGTCGGCTGCTACTTCCATCGCCCAGGCGAGCACCGCTGGCGCGACGCCAACTCGTATGGACATCACCCGCTCCTCTCTCTCGGTGCGGTCAATCCTGCCGCAGAACGTCGTGCCCGTGGGCGGTAGTGCCTCGAAATGTGGATGCCGGGCCGTGCGCTGCTAGCCTCACCTCCCGTGACGACAACACGCCGCCCCGTCCGCGGCCTTGTTCTTGCCGGTGCCGCAGGTCTTGTGCTCGCCCTCGCGGCTTGTTCCCAGACCGAACGTCTGGAGCTCGGCACGGCCGCACCGTTGGAGGCCAGCGACCCGCTCGGTGTGGACTTCGCCGTGCTGTCAGTGACCGAGTCCACCGAGGAGGAGAGCGGGCTGACCGGCATGTTCGGCACCGAGCTGGACGGGAACCCGTGGCTGGTCGGCTACCGGGTGGACCTGACCTCCGGGACCCGGGAGGACTTCTCCTGGGACGCCGTCACCGACCTGTCGAACGCTGCCTGGACCGCCACCACGGACAAGACAGACTTCCAGGCCAGCGGCCCCGGCGGTTCAGCCGCAGCGGAGATCCCGTGCCCGGAGCAGGGCGCCGAGGTGGTCGAGCCGGTGCTGATGTACGGCTGCCAGGTGTTCGTGATCCCCGAGGGTCAGCAGATCCAGTCGATCACTGTGGAGGACGTGGCCACCTGGGCCGTGAAGGAGTGAGCCGGCCAGGTCAGAGCTGGTCGCTTCCCTCTGGCGGCTGCCACGGGGCCGTCTGCGGGAACTTTCGCCGGTCCGCACGGATCTCTCGCGCCCATTTCGGGTACAGGAAGTCCGGGACCGGCAGGAACAGCACCCACCAGAGAAACGGAACAGCGAGCAGGGCGAACGTCACCAGGGTCGCTGCCACGGCCGCACCGTGAAACTGTGCGTCGAAGAACTCTAGCCCGAACGCGTGCTCCGGGATCGCCACTGCGCCCAGGGCGAGCAGACCGATGCCGCAGACCGGGAAACCGAGGATCGCCATCCGTTCGGTGCCGTGATACGAGCGCGGGGGCTCGTACATCCACGCTCGGGCGCGGCGCGACCTGCCCCGCCGGAGCCACACGGTCACGGCGAGGCAGAGCAGACCACCCAGGATGAGGGCCAGCGACCCCCACTCACGCTCTGACATGAGGCGATCTTCTCAGACCAGGGAGGCTTCGCCGTCAAGCCGCGGGCCGCAGCACACGCAAGACTTCTCACTACCTCGCGGTCTTCTTCTTGGTCCTGTCCTCGACGTCGTGTGTCCGCACGTACTCGAGCGTCTTGCTCATGTCATAGATGGGCAGCTGGAAAAACTTCTCTTTCCCGGACGCGGTCCACAGGCGCAACCCAGCATCAAAGTCCTGCCCGGGGACGATCCGATAGGCCACGATGTCCTTGTAGTCGATCCGGTGCGTACGCCGCAGCCAGGTGCGATAGACGACGTGATCGTCGTGGGCCTCGGCGTAGCAGTTGTAGTACATCAGCAACCCGACCACGCCGACGATGCCGAATGGGTAGAACGCCCAGCGTAAGGCGAGATCGCCCCGGTCTGAGGTCTCGTCGAACGCCACCCAGCCGATGGTGGTCAGCACGAGCCACATGACCACCAGCACCCAGCACAGATAGGCAAACTTCCGAGGAAAAAGGACCCGGCCCGGATGCTTGCGGTGTCGATTCTTGTTGACTACCGAATCAGCGAGAATCCCGCGGCCCAGATTTCGTCCGCCGCGCACGATCCCAGGAATTGGCACCCTCATAATTATGACAATAGCCGACCAAAGGAAATTCAACGATTGGTTGCGCTACGAAACGTGCGCCCGGCACAGGTCAGCGGCCCTAGCGATCGGGCTTCTGCCGAGGCCACTCGGCCTAGGGCCACGAGGCCACCGCATCAGCGAGGGGAGTGTTGAGCTCGGCATGGCTGGCACGCACCCAACTCTGCACCGAGACGTCGTGCTCAGAGGTGGCCCGCGGGTACAGGTACACGCAGCCGATGGTGGGGGCGGTGTTCCTGGCAGCGTGCGCGCTGCGTGGCCCGGGGCTGTTCTGGTTGGAGTTCTGGACCGCTCCGGTAGTGCGCAGCCTGCTGGTGACGGTGATCGTGGCGTTGCTGCTGTGGACGCTGGCAGGCGGTTGGGGTGTGGCGAGGCGCTTCAGCGGAAGCGCGGCCGACGGGGCGGCGCAGCGCTTCAGCGGAAGCGCTACGGACGCTGGGCGCTTCAGCGGAAGCGTCTGGGCGACCGGTGCGGTGCTCGCTGGTCTTGGCGCGATGCTGGTGGCGGTCGGGGTGGTGCCGGCGATCGCCGGCACCACCCACCTGGGCATCCCGGACTCGCTGCCGGTGGCGATCATGGCGACCGGGGGAGTGCTGCTGGTGGTCGGCGGCGTTGTCCTCGCCGCTCAAGCGCTCCGGAGCAGGTCTATGACTGTAAAGTCGCTGGCAGTCATATAGATCCGGAAGGTGGGATGATGCCGAAGTCTTTCCCCGATCACGAACGAGCTGCCATCGACCGAGCGCTGCGGCAAGCGGCGGATACGTCCCTACGCCGATCCGGTGTGCGCGGCACGACAGTGGACCAGCTCGTTGCTGCTGCAGGGATCTCCAAAGGGGCCTTCTACACCTTCTATCGATCCCGCGAAGCCTTGCTCTGGGAGGTGGTCAAGGAGGAGGAGAGACGACTCATCGACGCCATCGTTGCGATCGCATCGGGGCCTGGGCCGATCGAAGACCGTCTGCGCGCTGCCTTTCAGGAACATCTGCTCGCCGTCGACGGACTTGCCTCGCTCCTGACCGAGGAGAACCTCGCCCTGCTCACCCGCAAGCTGCCACCGGAGGTTCTGGCCACTGACTCGGAGGCGGGGACACAAACCCTGGCAGAGCTGCTGCGAGCCTTTTCCCTGGACGACTCCGCCGAATCCATCTCGCTCCTGCACGCCATGGTTCAGACCTTGCGCTTCGTGGCCTCCGGGGCCGCCTCTGGCGATGCTCGGATCACCGGCCGCATCCTGGCCAGCCTGACCGACGCGTTCGTGTCGGAGCTGCTCACTGACCGGCAGGCGGCACAGTGAACCGCCGTCTGGTCCTGTACGTGCTGTGCACCTACGTGGCCTTCTTCATCGCGATCGGTCTCATCGGTCTCGTTCTGATCGCTTTCGAGGCTCCTGCGGCGGCAGAGGTCCTGAAGACAGCTGCGGCGTGGACTCCGACCATCGTGCTGATGGCGCTGTTTCGACGCCTCGTTCCGGGGAACTCACGCCGGCGGTTCATCCGCTCGGCGTTCAGCGCACGTATCAAGCCCCGGGTGGCCGTGGCGGCGAGTGCCTGCATGCTGGTTGTCTTCGCCCTTGCGTGGGGAGCGAGCGCAGTCGTCTACGACGTGAGCATGGCCGATCTGCTGGTGGGGGTACCCGCCGCACTGGTGCTCGTTCCGCTACACCTCGTCGGGGGAGCGATCGGCGAAGAGCTCGGTTGGCGGGCTTACCTGCACAACGAGCTGCGCAACCGCCGGAGCGTGTGTGCTGCCTCGATGATCACCGGCCTCATCTGGGGCTGCTGGCACCTGCCGTTGTGGCTCGTGGCCGGACTGACCGGTGGTGAGCTGGTGCTCTACGTCGCGAGCTTCCTCGTGGCCATCATCTGCTGCTCTCTCCTGATCGGAGTGTTCTACGAGCAGAATCGGAACCTGGCCATCCCGATGTTCATCCACTTCCTGAACAACTACCTGCTGGCGCTCTTCGCGGTCGAGGCCAGCCAGGTGTTGCCGCTGTTCGCCGCGGCCTACCTCCCGGTGACCGTGGTCCTCCTGATCGTCACCAGAGACAGCATGCGCGAGAAGGGTGTGCGTCAGGAGTCCATCTCAGCAGGAACACAGGGCGGACCGCCGCGGTGAACCGCCGTCGAGAGGCTCGGTGACGTATCCAACCACAGCCTCCGCTGTGCACCTGTGAGAACGCCGCAACAGCGCGATGATAGGGACGTGTGCCCGAGACGCGGACGCACCTTCGGGCTAGGAGGCCTCTACATGCGCGCCATCCGTCAGGTTCTCGCTCTGGTCGCGGTCGCTCTGCTGGCGACGATCACCGCGTGCGGCACCATCACCAACCCGGCCATCGGTACCTGGGGCACCGGAGGGGACGGGCAACCCCAGCTGAAGCTGACCCACGAGGGCGTGGTCAGCGGCACCGACGGGTGCAACAGCATCAAGGGCACCTGGGCAGAAGAGGGTGACACCGTCACCTTCTACAACTTCTACACCACAGAGATCGACTGCCCGGGCGTGAACGTCTGGCTCACCGACCCGGCCACCGCCACCCTGGACGGTGACACGCTGCACCTGTTCGACGCGGACGGGACGAAGCTCGGCGCGCTCGAACGTTCCTGACCGCCGCGCCGCTGCCACAGGCGCTACGGCGCAGGACCGGCCGCCGTCGGCTTGAATAGCAGCATGTGGACGTTGGTGCGCCGCTACCCGCTGGTCGTCTCCACCCTGGTAGCCGGTCTGCTGGTCCTGCTGCTCGCGCTGCTCGGCCTGCCGGTAGCAGCCCAGGCGACCGCCACGGTGTACGTGGCCGGCATCATCGCCTGGACCGCCGTGGACATGGTGCGAGACATCCTCCGCGGGCACTGGGGCCTGGACATCCTCGCCGTGGTGGCAATGGTCGCCACGCTGGCCGTCGGGGAGTACGTGGCAGCGTTGATCGTGGCGCTCATGCTCACCGGCGGCGAAGCCTTGGAGGACTACGCCGCCCTCCGGGCCCGGCGGGAGCTGACCGCGCTGCTGGACCGCGCCCCAGAAGTCGCCCACCTACTCACCCGCGGAACCGGTACGCACGGTGCGAACCAGAACGACGAGAGCTCCGCCGTCGAGGACATCCCGGCTGACGAGGTGCAGATCGGCGACGTGCTGCTGGTCCGCCCCGGCGAGGCCGTCCCGGTGGACGGGACGCTGCTTAGCGATCGCGCCGCGTTCGACGAGTCCTCCCTGACCGGTGAGCCGCTGCCGGTCACCCGCGAGGCCGGGACGGAGGTCCTGTCCGGGGCGGTGAACGGTGCCCGGGCGGTGCGGGTGCGCGCCTTGCGCCGCAGCGCGGACTCCCAGTACCAACGAATCCTCACCCTGGTGCGGGAGGCGGAGGAGGCGAAAGCACCGATCGTGCGGCTCGCCGACCGGTACGCCGCACCGTTCACGGTGTTCGCGCTGTTGCTGGGCGGGGTCGCGTGGGTAGTCTCCGGCACCCCGGTGCGGTTCGCCGAGGTGCTGGTGCTGGCCACCCCGTGCCCGTTGCTGATCGCCGCACCGGTGGCCTTCCTGGGCGGCATGTCCCGCACGGCGAACAGCGGCGTGATCGTCAAGGGCGGGACCGTGCTGGAGACGCTCGCCCGAGCCCGGTCCGCAGCCTTCGACAAGACCGGAACACTCACCCACGGCAGACCCGAGCTGGTGGCCGTGCACCCGGTCGCAGGTATCGACGACGACCGTCTGCTGGAGCTGGCCGCATCCGCTGAGCAGTACTCCTCGCACGTGTTCGCCGCGGCGATCCTCACCGCCGCCCGGGAACGCCACCTGCCGGTCCGTGCCGGGACTGCCGCCCGGGAGCACGCCACCCACGGCGTGCAGGCCGACATCGACGGCCAGACGGTGCGGGTGGGCAAGCTCGGCTTCATCCGGGAGGTCGACCCGGACGCTGCTGCGGTGCAAGTGCCGGCCGGGCAGGCGGTCGCCTACGTGTCGGTGGCCGGACGCTACTCCGGAGCCCTCGCGCTGGCGGACGCACCACGGGAGGAGGCCGCCGCGGTGCTGGGTTGGCTGCACCAGCACGGAGTGGGCACCACGGTCATGCTCACCGGTGACGCCCGGCCAACGGCGGAGGCGGTGGCCGCTGCCGTCGGCACCCAGCAGGTGCACGCCGAGCTGCTCCCGCAGGACAAGGTGACCCTGGTGCGCGAGCTGCAGCCGAAACCGGTGATCATGGTCGGCGACGGGGTGAACGACGCCCCGGTGCTCGCCTCAGCGGACGTGGGGATCGCGATGGGTGCCCGCGGTGCCACCGCCGCCGGGCAGGCCGCCGATGCGGTGATCCTGCGCGATGATCTCTCGGCCGTGGTGGACACCGTGCGGGTCAGCCGGCACACGGTGCGGGTGGCGCTCACTGCGATCTGGATCGGCATCGTGCTGTCGGTCGGGCTGATGTTCATCGCCACCACAGGTGCGATCCCGGCCGTGGTGGGTGCGCTCACCCAAGAGCTGGTGGACCTGGCCAGCATCCTGTATGCCCTGCGCGCGCGGAGCGCACCGGGTCGGGACTGAGCCTCAGCCGACCGGCGTGCTCAGCCGACCGGCGCCACGACCGCAGGCGCCTGCGGGTGCAGGAGCAGCAGTATCCCGCTCACTGAGGCGCCGGTGGCATCACTCAGGCACCGCCGGTAGGCCTGAACCTGCGTGCGGTAGCAACCCGCCCTGGCTCCGATGGCACCGGCCGGGATCGCGTCGGTCTTGTAGTCGACGACCACCAGGGTGCCGTCGTCCTCCCGGTAGACCAGGTCCACATACCCCTCCAGCACCGGCCCGTCAGCGGCGAGCTCCACTCCCTCCTCGGTGAGGATGGCCGCGGCCCGCTGCACCACCTCGGCCGCCAGCGCCGAGCGCACCAGCCCGGCGACCACCGGCTCCTGCCCGGTCACCCTTCCTGCTCCCTCACCTGCACCGAGGCACGTTTGTGACACTGAGGTGCAATTCGGGCACCTCCATGTCGCAGGAGTGCCTCGGTAGTGGGTGCCGCAGGTGTGTGGGTAGGGCGGGGTGGGCCATGATGGGTCTGTGCCCCAGGCCGCGGGTGCACCCCGAGGAGGAGGTCCCACCACATGCGCACCGTCCGCAGGATGACCGTCCTGCTCACCGTGTGCCTGCTGACCATGCTTACCGCCGGCTGCGGGACGGAGACGTCCAGCTCACCGGAAGGCACCTGGACCGGCGCGGAGGACACGCAGCTCGAGCTCACCGAGGACGGCACGGTCACCGGCAGCGACGGCTGCAACCACATCGGCGGCAGCTGGGAGCAAGACGGGGAGACCATCGTCTTCTCCGACATGATCTCCACGCTGATGGCCTGCATGGACGTGGACGTGTGGCTCGAGGACCCGCGCACCGCCACGATCGCGGGTGACACGATGGTCGTCTACGGGCCCGAGGACGAAGAGCTCGGCGAGCTGCACCGCTCCTGACCGCTACGATCGCCGTCATGCCCTCGTTGATCCTCGGCCTCATCGGCGCGGGCCTGGCCGCCCTTGCCGTGTGGTTCCGGGTGGGTACCTCGCGGGCGGCCCGCTGGTGGGTCCGTCCGCACCCGTTCCAGGTGAGCGGGTACGACCTGTGGCGTACGAAGGAGCACTGCGCCCTGCTGGTGGTGCCCTACGTCGCGCAGCTGCTCCTGCTGCTGGCGATCGGGCTCCTGCCACCGTTCGACGATGCGGTGGCGCTGTTCGTGCTGCTGATCGAGATCTTTGTGGGCGGGATCGGCGGCGGCCTGCTGCGGTACCGCTACATCTTGCCGCTGTGGCTGTACCCCGCCTGGGTACGCCCGGTGCGGGCGAAAGAGCGCGACGAGCTCCGCCGTCAGCAGGCAGCTTTCCGCAGAGGCTAAGCACGCCACCGATCTCGCCGGTGCCGCCGCCCGGTGGTACACCTGGGGCATGGACACCGCCACCGCCCTGCAGTTCGTCGCCGACAACCATCACGCCGTGCTCGCCACCCGCCGCAGCAACGGTGAGATCCAGCAGTCGCCGGTGCTCGCCGTCGCCCACGAGGGACGGGTGCTGATCAGCACCCGGGAGACGGCGATGAAGGTGCGTCACCTGCGCCGCGACCCACGCGCCTGGCTGTGCGCGATCCCCGACTCCTTCTTCGGCACCTGGGTGCAGATCGCCGGCCCGGTGCAGATC
>DATGRZ010000417.1:0-2889 GCA_035303065.1 Ruania sp.
GGGTGCGGTCGCATGCGCACCGATGTCAGAAGAGAACTGCAGTTAGCGGAGGACATGGCTAAGAAGGACGGGGTCATCGAGATCGAGGGCCACGTGGTCGAGGCGCTGCCGAACGCGATGTTCCGCGTGGAGCTGAGCAACGGTCACAAGGTGCTCGCTCACATCTCGGGCAAGATGCGCCAGCACTACATCCGGATCCTCCCCGAGGACCGCGTGGTGGTCGAGCTGAGCCCCTACGACCTCACCCGCGGCCGCATCGTCTACCGCTACAAGTAGTCCGTCTTTCGAATCCACGTCCACGCGACCGGGCACACCTGTGCGGGAACGTGGCTGCGCGGGCAAAGGAAATCCATGAAGGTCAAGCCGAGCGTCAAGAAGATCTGTCCGAAGTGCAAGGTGATCCGTCGTCACGGCACCGTGCGCGTCATCTGCGACAACCTGCGCCACAAGCAGCGCCAGGGCTGAGCAGCACCCCCGCGTCAACCTGACGCACCAGCGCACCACCACCCGCCGCACGGCGGGACACCCCCGGTCGGAGGCCGGGGCCCGCCAGAGGAGCGGGACGGTGGTGCGGAAGACCTCCGCGACTCACAGGAGTGAGAACGAATGGCACGACTCGTTGGTGTCGACCTCCCCCGCGACAAGCGGCTCGAGGTGGCACTCACCTACATCTTCGGGGTGGGGCGGACCCGCGCCGCCGAGACCATCACCGCTACCGGCCTCAGCCCGGACGTCCGGGTGAAGGACCTGACCGACGCCGAGCTGGTGCAGCTGCGCGACTACCTGGAGGGCTCCTACAAGCTCGAGGGTGACCTGCGCCGCGAGATCGCCGCCGACATCCGCCGCAAGGTCGAGATCGGCTGCTACCAGGGTCTGCGTCACCGCCGCCACCTGCCGGTGCACGGCCAGCGCACCAAGACCAACGCCCGCACCCGCAAGGGCCCCAAGCGCACCGTCGCCGGCAAGAAGAAGGCCGGCCGCTAAGTAGTCCGCCGACGCACTAGCGCGCGGATCGACGACCTCATTCGAAGATAGAGAGAACTCATGCCTCCCAAGACTCGCCAGGCTCCTGGCGTCCGCAAGCCCCGCCGCAAGGAGAAGAAGAACGTCTCCGCGGGCAACGCCTACATCAAGTCCACGTTCAACAACACCATCGTCTCCATCACCGACCCCTCCGGTGCGGTGATCTCCTGGGCCTCCTCCGGGCAGGTCGGCTTCAAGGGGTCGCGCAAGTCCACCCCGTTCGCCGCCCAGCTCGCCGCCGAGGCCGCTGCACGCAAGGCGCAGGAGCACGGCATGAAGAAGGTGGACGTGTTCGTCAAGGGCCCCGGTTCCGGCCGGGAGACCGCGATCCGCTCGCTGCAGGCCACCGGCCTGGAGGTCGGCTCGATCCAGGACGTCACCCCGCAGGCGCACAACGGCTGCCGCCCGCCGAAGCGCCGTCGCGTCTGAGACTTCTCCCCCGCACGACCCCCTCGTCCGGACCGATGGGCGAGGGGCATTGCACGGCGTCATATAGCGGACGCCGGCTGAAAGGACATCCCCGTGCTCATTGCACAGCGCCCCACCCTGACCGAGGACGTCGTCGACGAGTACCGCTCCCGGTTCGTCATCGAGCCGCTCGAGCCCGGTTTCGGCTACACCCTGGGCAACTCGCTGCGCCGCACCCTGCTCTCTTCCATCCCGGGAGCCGCGATCACCAGCATCCGCATCGACGGTGTGCTGCACGAGTTCTCCACGATCACCGGTGTGAAGGAAGACGTCACCGAGATCATCCTGAACCTGAAGAACATCGTGGTCTCCTCGGAGAACGACGAGCCTGTGGTGATGTACCTGCGCAAGCAGGGCCCGGGCACCGTCACCGCCGCGGACATCACCCCGCCGGCCGGTGTGGAGATCCACAACCCCGACCTGCACATCGCCACCATCAACGACAAGGGCAAGCTCGAGATCGAGCTGACCGTCGAGCGTGGCCGCGGGTACGTCTCCGCCACCCAGAACAAGTCCGGTGACGCCGAGATCGGCCGCATCCCGGTCGACTCGATCTACTCTCCGGTGCTGAAGGTCACCTACAAGGTCGAGGCCACCCGTGTGGAGCAGCGCACCGACTTCGACAAGCTGATCGTGGACGTGGAGACCAAGCGCTCCATGGACCCGCGGGACGCGCTCGCCTCGGCCGGGAAGACCCTGGTGGAGCTGTTCGGGCTGGCCCGGGAGCTGAACGTGGAGGCCGAGGGCATCGAGATCGGCCCCTCGCCCACGGACGCTGCGCTCGCCGAGGACCTGGCACTGCCGATCGAGCAGCTGGACCTGACGATCCGGTCCTACAACTGCCTCAAGCGTGAGGGCATCCACACTGTGGGCGAGCTCGTCGCCCGCAGCGAGGCAGACCTGCTGGACATCCGCAACTTCGGCGCCAAGTCGATCACCGAGGTGAAGGAGAAGCTGACCGGTCTCGGCCTGTCCCTCAAGGACAGCCCGGCAGACTTCGACCCCTCGCTGGTGGCGAGCGCGTACGACGACGGCGACGACTTCGACGCGTACAGCTGAGCCGCCGGACCATCACACAAGGAACTGAGGAACGATCATGCCAAAGCCCACGAAGGGTCCTCGTCTCGGTGGCGGGCCGGCGCACGAACGGCTGATGCTGGCCAACCTGGCCCAGTCGCTGTTCGAGCACGGTGCCATCCGCACCACCGAGGCCAAGGCCAAGCGGCTGCGCCCCGTCGCAGAGCGGCTCATCACCAAGGCCAAGCGCGGCGACCTGCACGCCCGCCGTCAGGTGCAGGCCTCGCTCTCCCGCAAGGACGTGGTGCACACCCTGTTCGCCGACATCGCCCCGCAGATGGCCGAGCGCAACGGTGGCTACACCCGGATCACCAAGATCGG
>DATGRZ010000418.1:0-3324 GCA_035303065.1 Ruania sp.
CGAGATGCACGTGGACGGGTTCCGGTTCGACCTGGCCGCCACCCTGGCCCGGCAGTTCCACGAGGTGGACAAGCTCTCCTCGTTCTTCGACATCATCCAGCAGGACCCGGTGATCTCCCAGACCAAGCTGATCGCCGAACCATGGGACCTGGGCAGCGGGGGCTACCAGGTGGGCGGGTTCCCGCCGCTGTGGACCGAGTGGAACGGCAAGTACCGGGACACCGTGCGCGACTTCTGGCGCGGTGAGCCCTCCACCCTCGGCGAGTTCGCCAGCCGACTGACCGGATCCTCCGACCTGTACGAACGCACCGGACGCACCCCGGTCGCCTCGATCAACTTCGTCACCGCCCACGACGGGTTCACCCTCGCCGACCTGGTCTCCTACAACGAGAAGCACAACGAGGCCAACGGTGAGGACAACCGGGACGGGGAGAGCCACAACCGGTCCTGGAACTGCGGCGCCGAAGGCCCCACCGACGACGAGGACGTCCTGCGCCTGCGCCGACGCCAGCAGCGCAACTTCCTCACCACGCTGATGATCTCCCAGGGGGTGCCGATGCTCTCCCACGGGGACGAGGTGGGCCGCACCCAGCAGGGCAACAACAACGTCTACGCCCAGGACAACGAGCTGTCCTGGATCGACTGGGAGAACCTGGACGAGCCACTGCTGGCCTTCACCCGGCAGCTGATCGCCTTCCGTGCCGACCATCCGGTGCTGCGGCGGCGTCGTTTCTTCAACGGCTCCACCTCCGCTGCCAACGACCTGCCCGAGCTGCCGGACATCGCCTGGTTCGAGCCCAGCGGGGTACCGATGGACACCGAGGCGTGGACCACCTCCTACGCCCGGTCCCTGACCGTGTTCCTGAACGGGGAGGCGATCGAGGAACCGGACATGACCGGTGGCCGGATCGTGGACGACTCCCTGCTGGTGCTCATCAGCGCGAACGCCGAGGACCTGGAGTTCACCCTGCCCGCGGACTACGGCGCCGCGTGGGCACCGGTGCTGAGCACCGACACCGAGCTGGACCTGCCCGACGAGATCGCCGCCGGGGCCACGGTGACCGTGACCGGGCGGTGCATCGTCATCCTGGCCCGGCAGCACAGCGAGGAGGACCCGTCCACGTGAGCACCCGCGTCCCGGTCTCGACCTACCGCCTGCAGCTGGGCCCCGACCTGACCTTCGCAGACGCTGTGGGGCTGCTGGACCACCTGGTGAACCTCGGCATCACCGACCTGTACCTCTCCCCCATCCTCACGGCCGCACCAGGGTCCACGCACGGTTACGACGTGGTCGACCACACCACCATCTCCCCGGTGCTCGGCGGCCGGGCCGGGTTCGAGCAGCTCGCCACCCAGGCACACTCCCGCGGCCTCGGCGTGATCGTGGACGTGGTGCCCAACCACATGGCCGTGCCCACCCCGGCCAGCCACAACCGGGTGCTCTGGGACGTGCTCGCCCACGGCCCGGCATCGCAGTACGCCGGCTGGTTCGACGTGGACTTCTCCGAGACCGACCAGGTGCTGATGCCGGTGCTCGGGGAACGGGTCGGCACCGCACTGGCCTCTGGCGCGCTGCGGGTGGAACGGGTGGACGAACCGGAGGCGTTCCTCACCCCCGACCAGCCGGTGCTGTGCTACTACGAGCACCGGTTCCCGATCCGGGAGGGCACGGCGGACCTGCCGCTGGAAGAGCTGCTGGAACGCCAGCACTACCGGCTCGCCTACTGGCGGGTGGCCAGCGAGGAGCTGAACTACCGGCGGTTCTTCGACGTCGGTTCCCTGGTCGGCCTGCGGGTGGAGCGCGAGGAGGTCTTCCAGGCCACGCATGCACTCATCCTCGAGCTGGTGACCGCGGGCCTGATCGACGGGCTGCGCATCGACCACCCGGACGGGCTGGCCGACCCCGGTGAGTACTTCCGCCGCCTGCACCAGGCCTCCGGCGGGGTGTGGACGGTGGCGGAGAAGATCCTCGAACCGCACGAGCACCTGCCCGCCGGCTGGTCGGTGGCCGGCACCACCGGCTACGACGCCGCCTGGCGGATCGGCCAGGTGCTCACCGAGCAGTCCGGGGCACTGCCGTTGGGTGGGCTGATGGCCACCCTCACCCCGGACGCGCTGGGCACGCTGCCGGCGCTGATCACCGAGTCAAAACGGGAGATCGCCACCGGGTCGCTGCACGCCGAGGTGCACCGGCTCGCGGCACTGATCGCGGAGATCTGCGCCGACGACATCCGCCTTCGGGACCACACCCTGGGCGCGATCACCGACTGCGTGCGTGAGCTGGTGGTGGCCTGCGACCGGTACCGCGCCTACGTGCGCCCCGGAGAGGTGCTCGACGCCGCCACCGCACACCTGGTGCAGGACTGGGCGGCTCAGGCCGCCACCCAGCTGGAGGAGGAACGCCACGACACCCTGGCCGTGGTCACCGCCCTGGTGCTCGGGCAGGAAGCCGGCAGCGCCGGCCGTCGCGGTGAGCAGCGCCGGGACGAGGTGATCGTCCGGTTCCAGCAGGTCTGCGGGGCGGTGATGGCCAAAGGGGTGGAGGACACTGCGTTCTACCGGTGGACCCACCTGACCAGCCTGTGCGAGGTCGGCGGCTCCCCGCAGACGTTCGCGATCGAACCGGACGAGCTGCACGCCTGGTGCACCCGCACCCAGCAGCTGTACCCGCACACCCTGACCGCGCTGAGCACCCACGATGCGAAACGTGGCGAGGACGTGCGCGCCCGGATCGGGGCGATCTCCGAGCACGCGCACGAGTGGGTGGAGCTGGTCCGCCGGCTGCAGCAGATCACCGCCGAGGCACGACCTGTGGAGCTGCCCGGCCGCACCGAGAACCTGCTCTGGCAGACCCTCGCTGGCACCTGGACCGCCGACGGACCGCTGGCCGCAGACCGACTGACTGCCTACCTGGTGAAGGCCTCCAGGGAGGCGAAAGACTGGACCACCTGGGTCTCCCCCAATGTCGACGGCGAAGCGGCCCTGGTCGCCTACGCTCACCACGTCCTCGGCTCACCTGAGGTGGCCGAGGCGATGACCGCGTGGGTGGAGCGCACCGCCGAGACCGTGCGTGTGGCGACCCTGGGCGCGCGGGCACTGCAGCTGACCGTCCCCGGGGTGGCCGACACCTACCAGGGCACCGAGGTGACCACTGTGGCGCTGGTGGACCCGGACAACCGCCGGCCGGTGGACCACGGACCGATCACCACGGCGCTAGAACGGTTGGACGCCGGTGCCGGCCCGTGGGACCTGGCCAGCGAGAAGCTGCGGATGACTGCGGCACTGCTGCGGCTGCGGCGGCGCCGGCCGGAGGCGTTCGTCGGG
>DATGRZ010000419.1:0-4377 GCA_035303065.1 Ruania sp.
TCGACTGGGACGATGGTGCAGCGGTCTACGAGGTGGAGGTGCTGCGCGGCGGCGACGACGTGGACGTGACGGTGGACGCAGCCAGCGGCTCGGTGCGCGTGGACGACTGACGCCGCCCCGCTCCGGCACGATGCTCGGCGGTCCGCGCGAAGTTGCGCGCTCGGCTCACAGGTCTACGCTGGAGAGAGCTCCGGACGGGAGAAGGCTGATCGATGCGTACTCGGATGCTGACCGCAGCGGCAGGGGTTCTCATGCTCGCCCTGGCGGGCTGCAGCGGAGGTGATGAGCCGGAGCAGCCGGCGACGAGCGCGAGCGATGCGAGCGACAGCGGCGACAGCGGCACCTCCGGCAGTGCGGGCTCCGGGACCGAGGAGACCTCCGGTGCCCAGGACGGCACCACGCCGCCCGATGCCGACCTGGCCGACACCGAGCTCCCGGTCAGCGCCCAGGACGCCCTGTCCACGTCCGCCGACGAGGTGGGCAGCGACGGGATCGTGCACGCGATCGAGCTGGACTACTCCGACTCGGCCGGAACCTGGGTGTGGAGCGTGAAGACCCTGGTCGACGGCACCGACCACGAGGTGGAGATCGACGCAGACAGCGGTGAGGTCCTCGACCACGAGCAGGAGAGCACCGACGACCAGGAGCAGGCGGTGGACCTGGACGCACCGATGACCTTCCAGGACGCGCTGGCCAAGGCACAGGATGAGGTCGACGGTCCGGTCAGCGGCTGGAAGCTGGAGTGGGACGACGGGATGACCGCCTACCAGTTCGACATCGGCTCCGGCTCCGAGGAGACCGAGGTCACCGTGAACGTGGACACCGGCGAGGTCACGGTCGACGACGACTGAGCTGCTCCCGGCTGCCAGGGACCGTTCTCAGCGCTCGGCAGCATCCAGCAGGTCCAGCAGCGCGCCCGGACGGAACCGGTGCGCTCCGAGCGCCTCCACCCGGCGGCCGAGCGCGCGGTCCGCGGTGACCACCGACACGGCCGGGCTGCCCGGGCCAGCGGCACGTGCGGCCGCCTCTGCCGCGATCCGGGCATCACCGTCCCGCTCGGCGGCGACCACCTGCACGCGTCCACCCTCGGTCGCGGTCACCGTGCGGGCCTGCCCCTCGGTGACCAGCACGATCTGTGGCCACCACCGGTACCCGGGCAGGTCGAGCAGGTCGGCGGGCACACCAGCGACAGCCAGCGCCTCCAGCCGGCCGAGCAGACGCTGGGTGGCCCCGGGGCGGTCCCGCCACCACCCGTCCGGTCGGGAGCCGACCACGTTCGCACCATCCACCACCAGGGTGGCGGGGGTGGTGGCCATCGCGGTGAGCTCGGGCCAGGCATCGGCGAACGCCGGCAGCAGCGGCAGGTCGGTCACCTGCTCCAGGGCCACCCACTCGATCTGCGCACTCTCCTTGTCGGTGACGCGCGGATCGACCGGCCCGGCCACCCGGGCGAGCACGGTCGTGTAGCTCCAGTCCGGGTGCGCCAGCACCCGGCTGGCAAGCACCTGCACGTGCTCGGCGGCGATCCCGGCCTCCTCCTCAGCCTCACGCAGCGCGCCGGCGGTGGCCGCCTCGCCGGCGTGCCGGGCCCCGCCAGGGATGCCCCAGGAGTCGCCGAAGTGTGTCCAGCTCGCCCGGTGCTGCAGCACGACCTGACGCGCCGGGACGTCGTCGAGGAGCAGCAGGCCGGCCGCCCCGTAGGCACCCCAGTGCCTCATCCCGCACCGGCACTCGACCCATTCCTCCCCGTCCACCACCTCACCGTATCCGGCTCACCTGGGTGGTAGCCGAGCGTACGACGGCGGAGCCTCAGCCGCCGAGGATGCGCTCGATCTCCTCGGCGGCGCCGGTGGCCCCGTCCTCGCGGCGCAGACGATCGGCGAGCACTGCCGCACGAGCACGCGTGGACTCGGTCAGTGCCGCGGCGAGCGCGGTACGGATCGCGGCTGTGCCGCCCGGACCAGCGGCCTCGGGGAGCGGTACCGGCGCTCCGGCCACCCCGAGCTCAGCCATCCGGCGGGCGAAGAACGGCTGGTCCACCATCACCGGGACCACCACCTGAGGTGTGCCGGCACGGAGTGCCTGCGCGACGGTGCCGGCCCCGCCGTGGTGCACCACCGCCGCCACCTGGCCGAAGAGAAGCTCGTGCGGGGCGGCGTCGATGGCGAGCAGGTCCTCGCCCGCGATGCCCTCCTCCGCCCCGGTTCCGCGCTGGACGATCACGCGGAGACCGGCCTCCCGGGCGGCCTGCACGGCGTGCTGCACTCCGGCGCGCATCTGCGGGAGCATGTGCGAGCCGAGGCCCACGTACACCGGTGCCGGTCCGGCGGCCAGGAAGTCGGTCACCGGCTGCGGCAGCTGTGCACCGGGGCGGTCGTAGAACGGGTAGCCCACCGGTCGCAGGCGTCGGCCACCGACCCGGCCCTCGGCGATCACCAGCGGAGTGTTCGCCACCACCACCGGGGCGGTCATGATCCGGCGGACGATCTGCCACCCCTCCCTGCCGGAGAGACCGAACCGGTCCAGCTGCGCCGGGCTGGGGCGCACCAGCCCCATCGCCGACGCGGTGGACCGCATCCCGGTGGTGAGGTTGCGCAGCGAGCGGCCCTCCTGGGTAGCGAACATGCTCATGTCACCGCGGATCGAGGGCACCACCGGAACGAACATCAGCTGCGCGAGCGGACGCGGGTCGCGGGCGCTGGCCAGGCCGGCCCAGGACACGCTCATCGCCGTGGCCACGACCCCCTCGTAGCGCGGCCACAGGTCGACCATCGTCGCGGCGACGGGTGCGGCCATCTGCTCACCGAGCCGCCGCAACCGCGCAGCCTGCGCGGCGAACGACGGCGGCGCGCCGTGCGTGGCGAGGTCCTGGTGGTAGAGGGCCATCGCGTCCACGTCCACCGGTTCTATCTGGAGCCCGGCCTCGCGGACGAGGTCGGCGTACTCGGTGGTGGCGGTCACGCCTACCTCGTGGCCGCGTTCGACCAGTCGCCGCCCGATGGCAAGCAGGGGCAGGTAGTCTCCGCGGCTCCCGGCCGCCAGCAGGGCAATTCGCATGCGGTCAGTATCGCCGGTGCGCCGCGGAGAAGGGCTGCCAGCCCGTGGCGGTGGGCAGCGGGCGGGTCAGGCCTCGGCGCCCGCCACGGCGTCGATCTGGCAGATCACCGTCCCGGCGCTGACCGTCTCCCCGACGGCCGCCGCCAGCCCGTGGATCCGACCCGCACGGTGGGCGAGCAGGGGCTGTTCCATCTTCATCGCCTCCAGCACCACCACCAGGTCACCCTCGGCGATCAGCTCGCCGTCCTCGACCGCCACCTTCACGATCGTGCCCTGCATCGGCGAGGCCAACGCATTCCCGCCGGAGGCCCCAGCAGCTGCCCGTTGCCCGTTCCGTCGGGAGGGTTTGCTCTTCGGTTTGCCCTTGGTCGCGCCGCCCATGCTCAACCCGGCCGGCAGCACCACCTCCAGGCGTTTCCCGCCGACCTCGACCACCACCCGCTCCACCGCCTCCTCCTCGACTCCGGCAGGTGCGCTGACCGGAGCAGGCGAGGCTCCGCCGTCAGCATAGGAAGCGAGCCGGTCGGCGAACTCGCTCTCGATCCAGGTGGTGTAGACGGCGAAGTCTTCGCCGGCGGGGGAGGTGAAGTCCGCATCGCCGAGCACGGCCCGGAAGAACGGCAGCACTGTGGGGATCCCGGTCACCTCCGTCTCGGCCATCGCCCGCCGGGCCCGCTGGATCGCCTCGGTGCGGGTGGCGCCGGTGACGATCACCTTCGCCAGCATGGAGTCGAACGCCCCGGAGATCACGTCCCCGGCGGACACCCCGGAGTCCACCCGCACGCCGGGCCCACCGGGCCAGCGCAGCGTGGTGATGGTGCCGGGGGAGGGCAGGAAGCTGCGGTGCGGGTCCTCGCCGTTCATCCGGAACTCGATCGAGTGGCCGCGGGTGGCGACCTCGGTGTAGCCGAGCGGCTCACCGGCGGCGATCCGGAACTGCTCCCGGACCAGGTCGATACCGGAGATCTCCTCGGTCACGCAGTGCTCCACCTGCAGCCGGGTGTTCACCTCCAGGAAGGAGATCGTGCCGTCGGCGCCGATGAGGAACTCGCAGGTGCCCGCACCGCGGTAGCCGGCCTCGGCCAGGATCGCCTTGGACGCCTCCCGCAGCTGGGCGTCCTGCTCCTCGGTGAGGAAGGGCGCCGGGGCCTCTTCGACCAGCTTCTGGTGCCGCCGCTGCAGCGAGCAGTCCCGGGTGGAGACCACCACCACAGTGCCATGGTCGTCGGCCAGGCACTGGGTCTCCACGTGCCGCGGGCGGTCCAGGAACCGCTCCACGAAGCACTCACCGCGCCCGAACGCCGCTGTGGCCTCCCGCAC
>DATGRZ010000420.1:0-5294 GCA_035303065.1 Ruania sp.
GTTAAACCGGAACTCCACGACGTCCCCATCAGTCATCACGTAGTCCTTGCCCTCGCTGCGCACCCGGCCCCGAGACTTGGCCTCAGTCATCGACCCAGCGTCCATCAGCTCGTCGAAGGAGACCACCTCGGCCTTGATGAAGCCCCGCTCGAAGTCCGTGTGGATCACTCCAGCGGCCTGCGGAGCCTTCCAGCCCTTCCCGATCGTCCAGGCACGGGACTCCTTCGGCCCGGCGGTCAGGTAGGTCTGCAACCCGAGGGTGTCGAACCCGACGCGGGCGAGCTGGTCCAGGCCGGACTCGCTTTGTCCGGTCTCGGCGAGCATCTCGGCAGCCTCCTCCGGCTCCAGCTCCACCAGCTCGGCCTCGAACTTCGCGTCCAGGAAGATCGCCGGTGCCGGCGCAACCAGTTCGCGCAGCCGGGTCTGCATCGCCTCGTCGGCGAGTCCCTCGTCGTCGGTGTTGAACACGTAGATGAACGGCTTGGCGGTGAGCAGCTGGAACTGGGCGAGGATCTCCGGGTCCAGACCGGCCGCAGCCGCACCGGCGGAGAGGGTCTGCCCAGACTCCAGCAGCGCCATCGCACCCTTGGCGGTGTCCAGCACCTGCGGCTCGATCTTCTTCCCGCGCAGCTCTTTCTCCAGCCGCGGCAACGCCTTCTCCAGCGTCTGCAGGTCAGCGAGGATCAGCTCGGTGTTGATCGTCTCGATGTCGTCAGCCGGGGAGATCTTGCCATCCACGTGCACCACGTCCGGGTCGGCGAAGGCACGAGTCACCTGGCAGATCGCGTCCGCTTCGCGGATGTTGGCGAGGAACTTGTTACCCAGCCCCTCCCCCTCGCTGGCGCCTTTGACGATGCCAGCGATGTCCACGAAGGACACAGTCGCCGGGATCTCCTTCTCGCTGCCGAAGACCTCGGCGAGCCGGCCGAGGCGCTCATCGGGCAACGGCACCACCCCGATGTTCGGCTCGATGGTGGCGAACGGGTAGTTCGCCGCGAGCACGGTCGCACGGGTGAGGGCGTTGAAGAGCGTCGACTTGCCCACGTTGGGCAGGCCGGCGATACCGATAGTCAGGGCCACGGGAGTCCAGTCTACGGGCGCACAGGTCCGGACGAGCACACCCCGGGCGCCTGCTGCGCGGCCGCGCTCAGCGCTGCAGCAGCGCCAGCCAGACCTCCACCAGGTCCCCCGCACCGATGCCTTCGGCGCGCTGCACCATGGCCTTCACCGGAAGCAGGTACCGCCCGTCCTTCGGGAACAGCGCGGTGGCGAACCGGGTCCGCCCGATCCGCGCCTCCACTGCGACCTGGCCCCAGTACTCCAGCCCCCGGGCCGCCTCCTTGATCTCGGCGGAGGTGTCCGGGTCGATGTCCACGAAGTAGAACGGCGCCGGGCCGCGCCATTCGATAATCTCGCCGTCGAGCTCCCACTCCATCCGGAGCAGTCTATGGCGCCACGCAACTCACGCCGCTCAGTCCTGGGCCACCACCTGCTGCAACAACTCCGGAGTGCGCCGGTCGTACCAGCGGCCTCCGTACCGGATTCCCAGCAGGCACACCGCCACGCCCCAGACCAGGCCGAGCAGCAGCGTCACCCAGCCGAACGCGGGTGAGACGGTGATCGTCAGGATCGCGGTCACGATCGCCGGCAGCGCCAGCACCACGACGGCCGCGAACCCGATGCCCTGTGCGATCATCGTCGGCATCACCGCACCCTGGGGCTGGCGTAGCGGGCTGTCGCCGGGCTTGACCGCCGGGTAGATGAGCCGTGCTGAGGTCACCGAGGACACCCCGGCAGTGATACCGAACAGCCCGGCGGTCAGGCCCACGAGCATCGGCGCCAGGTCCCACCGCCCACTCACTGCGAGCGACCCGACCAGGAAGACGACCAGTACCGGTACGGAGAGCAGGCTCAGCGCCAGCACCCGACCAGAGCGGTCCGCCCGCCCGGACACCCCGGTGGCGACGTGCAGTGCGAACGCGGTGTGGTCGTAGGCGATGTCGGCGGAGATGACGAAGCCCAGGATCCACCCGGTCAAGGGCGCCAGGATGAGCAGCAGCCTGGACCCTCCTTCGCCACCCCCGATCCCGCCGCCGGCCACGGCCAGCACGATCGGCAGCAGCGGGATGATCGCGATCGAGGCGGAGTAGCGCGGGTCGCGGAACCAGTAGGTCAGGCAGCGGGCGGTGACGGCGCCGGTCGAGGTGGAGGGCACGTGGTCGAACCAACCGAGCCCCTTGGCCTTGCCGCCCCGCGCGGTGGAGGTCGGCGGGGTGACCAGAGACCGGGCGAGGGTCACGTCCCACGCCCACCAGGCCACGCCCAGGGTGACCACAGCGACAGCGAGCCGGGCCAGAGCCAGCAGCCAGGCGCCGTCGTGCACTGCGGCGGGGATGGCCCAGGGAGCCCCGAAGGGGGTCCAGGCGAGCACGCCGCCGATCGACGCCAGCGCAGCCCGCACCTCCTCGGCATCGATCGTGCCGCCGTCGAAACGCTGCGCGACGGTCGAGATCATCGGCCCGATCAACACGATCGGCACCAGGGCCGCCACAGCGAGCACCTCGCGGGAGCGGCGGGAGTCCAGCAGCGGCACCAGCGCAGTGGTCAGCGCGCGGGAACCGACCACGCACAGCGCCACCGCCAGGGCCGAGCCGAGCAGGGCGAACGGCAGCACCAGCGGCGTGCGCCACCAGGCCAGCGCCACCCCGGCGCCGGCCAGCAGCGTGGCGGCCCCGGGGATGGAGGTCAGGCCGGCGGCGGCCAGGCCGGCCAGCAGCGACCGGCGAGGAATGCCGAAGGTGACGAACCGTTGCGGGTCCAGGGTGGCATCCACCCCGAAGGCGAACACCGGCACCAGCCACCAGGCGAGCACCACCAGGGCGCCGACGACGATGATCACCTGCCCGGCGACGCCCGCATCCACGCCACCGCCGGCGACCGCGCCGATGACCGCCATCGAGACCAAGAAGAGGGCATACAGCGCGCCAAGAATGAACCCGATCGCCTGCCACACGCTCTTGCGGAACGTGTTCGCCAGCAGCGTCAGGCGGAGTCGGACGAGGTGCGCAACCATTCCAGTCCCTCCGTGTGCTGACGGCCCCCGACGAGCTCGACGAACCGGTCCTCCAGGCTGGCCCCGGCGCGAACCTCCTCCACCGTGCCGGCAGCGCGGATCTGCCCGGCGGCGATGATCGCCACGTGGTCGCACATCCGCTGCACCAGGTCCATCACGTGCGAGGAGACGATTACGGTGCCCCCGGAGCGGACGTACCCGGCGAGGATGTCGCGGATGTTCGCTGCGGAGACCGGGTCGACCGCCTCGAACGGCTCGTCCAGCACCAGCACCCGCGGGGCGTGGATCATCGCGCAGCCGAGCGCGATCTTCTTGGTCATCCCGGCGGAGTAGTCGACCACGAAGGTCTTCGCATCTGCGGTCAGGTCGAGCGCGCGGAGCAGGTCCTGGGTGCGGGTGGCGACCGTCTCCCGGTCCATCCCGCGCAGCAGTCCGGCGTAGGTGAGCAGCTGGGCGCCGGTGAGCCGGTCGAACAGGCGCACCCCGTCCGGGAGGATGCCGAGCTGGGCCTTGCCGGCGGCCGGGTCGGTCCAGAAGTCCTTGCCGTTCACTGCGACGGTGCCGTAGTCGGGTCGGAGCAGCCCGGTGGCCATCGACAGCGTGGTGGTCTTGCCGGCGCCGTTCGGGCCGACGAAGCCGAAGAAGCTTCCCCGGGGCACGTCCAGGTCGATCCCGGCCACCGCGGTCTTCTGCCCGAACCGCTTCCACAGCCCGCGGATGGAGATCGCCGCGGTCAGGTCGGGCGGCTGTGGGCGCACCGGGGCCTGCGGGTCGTGCTCCGGCATGGCCAGCTGGGGTGCGGTCGCCTGCGGCGGGAATGCCGGCGACGGCGGTCGTTGTGGTTCGGTCATGTCCGTCACCCTAGGTGCGTGTCTGCTGGGTTCGGATCGCCCGCATGAGGGAGTTCTGGCGTCCTGTGCTCTCCATCGCTGGGATGAGGCGCCCACGCAGGTCAGAGGTGGTCGCGAGGGATCGACCGGCTCCAGGTGCGCGCGTGCACGCGTTCGGTACCGGACCAGGCGTCCTGCTCGGCGTACACGTGGAAGTGGGTGGGCGTGGAGGTGAGCACTGTGCGGGTGGTGGCGCGGGCCTGCCAGGACCCGCGCTCAAAGCTCATCTCCCACTCGGTCTCCCCACGCACCGAGGAGAAGTCGTCGGCCACGAACCGGTAGCGTTCCCGCGCGCTGCGGCGCACCAACAGGTCGATGTGCTCGAAGTGCACCACGCCGAGATCCTTGACCACGTCCAGCTCCCCGGAGAGGTCCACCATGTCCCGGCTCACCCGCCAGCCCTGCTCCCCCGGCTTGATCGCTGTGGCCTCCAGCGGGGGTGCGCCCTCGGGTTCGCCGAATGTCGGTGCCACCTCACCGGCATCGGCGTCGGTCGGCCGCACCGGTAGCACCAGGGTGCTGCGCGCCGGGTAGACGGTCAGGCGTACTGGCTCCGGTGGTGGCCACACCACTGGCCAGTAGGAGGTGGACACGGACACCCGCAGCCGGTGCCCGGGTGGGAAGGACTGGGCCATGCCGTTGAGCACCACGCGCACCTGTTGTCGTTCGCCGGGATGCAGCAGCGCCGGGTCGTGGTCGCCACGGTAGTGGTTCAGGTTGCGCACGCCGTAGCTGACCCGGGTGGCGGCACCGTCCGGGGCCACGTCGGAGAGCCGCACGACCAGCTGTGCGACCGGCTGGTCGACGGCGACCTCGAGGTCGACCGCAGGTGCCCCAAGGACCTCGAGCGTCTCGGTCAGCTCGGCACTGGTGAAGACCAGCGACCCGCCGTCCTCCTCGCGCTGGTCGTACGGCATGTCCGGAGGCGCGTTGTAGGAGCACCACTTTCCGGCGAACTGGCCCACGGAGAGCGGTGACTGCACAGATGCGGGCTGCTCCTGCGGCCTGGTCCCGGGCGGCAGCATCCGGTGCAGCTCCAGCGGATAGGTGGTGGGCGTGATGCGGTCGCTGGGCCAGGCGGGTTCGCCTACCCAGCGTCCGGGCCGATCGGCATAGGTGGTCGCGGGCGGAGCGGCATCCTGCATCCAGATGGTCAACGCTGGTCCGTCCATCGCACCGTTGTCGGTGCGGTCCTTGAGCCAGTGGTCCCACCAGCCGACCACCTCCTGCAGGAAGCCGATCGCCGGCCCCGGCTCACCCAGGTGCGGGTACTTGTGGCTCCATGGTCCGATCAGCCCGCGCACCGGTACCTGCAGGCCCTGGAGCAGTCG
>DATGRZ010000421.1:0-4152 GCA_035303065.1 Ruania sp.
GACGCTGCCGACGTGTGGTGCGCCCCGTTGCACACTGTCGACGAGCTGGTCGAGCACGACGGGTTCCGTGCGGCCGACATGGTGCAGACCTTGGCTCGCGAGGAGCCCGACGGCAGCCGCACCGAGGTCACCACCACCCGGTTGCCGTTGCGGATCGACGGCCAGCGCCTCTGGGGCCAGGGTGCGGCGCCCCTGCTCGGCGCCGACACCGAGCAGGTCTACGACGAGCTCACCGCCCAGGCCGCAGGGACCACATCATGACCGTGCAGCTGCAGGGCATCACCTGGGACCACGAGCGTGGTCGGTCCAGCATCGAGGCCGCATCACGCGCCTATGCCCAGTCCCACGACGTGTCCATCGAGTGGCACAGCAGGTCGTTGCAGGCGTTCGCGGACCAGGGGCTGGAGTCGTTGACGGCGTACTACGACCTGCTGGTCATCGACCACCCGCACATCCCGGAGGCGGCGGAGGCAGGTCTGCTGGCCGTCCTGCCGGACGGGGACGACGGGCAGTTCGTCGGGCGCAGCGCGGACACCTACCGCTGGCGGGGCGAACGCTACGGACTGGCCATCGACGCCGCCGCCCAGGTGGCCGCCTACCGCCCGGACCTGCTCGGGACGCCGCCGCGCACCTGGACCGATGTGCTCGACCTGGCCGCTGAGGGTGTGGTGCTCTGGCCGGCCAAGCCGATCGACGCGTTCGCCTCCACCTTCACCCTCACCTCAGGGCTGCAGGGGCGCGATGCCGGGCAGGGGCGGTTCGGCGAACCGGAGGCGTTCGCTGCCGCCTGGGACCTGCTGTGCCGGCTACGGGACCTGGTTCCCGAACCGTGCCTGCGGATGAACCCGATCCAGGTGGCCGACCAGCTCGCCAGCGACGACCAGTACGCCTACGCACCGCTGCTGTATGGCTACACCAACTACGCCCGCTCCGGTTTTCGCGACCACCTGCTGCGCTGGGCGGACATCCCAGAGGTCGACGGCGGACCTCGGGGGTCGATGCTCGGCGGCGCCGGGCTGGCGGTCTCGGCCCGGGCAACGCACCTGGGCGCCGCGGTCGAGTTCGCCACCTGGGTCGCCCAGGGCGAGGTGCAGCGTGGGGTGTACACGCGCAGCGGTGGTCAGCCCGGTCACCTGGCCGCCTGGGAGGACCCCGAGCTGGACGCGCTCACTGCCGGTTTCTTCAGTGGCACGCGCCGGACGCTCGACCTGGCCAGCCTCCGGCCCCGGCACCCGGGCTACATGGCCGTCCAGGATTCCGCCTGCGCACGGGTGCACCGCGGGCTGCTGGACCGGGAGGCCGCGGCGCCCGTGCTGGCGGACCTGGACCAGATGTTCGCAACATTGACAGCAGAAGAGGCAGAGCATGCAGGTTGTTGATCGTTACCTGGAGGACTACGAGGTCGGCGAGGTGCGGCACACCCTGAGCCGGCAGATCACCGAGGCTGACGTGGTGCTGCACGCCGGCCAGACCGGTGACTTCTTCCCGCACCACATGGACGAGCGCTGGTGCCAGCAGGAAGCGGGGCTGCCCGGGCGGATCGCGCACGGCACCCTGGTGATCGCCGTCGCCGTGGGTATGACCGCTGGCGACGTCAACCCGCAGGCGATGAGCTACGGGTATGACCGGATCCGGTTCATCAAGCCGGTGTTCCTGGGCGACAGCATCACGGTGCGCGCGGAGATCACCACGATCACCGACCACCCGCGCCGCCCCCACCTGGGCCGGGTGGACGAGCAGGTCACGGTCGTCAACCAGGACGGCGATACCGTGCTGTCACTGATCCACCTGTACGTCGTGAACAAACGAGGTGACCGCCGGTGATCGATGCCCACCTGCACGTCTGGGACCGTGCCCGCTCCCGTTACCAGTGGTTGGACGCGGCCCCCGAGCCACTGCGGGCCGACCACAGCCTGGACCAGGCGTTCGCTGCCCTGGAACCTTTCGGCCTCCAGCGCGCTGTGCTGGTGCAGGCCGACGAGACGATGGCCGAGACCGCCTATCTGCTCGACCTGGTCGCAGCCGACGACCGGCTGGCCGGAGCGGTGTGCTACCTGCCGCTGCAGGATCCGACCACCGTGACCACGCAGCTGCGCGAGCTGCAGGGACGCTCCGGGTTCGTCGGCGTCCGCAACCTCACCCACGACCGGCCGGACCCGGACTGGATCCTCGGTGCGGAGCAGCGGGCGAGCCTCAGCGCGCTGGAGGCGGCTGGCGTGCCGCTCGACTACGTGGCGGTCCTCCCCCGGCACCTGGAGAACCTCGTCCACCTCGCCGGCGAGCACCCCGGTCTGACGTTCGTGCTGGACCACCTCGGCAAGCCGCCGGTGGGTCTGCCGGAGGACTACCGCCGTTGGGAGGAGCAGATCGCGCAGGTCGGCGCCTGCCCGAACGTGGTGGCCAAGGTCTCCGGGATCTACCGGGCCGACGCCCCTGCCGCTGTCTCCGCCGACCAGCTGGATGCGGTGCTGAGCACCGCACTGGCTGCGTTCGGCTCGCAGCGGCTGATGCTCGGCAGCGACTGGCCGGTGTGCACGGTCTCCGGAGGCACGGCGGCCACGATGAGCACCCTGACCGCGGCAGTGGACCGCCTGCCCGCCGAGCAGGCGCTGCAGCTGCGGCACGAGACCGCGACCCGCACCTACGCCCTGGAGCACTGATGCTGCCCGAACGCGACCCGGACCCCGCCTACCTGGCCGACCCGCCGACCCAGACGCGGCCGATCGTGCTCGTCGGTGCCGGCGGCATCGCCCGGGACGCGCACCTGCCCGCCTACCGTAAGGCCGGTTTCCCGGTAGCGGCGGTCGTGGACGTGGATGCCGACAAGGCGGCACGTCTGGCCGCGGACTTCGACGTGCCGACCAGCCACAGCAACATCACCGAGGCGGTGGCTACGCACGGCAGCGACGTCGTCTACGACGTGGCGGTGATGCCGGACGCCTTCGCCACGATCCTCCAGGCGCTGCCCCACGGCGCGGCCGTACAGCTGCAGAAGCCGCTCGGCTACACCTATGCCCAGGCACAACAGCTGGTGGACGTCATCCGGCGCCGGGAGCTGGTGCCGGCGGTGAACACCCAGCTGAGGTTCGCCCCGCAGGTGCGGGCCGCCCGGCAGCTGATCGCCGAGGGCATGATCGGCGATCTGGTCGACCTGGAGGTGCTCGTGCGGGTGCAGACGCCCTGGGAGCTGTTCCCCAGCGTCTTCGGCCTGGAGCGCATGGAGATGCCGATGCACTCGGTGCACTACGTCGACCTGGTGCGCTCGTTCGTCGGCGACCCCAGCGGTGTCAGCGCCGTCACCGTGGGACACCCCGCCTCCCCGGACCTGGCCAGCACCCGCACCGCCTACCTGCTGCACTATGCGGACCGCCCGCTGCGGGTGACGATCAGCACCAACCACGACCACACCTTCGGTGACCACCGCCAGGAGGCTGCGGTCCTCTGGCACGGCACCCACGGTGCCGTCCGTGTGCAGCTCGGGCTGCTGCTGGACTACCCACGCGGCGGGCCGGACCTCGTGGAGGTGACCACCGGCGACGGCTGGCGCACAGTGGAGGTGGCCGGGTCCTGGTTCCCGGATGCGTTCATCGGCTCGATGGGCACGTTGCAGCGTTTTCTCGGCGGAGCCGCAGCCACCCTGCCGACCGCGGCCACCGACGTGCTGCGGACCATGGCAGTGCTCGAGGCGGCGCACACCGCCAGTGAGGCCGGCGGCCATCCGTTGCCCTGAGGCCGGCGCTCCGGCGACGCTGGCCACCGACCGGTCGAGGACCGGGTGGTCAGTCGCTGCTGGGCGCAGTGGTGGATGCGCGCAGCACCAGCTCCGGCGCCGGGTCGTCGACCACCCGGCTGCTGCTGTCCGGACTCTCCAGCCCGGAGAGCAGCACGTCCACTGCCGTGGAACCGAGCCGGGCCATCGGCAGCCGCACCGTGGTCAGCGCAGGGCTGCAGGTGATCGCGGGCCAGATGTCGTGGATGGCCACCACGGACAGGTCCTCGGGCACGGCCAGACCCATCTGCGCAGCCTCGGTCTGTGCACCGATACCGGCGTTGACGTTTCCGACCACCAGGGCGCTCGGCCTGAGTTCGCGGCTGAGCAGCAGCCGCACCGCATCCCGGGCGGACCGGTAGGTGTACCCGAGGCTGGTGACG
>DATGRZ010000422.1:0-3801 GCA_035303065.1 Ruania sp.
CTCGACTCCTACCTCGCCCGGCGGGGTGTGTTCCGCGTGCTGGACGTGCCCACCCGCCGCTACCTGATGATCGACGGCCACGGCGACCCGAACACCGCCACCTTCACCACCGCCGTCGAGAGCCTCTACCCGGTGGCCTACACGCTGAAGTTTGCCTCGAAGAACGAGCTCGGCCGGGACTACGTGGTGCCACCGCTGGAGGGGCTGTGGTGGGCCGAGGACATGAGCACCTTCACCACCGCGCGGGACAAGTCCGCCTGGGACTGGACCCTCCTGCTGCTCGTGCCCGACTGGGTACCGCCCACGATGGTTGACGCGGCGATCGAGCAGGTGGGTCGCACCAAGTCGCCACCCCGGCTGGCCGAGGTGCGGCTCGAGGAGCTCACCGAGGCACGCTGTGTGCAGACCCTGCACGTAGGCCCCTTCGACGCTGAGGCCGAGGTGCTCGCGCAGCTGCACCACGAGGTCCTCCCCGCCCATGGGTTCACCCTGGCTGGCAAGCACCACGAGATCTACCTCTCCGACGTGCGCCGCACTGCCTCGCACCGGTTGCGCACCATCCTGCGTCAGCCCGTGAGCGGCGGCGTGAGATGAGCGGGCCAGGGGAGGAGCCACCCGATCCCGCGGACGCACCAGGATTCGGGGAGCTACCGGTCCCGAGCGGACGTGGCCGCAGCCGGGTGCGCCAGTTGCTGCTGTGGGTCATCGTCGTCGTGGTCACCATCGGGGTCGCCCGGCTCATCGGCCGCATCGAGTGGACGGCGGTGTGGCGGGCGATGGGTCACCTCACCTGGTGGCAGCCGTTCGTGCTGCTCGCGCTGCTAGCGGTGCGGCAGGTGGCGAACGCGGCCCCGCTGGCGTTCTACATCCCCGGGGTGAACCTGTACCGGGCGACCGTCAACGACCTGGGCGCCGCCACGATGGCCGCGTTCGCCCCGCCGCCGGGTGACATGGTGCTCCGGGTGGCGATGTTCAAGTCCTGGCAGGTGCCGCCCGGCCGCGCGGTGGCCGGCACGTTGATGAATGCGCTCAGCTTCTTCTTGGTGCGGTTCTCCGCCCCGCTGTTCGGGTTCGTGATCGTGCTGGCAGCTGGCCGCTCGCTCGGGCTGCGCTGGCTGGACCTGATCAGCCTGGCGATCGCGGCGGCCCTGGCCACTGCCCTGGTGCTGCTGCTGCGCACCGACAGCTGGGCCGCCTGGTTGGGGCGCACCGGTGGCCGGCTGGTGCACCGGGTGCGCCCGGCCGTAGACCCAGAGAGATGGGCGGCCGGGTGCATCCGGTTCCGCGGGGAGGTCGCGGCCCGCTTTGGCTACGCCTTCCCCCGGGCGGTGGCTGCGCTGCTGGTGATGCTGCTCGCCGACCTGTCGATCATGCTCGCAGCGTTGCGGTTCGTGGGCCTGGGTCCGGACCAGCTCTCCGTGCTGGACGTGGCCATCGCATTCCTGTTCGCCTACCCGCTGACCGCCTTCGCGATGTCCGGCCTGGGCATCGTGGACATGGTGGTCTTGGCGTCTCTGGTCGCCGCCGGCGGTGACGCGGTGCAGGAGCCGGCGCTGGCGGCCCTGATCATCTGGCGGGTGTTCACCGTGGCCGGGCCGCTGCTGATCGGACTCGGTGCCGTCGCGCTGTGGCGGCGTTCGACGCGTACTGTCGACCCGGCGAGGGCCACGACCGGCGGGAGAGACCGATGACGCGTCCAGAACCCATGGATGAGCCCGCAGACAGCGCGGACCAGCCCGCGCAGGGGCAGAGCAGACGCCTGGACCGGAAGTGGAACGAGCTGCTGCAGGAGCTGCGGGTAGCCCAGACCGGGGTGCAGATCCTCACCGGTTTTCTGCTCACCATCCCGTTCTCCGCCCGGTTCGGCGAGCTCGACGAGACGATGCGCACCGTGTACCTGTGGGTGCTGGCTGGCGCCGTGGTCGCCACCGCCTTCCTCATCGCCCCGGTCGCCTTCCACCGCAGCGTGTTCTACCTGGGGGAGCGGCCCTGGTTGCTGGCCGCGGCGAACCGCACCGCCCGTGCCGGTCTGGCCACCCTGGCGCTGACGATCTGCGGCGTGGTATGGATCGCGTTCGCCGCAGTGGAGTCCACGCTCGCGGGAACGGTAGCCGCCGGAGTGGCGCTGCTGTTCTTCTTCGTCCTCTGGGGCCTGGCACCGCTCACCGGAGGGCGGCGCGGCACACGCTCTGTGGACTCGCGAACGCCCAGATAGCCCTTCCGTCGAGAACCCGGGCAGTGCAGCACCGGAAACCGGATCGGCTACGCTCGGCCGGTGAGCTACGCCGAGACGCCCACGCTCCGCAACGACCTGGTGGTGCTCGAGCAGCTCGACCCCGGGCACGAGAAAGACCTCGCCCAGGCGGTGACGGCCGAGCAGCTGGTGCGCACCTGGTACGCCAGCGTGCCTGACCCGGAGCAGATGGCCGGCGAGATCCGGGCCCGCCTGGCGCTGCAGAGCGAGGGCCGGCTGGCGCCGTGGGCCATCCTGGACACCGCAGCTGGCCGGGCCGTCGGGATGACGACCTACCTGAACCTGGACGAGCCGAACCGACGGCTGGAGATCGGCAGCACCTGGATCGGGCCGCGTGCCCAAGGGACCGGGATCAATCCGGCCGCCAAGCTGTTGTTGCTGCGCAGGGCCTTCGAGACGCTGGGGTGCGTGGCAGTGGAGTTCCGCACCGACTGGCACAACCACGCCTCCCGGGCCGCGATCGCCCGGTTGGGCGCGAAGCAGGACGGCGTGCTGCGCAACCACAAGGTCCGCGCCGACGGCACCCTGCGGGACACCGTCGTGTTCTCCGTGCTGGAGCACGAGTGGCCCTCGGTCCGGGTGGGTCTGGAGGCGCGGGTCGCCCGGCACCGCTGAGGTGGTCTGACGCTGCGTGGCAGTCCGTGGTGCCGGGAGACGGTGGGCAGCGCTCGCCTCGCGGAGCCCGCCGATCGGTGCCACGGTCGAGAGATGATCCCGCAGGTTCCGCTCCGCCGACTGTCCGCCCTGCTCAGCCAGGGGTACGCGTTCGTCACCCGCACCTGTGACGAGCTCGGCACCGATGCCTTCAGCACCGGTGTGGCCGGCCGGGCGGTGACGTTTCTTCGGGGTGCCGAGGCCTCCTCCCTGTTCTACAACGGCCAGGGCCTTTTCACCCGGTCCGGTGCCGTGCCCACGTTCATGCAGCACCTGCTCCAGGACGTAGGGTCCGTCCAGGGGCTTGACGGCGGAGCGCACCGGCATCGCAAGGCGATGTTTCGCGCTCTGCTCACCTCCTCGGACGCGGGCACGATCGTGGACACGTTCGCCGAGGACTTCGCCCGGGCATCGGGGTACTGGGCCACCCAGGATCAGGTAGTGCTGCACGACCAGGCCGAGCTGCTGCTCACCCGCACTGCGCTGCGCTGGGCCGGGGTCCCCCTGGCCGGCACCAGCGTGCGCCACCGCGCCCGGGAGCTGTCCGTGATGGTGGACTGGATCGGCCTGCTCGGGCCGGGGAACTGGGCCGCCCGGGCGTTGCGGCGGCGCACCGAGGCGTGGGCGGTCGGTCTGGTGCGGGCGGTGCGCACTGGTGCGCTGGCGGCGCCGACCGGCAGCGCGCTGGCAGTGATCGCGGAGTTCCGGGACACCGACGGTGAACTGCTCAGTGAGCAGGTGGCTGCGGTGGAGCTGATCAATGTGCTCCGCCCGGTCGTGGCAGTCAGCTACTTCATCACCTTCGCTGCCGCCGCACTGATCACCTACCCGGACTGGCAGGAGACGTTCGCCAGCGGTGCGGAGAGCGACCTGACCGGGTTCGTGCACGAGGT
>DATGRZ010000423.1:0-2130 GCA_035303065.1 Ruania sp.
GTTCACCGACCCCGACGGCCGGACACTACAGACTGCTCCACCACCAAGCCCGCCACCACCAGGCCCGCCACCACCAGAACCCGACCAGAAACCAGCACACCCACAGCGACGACCACCGCAACGAGAGTGAGACGAAGGGCCGGAGCGGCCACCATGTGAGTGCGTACCGGTGCCGGCTCGTTGACGACCGGTCAGCCCGCGATTGCGGCCTTGAGCTGTTCCACGCGGTCGGTCTGCTCCCAGGTGAACTCGGGAAGCTCACGGCCGAAGTGGCCGTAGTTCGAGGTGAGTGCGTAGATCGGTCGGAGCAGCTCCAGCTCATGGATGATCGCCGCCGGCCGCAGGTCGAAGACCTGACGGATCGCTGTCGCGATCTGGGTGGTCGGCACCGTCTCCGTGCCGAAGGTCTCCACGTAGATGGCGATCGGGTGCGCCCGCCCGATGGCGTAGGACACCTGCACCTCGCACCGGCGTGCCAGACCGGCCGCCACTACGTTCTTCGCCACCCAGCGCATGGCATAGCTGGCGGACCGATCCACCTTCGACGGGTCCTTACCGCTGAACGCTCCCCCACCATGACGTGACATGCCACCGTAGGTGTCGACGATGATCTTTCGGCCTGTCAGGCCTGCATCGCCCATCGGCCCGCCGATCACGAACGTGCCCGTCGGGTTCACCAGCAACCGGTAGTCGCTCACGTCCAGGCCCAGCTGTTCGGCCAGCGGCGCCACGACGTGCTCGACGACCTCCTGCCGGACAGCAGGTGTCAGCTGGTCCTCCAGCCGGAGGCTGGCCTCGTGCTGCGTCGAGAGGACCACCGTGTCCAGCGCCACTGGCCGGTCGCCGTCATACCCGATCGTCACCTGCGTCTTCCCATCAGGCCGCAGCCCCGGGATCGCTCCCGCCTTGCGCACCTGCGCGAGACGGGCCGAGATCCGGTGCGCCAGCAGGATCGGCAGCGGCATCAGTTCCGGGGTCTCGTCAGTGGCGTAGCCGAACATCAACCCCTGGTCACCCGCGCCCTGCAGGTCGTACTCGGAGTGGTCTGAGCTGTCCGTGCGCGACTCCAGCGACTTGTCGACCCCTTGCGCGATGTCGCTGGACTGCTGCCCGATCGACAACGAGATCCCGCACGAGTCGCCGTCGAACCCGATGTCGGAGGAGGTGTACCCGATCTGGTTCACCACCGACCGAACGAGTCTCGGGATCTCCACATAGCTGGAGGTGGTGACCTCACCGGCCACGTGCACGAGCCCGGTCGTCACCAGCGTCTCGACCGCTACCCGCGACTGTGGGTCAGCACCGAGCATGGCGTCCAGGATCGAGTCCGAGATCAGGTCCGCCACCTTGTCGGGGTGCCCCTCGGTGACGGACTCAGAGGTGAAGAGGCGCAAAGTCACGTGCCGACTGTACCGGTCCCCGGGGTGGCCACGTCGCCACGCCCAGTGCTCGACCGCTCTGCGAGCAGCGTCCCGACCGCATCCCAGATCGCGGCAGCAACCTCGTGCTTGCTCCCGCTCGCTGCCCCGACCTGCTCCCCGGCAGCATCCAGCAGGTGCACCGCGTTCGGCACGTCGCCGAAGCCTGTATCCTGCCCGACGGCGTTCACGGCGAGCAGGTCTGCCCCCTTCCGCCGGGCCTTGGCTCGGCCGTGCTCAAGCACCGAACCGTGCTCGTCACCGGTCTCCGCAGCGAACCCGACGACGACCTGCCCAGGGCGCCGGCCCGTGACGAGACCTGCAAGGATGTCCGGGTTCTGCACCAGCTCGATCGGTGCCACCGTGCCGTCCGCGCGCTTCTTCGTCTTGCTCCCGGCTTCCTGCGCCGGCCGGAAGTCCGCCACTGCCGCGGCCATCACCAGCACGTCTGCATCAGCCGCCAGCGACGTCATCGTTGCCTGCAGCTCCTCGGTGGACTCCACCGGGTGCACCGTCACGCCCTCGGGCAGCAGCGCAGAGTCCACGTTCGCCGCGGCCAGATGCACACGGGCACCTCGCTGCGCAGCGACCCGGGCTACCTCCACCCCTTGCCGGCCCGAGGAGCGGTTGCCGAGAAAACGCACCGGATCCAGCGCTTCCCGTGTACCACCGGCGCTGATCGCGACCGTCAACCCTGCGAGGTCCCCTGCCG
>DATGRZ010000424.1:0-3464 GCA_035303065.1 Ruania sp.
GTTGGCGTCGGGTGCCTGCGTTGTCATGTTCATCACCTCACTAGTAGTGCGTAACACCATGATGAGTGAGTTTTGAGGCGCGTACAAAAGGCACCTTGAGGTGCGTGCCCGACCATCCCGGTGGGGTGCAGGGGCCGCACAGCGCGCACATGCGAGGCTGGCCGGATGACAGCGCCGATCGACGTGGCCCCCGGAGTGCTGGTGCTCACCTCGCGCACGATGTGCACCACCTCCACCGTGGTGCACGACGGCAAGCGTGCCCTGCTGGTCGATCCTGCCTGGCACGCCGACGAGCTCGGGGGCATCGCCGACCTGCTCACGGCGCGCGACCTACGGGTCGAGCTGGGCTGGGCCACGCACGCGCACCACGACCACCTGCTCTGGCACCCCCGGTTCGGGCCGGCGCCCCGGCTGGCTACGCCGTCGGCGGCAGCCACGGCCCGAGCGCAGCTGACCGAGATCCGTACCGCGCTGGCACCGACCCTGCCGGCGGAGCTACGCGCGCTCGCCGGTCAGGTCCAGGAGCTCGACGGCGCCCAGCTGCCCTGGTCCGGTCCGGTCGCCGAGGTCGTCGTGCACCACGGGCACTCCCCAGGGCACGGGGCGCTGTGGCTGCCGGAGGTGCGGGTGCTGCTCGCCGGGGACATGCTCTCGGAGACAGAGATCCCGCTGTGTGCGGAGACCGGGATCGACGCCTACGTCCGCGGGCTGGAGCGGCTCGCGCCGTACGTGGCACGGGCGCAGGTGCTCGTCCCCGGGCACGGCAGCCCCGCGTACGCCGACACCCAGGACAGCCCGACGGGACGGCTGGCTGCCGACCGCGCCTACCTGGACGCCCTCGCGGCCGGCACGGGTGAGCAGGATCCGCGCCTGCGGGATGCCCCCGACTGGCTGCTCGCCGAGCACGAGGCGAACGCCGCCAGTCGATGAGACCCTGTCTGGGCCGCAGGGCCAGTGCGCGGCCGGCTGCCTGGAATAGCACCTACTGTGCCCCGGTTCCGGTACATGTACACCTGTGGACCGCCGTCCCGGGTGAGACCCAGGCAGACCACCACGGTGAGGACCTGTGACGGACTACGGACATGACCTGCTCTTCGGAGCGTTCATCACACCGAGCAACCGAGCGCCGGAGAGTGTCGTCGCCCTGACCCAGCTCGCTGAGCGCGCCGGCCTGGACCTGGCCACGTTCCAGGACCACCTGTACCAGCCCGCGTTCCTGGACACCTGGACGCTGCTGTCCTACCTCGCCGCCCGTACCGAACGCATCCGCCTCGCCGGGAACGTGCTGAACCTTCCGCTGCGCCAGCCGGCGGTGCTGGCCCGGTCGGCGGCGAGCCTGGACCTGCTCTCCGGTGGCAGGGTCGAAGTGGGTCTGGGCGCGGGCGGGTTCTGGGACCCCGTCGTGGCGATGGGTGGCACCCGCCTGACCCCGGGTGAGGCCGTCATCGGCCTGTCCGAGGCGATCGAGATCCTCCGCGGGATCTGGGACGCCGGCGCCACCCAGCGGCTGGTGGTGGACGGGACGGTGCACCGGGTCGCCGGCGCCAAGCGGGGCCCCGCACCCGCGCACGACATCAACATCTGGGTCGGGGGACTCCGGCCGCGGATGCTGCACCTGATCGGCCGGCAGGCCGACGGCTGGCTACCGACTCTGGCCTACCTCGGCGGACTGCAGCAGATCGCCGACGCCAACGCCACCATCGACGCGGCCGCACAGGAGGCAGGGCGCGACCCGACCCAGATCCGCCGCATGCTCAACATCGGCGGTCGGTTCCGGGAGTCCGGCAGCCAGCAGCTCTTCGCCGGACCGGTGGCGCAGTGGGTGGACCAGCTCACCAGCCTGGTGCTGGAGCACGGCATCAGCGCGTTCATCCTCGGCGGTGACGATCCGGCCGCGATCACGACCTTCGGCGAGGAGGTCGCTCCGGCAGTGCGCGAGCTGGTGCGCAGCGAGCGGGGTGACCGCTGACCCGTCCTGTCGTGGGGTCGTGGCGCTCGCCGAGCCGGGGGCGATCGTTGCCGGCTCAGCCTGCCGCCGGGGCGCTCTGCGGGGAGATCTCCTGGAGCATCCACAGCGCACCCTCGGCATCGGTCAGTCCGTGGGCGTACAGCAGACGGATGCCTTCGAGGGCCTGGGCGCGGTAGGCATCCAGGTGCACGTGCTCGTTGTCGTAGATCGCGTGGCGGACCTCGGTGCGGAACTGCCGGTCCAGGTTTCGTGCCTGCTCGCTGTCGTACCACACGGCTCGGATTGCCGACGGGCTGCGCCAGGAGAACACCAGCAGCACCGCGAGCGCGGCCGTCGCCCCGACCGCCAGCCAGACCCCGAGAGTCGCCAGCGGGCCGGGCATGTCGAAGCCGATCCAGCGTGCCACCAGCCCGGCGGCGGCAGGGATGCCGAACAGCAGGTACGGGATGTAGATCCCGTAGGAGTACGGCAGTGCCCGAGGTCGGTGCACCTCGAGCCACCAGTGGATGGCCACGCCGGCCGCCAGCATCACACCGGCGAGGGCGACGAGGCCACCCTCGTAGAGCTCGACGTAGTAGCTCGAGGCCTGACCGGTGAGCGTCTCGACCGGCCGACGGAACACATCGAAGAACGGGTCCGGCAGGAACAGCACGATCCCGGCCACGGTGAGCAGCACAGCGATGGTGGTCCACACGGACGCATGGCGCGGCTGCATCGCCTTGATGGCCGTCGCTCGCCGCTCACTGTCTGCCTCACGTGCCCGCGTGATCTTTCGCTTGGCCGGACCCGCCGCGACCGACTCGATGACCGCCAGCCGATCCTCGCGCTTGGGCGGCAGCGCCCCCCGGCGGGTGGGCAGCTCGACCAGCCTGTCGACCAGTGTGCCCATCGCCGGGCTCTGGGCCGGCTGGATCTGCGTGATGCCAGGAACCTGACGGGTCAGTGCCCCCCACGTCTGTCGTTGCTGCGTGGCTCTCAGCGCCCCTCGATCTGCCGGCAGTTTCCCCAAGGGACAGTACCAGCGGCACAGTGTGCCGTTCGGCACGAGCCCTTGCGTCCCGGAGCGGCACTGACGACCCTGGAACCGTGACCACCACCGAAGGCCCCGAGCACCAGCACGAACCTACTGACCCCGGCAGCGACCCGGCCGAGTACTGGGAGGAGCGCTACTCCGGCGCGGAACCGGTGTGGTCCGGCCGGGTGAACACCCAGCTGGCCACCCTGGCCGCCGACCTGCCCCCCGGCCGCGCGCTCGACCTGGGCTGCGGCGAGGGCGCCGACGCGATCTGGCTGGCCGAGCGTGGCTGGCAGACCACCGGTGTGGACATCGCCGCCACCGCGCTGGACCGGGCCGCCCGCGCTGCCGCCGAACGCGGGCTCGACCCCGACCTGGTCCGCTGGGTGCAGGCCGACCTGGCCACCTGGACCCCGGACGGTGACTACGACCTGGTGTCCGCCTCGTTCCTGCAGTCGCCGTTGGACTTCCCCCGCGCCG